>JAYZJO010000043.1:0-82706 GCA_036164375.1 Chlamydiota bacterium | reverse complement strand
GGCACTTTCTCCGAAAATCAGGTAAATAGGCGGCCTTTTGGAGCTTTGATATGAGCATTTTTTTTGGAAATCTGTGTGCCTCGATAATCACGTAATCTTAAGCTAAGATATTAAAGTTTAATGAAGGACAATTTAAATTTTTTGAACAAGATAATCAGGATAGCCTACGGCTGCAGGATAGGTATTTTTTGGATCAATTTGCTTCAATAGAGATAAAGCTATTTTCCGCAAGACTGATAGATTCGCTGCTGCCCTACTGTCGTGAACCTGGCAGGAATATTCCTTAAAGTGTACACCGATAGTTCTGTAATACATGTTCTTTTTTCTATTCAAGATATGATTTTTTTTTGTATAAGACAGATTTATTGAATTTTGGAGATATTATGAAAAACATAGCACTCATAACCGGAGCTTCAAGTGGAATCGGGCTAGAACTTGCAAAGGTACACGCTAAGCGAGGTGGTGACTTGATCCTTGTTGCTCGAAGAAAGGAATTATTAGAAGATCTTAAAAAAGAATTAGAATCAAAGTACGGAGTGACCGTTCTTGTAATTTCAAAAGATCTAGCTAAAGTGAACGCTGCGAAAGAGCTTTACCAAGAAGTCAAAAAACAAAACCTAATAGTCGATTACCTTATCAATAATGCAGGTTTTGGAGGTCGAGGAAAATTCCATGAACGTTCTTGGGAAAATGATAAGGATATGATCAACTTAAATGTACTGGCTCTAGTTGAGTTAACACGTTTATTTCTTGATGATATGGTCGCTCTTAATAAGGGGGCTATACTCAATGTAGCTTCCATGGCAGGCTTCGTTCCAGGCCCACTTCAGGCCATTTATTATGCGACAAAGGCATTTGTCGTTTCGTTTACTGAGGCAATTGCTAATGAACTTTCAAATACAAAAGTAACAGCGACGGTGCTCTGCCCAGGTCCAACAGACACAGAGTTTTTCGATGTGGCAAATATGACTGGTGTTAGAGGATTAAAGAGAGGAAGGGCGTCGGCAAAAGATGTAGCACAGCTTGGCTACGATCAGATGAAACAAGGTAAAACGATAGCAATCCCAGGCTTGATGAATAAAGGCTTATTGTTTGCTACACGAATTCTCCCCAGATCTTTAGCTACAAAAATATCGCGTTACATGATGGAAAAGGCATAAGTGATTAGAGGATGCGTATTTGTACTTGTGTTTTTGCACGCTTTTTCGGTGATTTGTTCTGAACCCCCAGAGCATTTTAAAAGTGTTTTTCAGCAACAATTTCCTGAAAAGTCTACTTTTTTTAGAAATAAACCCAAATTTCTTGTGCTATTTTCCGGGGTACCAGGAATGGGCAAATCAACTTTAGCGCACGTTTTGGAAGATGAAATGGAAGGAGTAAGAATAAGCTGCGATGATGCTCGCGAATTGTTGAGAAAGTCGATACAAATTAATGGAAATGATGATGAAATCAGATTAGAAGAATATTTAAAGTACGCATTTCAACGATTAGAAAAAAAATATCCCAATCACTTTATTATTCTCGATCGTAGCATTGATGGAATTGAGGAATCAACGTTATCCTTAGCAAATGATTTTGGATATAAAACTTTTGTTATCAGAATAGAACTCTCTTTAGAAGAGGTTGTTCGTCGATTAGAGCTCAGGGAAAAAGATCCTCGTATACACCGCAAACGGTTAATTAGGTTAGAGCGTTGGTTTGGTGAGTATTCAAAGACGCCGATAGAGTGTTTTGATTATTATATTGACATGACACCTGAAATAAGCGAGGTTCCAATACAGCAATTAAAACTTGCAGTTCAAAAAGCTTTATTGAGCACTGTTTTTAACGATTCATTTCCAACACAAGTAATTCCAGCCGCAATCAATAAGGTTGCAAAGATACATGATCTATCGGATGTCCTTATTGATTGCGATTAGTCTATGATCAGTTCATCACCTTTGCTGTTGCAACGAAGATAAATAGCGCTTCTCAGCTTCATTAGCAACATCTATTGGCATTAGAACATCGTACCTAAAACTGTTTGGTCCATTCTGCGATTTGTAAATTAAACCTCGAGAATTTCCAGTATTGCCCTCAGTCTGTTCAAGCACATAGGAGTTCTGAGATTGGCTATATCTATAAATGTCGCTTACATTCGAACTCAAAACACTAAACTTTTCATTCATAAACTGAGTGGCTCCATTGAATCCATTAGCACGTATTTGATCCGCGTATTTGTTTTTTTCTTTACGTAAACGTGTGATAAACTTCCCAAAGTATTGATTTACCATGTTTTGATTGTTCGGGTCTGCGATTGCTGCAGCAAATCGTTTAACCTCTTCCACGCTCCAATTATTATTTAAAGGTATCCTTTGATACTTAGAAGGTGGTAATGTTTGCAAGGCATTAGCAAGTTTGCTGGTAGTTTTTACTACAGGGGCTTCAATGGAACTTAGTTCAGGGTTATCTTCGGAATCAATTTCCATCGGAGATGGATCAACTTCTTCAATATGAATTGCAGAAAGTGGGTTCATATTCTCAAATCTTTCGGTAAATTCATCGTAGTTTACAGCCTCTTGAATTTCTTTTATTTTACCAACGAGCAATCTTTCAATACTACGTTGACCGTTTTCCTCCAACAGCTCCAAAATGGGTGTTGAGTTGTAAAAACCTGGTTTCTTGGTGGATCGGAGCATCAGGTTTTGTAGAGCCCTTAGAGAAAGAATCTTACACCATTTTTCAAACCGTTCCTGAACCGTCCCTTTCGAACTCATAAAGAATTCACTTGCTAAAGTTTTTTCAGTAAACTTAGTTCTCACATAATAGGAGTGAATATTTTCAAAGAATAATTCAAGAATGTTTCGATCACTTCCACGACCAACCCTCAAAACTCTTGCGATAAATTGCCTTTGCGTCGCTGGATTCCAGGAGTTTCTTAAAAAAACCAAATTGTCGACATAACCAAGGTTAAGGCCTACTCCTCCAGCTTTGGCAGGTAGCAGCAATACTGCATTATCAGAATTGGTAAGCTCATTTAAGGCAGCTGAACGTTTTTTATCGTTTTCGCCAAATTCAATTACAGGTTTGTTGTAGTACTTTTCAAGAACAATTTGTAATACTTTTGCTTCAGCATCAAATTCATATACAATGATAGCGCGCGAATTTTGCGTCATCATATTCTTGAATTGCTCATTTGTGATCAAAGTTTTTGCTAAGAAGTGTTTATTGAGTACCGATAAGTCGTTATTTTTCTTATAATTAAGTATTTTATCCCCAATGGAATTTATTGATGACGTTAATGCAGCATTATCTTTAAGTTGGAGTTTTCCGTCATCTCCATCAATTAAACAGCGTGCAATACAGGGAGTGAGATTAATGATGGTCCTATCTTTAACACTTGAAGATGTGCTTTTGTATACCTGGGCACATGTGGTGATGATTTTTGAAGCTAGTTCTTTGTTTTCTTGTGAGATTCGAACTCTTGATAAGACTCTTTTCTCCTTCGGTATTTTATCTCCCCAAGCCTCTATTACATCGCGATCAGTAAACGTTTTAGAAACAACGCATTGCTCGATTATCTGTGCAAGCACATTTGCATGTGCAAATGATTTTAAGAGATCTTCACTTTCAAGCACTTCACTTTCCGTGATGGAATCACAAATAGTTTCGATAGCTTTTTTTTGCATCTCTAGAATGGATTTTATCGTAGTTTTTTTAAAATCCCCTTTTTTGTTACTGATCGTTAAAAGTTTTATTAACTCTTTAATGTTATTTTCAAAAGGTGTCGCAGTGACGCCTAAAAAGAAGCCGCCATGCTTTTGGACTATTTCCGAGTAACCAACAATAAACTTGCTAAGTGAAGAGACGTTTTCGCCTATATTGCTAGTACTCTTTTTTTTAGGATTACTGTCTGTGTGATACTTTGAGGCCTCATCAGCAAACACTGCAAGGTGAGGCCTCTCATAGACAAACTTTTTAAGCTCTTCATTTCCTTCTAGGGAATTTTTTAATTGCTCATATCCCGCGATGATAATGGCATTAGAAGTTCCATAAACAGTCTTAATTTTCTCATAATCTCGACTACCATTAAGGGAAACTATTTTGGAAATGTCATAATTGATAAGATTTAAACATCCATCTTGTGAAAGCCGCATTTTTGCATCTTCAGGGAGTGCGTTTCTCGGGTAATTGCTAAGTTGGCTAATTTGTAAAATTGAATCGATTACCTTTTCCTTAGTATCACCACCAATCATATACGACGGAGTGATCAAAATTGGTTTTCCATCGTCAAAACCAATATGCTCAATTTTACTTAACTGCTCCTTCATTTGTTGATCGATGGTGAGGTCATTTAAAAATAAAGATACTGTTTCTTCGATAAGGTTGTTAACCATCAACTTTTCTTTGCATAGATAAGCTGTGGATAACAAAGGATACATTGTATCCCAGTAAAGATCGGCAACCAACTCCTCTTGTTTTTGAAGAAAACTCTTACTTTTTTGTAGTTTACGATTACTTTCTCGATAACTATTTGCATAGCGCAACTTTGCTTCTTTAAATTTACTATCCCATGTTTCTTTAAATTTCTCAGGACTATGTTGATATAACACCTTTAGTGCTGTAATTTTTGCTTCGGAAATCCATTTACGCATTTCACTTTTCGTTTTTCCCCTTGTTGCAGCGGGAACAAGTATCGGTATAACACCGTCCTTACCTTCTGCAATAAGTTCAGCGCAAAGATTTGCGTAAACAGGCGTTTTTCCTAGCCCCATCCATAAGCTACAAAGAGGTGTTACTCCACATTCAATTTGAAGGCGAATTTTTCTAAGGGTGTCAATCTGGTAGTCTTTTAAAGTTTCGATAAGCGGGAATGAAGCACTTTTAAAGATCTTTTCATTTTGTGACAACACAATGTAATTTTTTATTTTCTCAATGTTTGGAAAATCTAGTTGCTCCCAATTTTTCGCTCTGTTGAAAGCTGATTTGTTAGCAATTTTTTCAACAGCACTTTTTATTGTATGTGAGAGAATTTCACTTAATGTCGCATTAAGGCCTAAATTATTAAGTTGTTCGTTAGCAACCGATTCACCAGTAATATTTATTAAAGTACCCTGTTTGTCAGAAGTATGATTTTCCGAGACCCCTAGTTCTAAAGGAACACTATTAATGTCAAACTCCTTCGCCTCATTTCCTTTGCGACTAGTTACAAATTTACCGTTAGTAGAGTTAGATCCGTCAACTTTTTGTTTTTTCGTTGGAGGTGCATCATCAATCAACTGAGCATCGTATATATCTTCCTCAAACTCCTCTCTGTTTCGCTTTTTCAGTAATGGCTTTTCGAAGTTGCTCTTAACATTCTCTGGTGGCGTTTTTTGACGTTCCTCTTCTATCATCAAGGTTTCGAATTCAACTGGACTCGTTAAGTCTTTGTTATTTTCCTCTGAAAGCCCTTGAACTGCGCCTCGATATTGCAAAGCATAAAGCACGACTTCAGATTCAGCTTCCAAAATTTTGTGCAGTTTTTCAAGTTCTTGACATTCGAGGGCAATCAATCCTTCCTCGTCAAGTTCAAAAGAAACATTTTTTTCCTTAAGATAGGCAACGCAGCAACTCTCTTCATCGTGGGTAATTCCTGAAATGTGTGTTGTAAGATCAATAGTTTCCTTATTTTTTTGAATGATCATCGATAATGGTATAAGCTTGATTCTTGCAGAGCTCGGTACGGGAATAATACATGGAATATTCTGAGGAGCGTGGCTCGCTTCAATTTCTTCATCGCTCGAAACAAGTCGCGAATACTGGTCTTGCTTAAACTTATAAAGGGCTGGAGCAGTATGAATCGCAAAATTTGTTGATAATTTGTTCACCAAGCTTTCTGAGTACTTTTCTTCAATGGGAATAAGTCCTTTTAATTCACTTGGGAGCTTTAAGTTTTCTGTAGCTTTAATGCCGAAATGAAAGAAAAACTCATTCAATACTCTTTTCGAAGTTTTCTGGAAGCTATCATTGTAAAAATCAACAAGGGGCTTAAGTAAATTATTCCTTACTTGTGGAGAGAAATCGTCCAGGTAAAATCCTGAAAGATTATTACTTTTAATTAAGGCTTGAGATATTTCATTAGAATATTTTTGCCACTCAGATAAAACTTCGTTGTTTAATCGACAGCGGTACTTTTTCATAAATTTGGTAACCGCTTCTTTAGTTTTTTCTGTTATTGGGAGAACTGTTGCCTGCTTCGGATCATAAGTTAGGTCTACACTCTCTTCAGTGAGGTCTATCGCTTCTGAGACTTCCGGTGTTGGACTTTGTGATAAGTCTATCTCCATTCTATCAAAAACTGCTTGAGTTGCAGAGGACTCTTCTGAATTCGAATCGACTGGCTTGGCTGACCACATTTCCGAATCAGTTGAATTGTTTAGTAGGCTTGCAAGAAAGCTTTCATCAGAAGAAAGCTCCTTTGGAACAGGCATCAAGCCATTTGGCATTGACTCAGGGTCCATCTGCGGTTTGACCCTATGAGCGGTTTCCATAGAAAAACCGGGTAGGACTGCAACTGATTCATCTATTTGTCTTGAAGAATTAGCCATAAGCTTCCGTATTTCATATGGAAGTTTAAAAAGATCTATTACAGTATCATCACCAAGTGAGGGTTCCCCATGTATAATTTGATCCAAAGTCAATGATGGTGCTTCAGTATTTCTGGACCTGTGTGTGAGATTATTATTATGATCGCGTTCGGGGTCAGGGCTTGTGATTAAGCAGCCTATCTCTAGAGTCTCTATGTCCCTTTGAATAATGTCACATCGTGTAGCTATTAAATCTGATCCCGTGCATATCCCTTCTTTTTCAAGACGTTTATTGAAGTCTTCTATTTGTTTTTCGTAAGAAGTTCGATCTAGACTTGTTAATGCATACTTTAGAACTTCTGAGATGAAGTCAGAGCCCCCATTATAGGAACGGATTAGCTCATTAAGAATATCTTTTATTTCAGCCTTTGGATCTGCATGTTTTATAACAATTAAATGTTTTCGAATGTTTATTAGAAGGGTTGATAATGAATCTCCAACACTCCTTTTATACGCATTTCTTAAGCCTAAACTGGAGTTTTTAACAGGAAGCAAATAAAAAACATTTTTTAAAAACTGAATAACTTTATTCCTTGCAAATTGTTCATTTTCATAAAACAATATTTCCCAAATTAGGTTGTAGCAAGAGTGTGTAGCAACCATACTAAATCCAGAACGCCTAGGAGACAGCCGCATTGAAAGGTGCGAAAACTTACAGTAAACCAATTTGCCTTCTACAAGATCAACTGCATGATGAGTATCAAAAATAATGTCCTGTAAATTAATTAAATCTTCACTTTGAGGAAATGTTCGATGTAACTCGTCGTAAGACATCATAGTTAACAACATCATAATATAAGTACCAACCGAAGCATCAAGACGTCGATCATTTTTTAGATCTTGGGGCCTGTAAGAGGCAAGAATATTTTTTAAACTTTCGCCTAAACTTAGGTCATTCTCCTCACTGGCATTAGGTTCAAACAGATGGTTGGTAGTGAAAAAATTATTTACTTTCATTACATTTTCCCATTCTTAAAAATTTTTTATTATAAACATCACAGAAGATGAATATTAACCTATTAACATTAAGGTAATATTAAGAATTTCAAATTAAACTTGAATTTCAAATTAAACTTCAGAAAAAGGAAAAGCCAAAAAATTTGAATACTAGGCGTACAAATCCATCCTTAAGTCCGAGAGACTCTTACATAAACACCAAATATTCAACCAGATCACGTGTTTTTAGAAAAGTGAATCAATTATTAATTTTTTATCAATGATGTGATGCGCTTTATCAAATCTTAATATGAATATGAAAGAATAAGCATTAAGTTTTTTTGATTGATATCACTCATTTGTGATACACTTACAATTCACTGATAATAGAGGAAAGCCGTTATGTTGAACTCAGATGCAATTACTTATGAAATCAACTATGGTAAAGAAACAATATTTTTTGCCGTCGCTGTCCCAAAAGGTTCTGAAATAACCTCATCCGAAGCTCAAACACTATTTGAAAAAATCATTAAAGAAAAAGGCGCCACTGTCGAGAGTCGCAACGTCATTACCGACAAACCAATAGATTTTTTTAAAAAAACAAAAATACCTATGGCCTCTAATGAACAAGACCTGAAAGAAATTGTCAGTAAAACTCTAAAAATATAAGCCTTAGACAAATAATCCCCCTTCCTGCTAGACAAATACTAGTATATATCTTCCGAAGGTGTTCTTAAATGTCTCTAAGTTCTTTCGATATTTTTTCTATTTCTGATGAATACATCGTTAACCTTTTTTCCGAAAACTTAAAACGAGCTGAAGGGCGAGCATACTATAAAAAATTTTGCATCCCAGGAATCGAACTTAATTTTAGAGAGTCTGGCTGGGAAAATATTTGTAAAGTTATCGACAATCTTTTTTGTAAAAATCGCTACTATGACCAAAAAAAAGGGTGCTTTGTAGAAACTGGCAAAGTTCTCCTTAGAACAAATAAGTATGATTATACTGTCCATCTAGACAAAGAAAGATGTCTCACTGTGAAAAAAAATTCATTAGTAACACCCTTTTCATTACCCTTTGATCAGTTTGATGCTCCAGCTATTCATTTTGGATTAAACAAGCTGAAAATTCATATCCCCAATAATTTCGAGTACGATCTATTAAAATGGATATGTATAGGAGAAAAAGAGAAAATTCATCAAACTGTAAGTTACCCTAAAGAAAATAGATTTTTATCTAACGCCTCAGAAAAAATTAGCCGGCGATTTTCAAATTTATTCAGTTAGAGACCATTCTAAAAATCAATCCAGTGAGAATTGTTTTTCGCAAAAGGTAGTTAACCTGATCCCTTTCATGACTAATCATATTTAAGCGCATTTCTTCGAAGCAAGAGTCAATCACAGCTTTCACATTATCAGCAACCACGTAAACATCATAACAGACAATACTTGTTACTGTACAAGTAAGTACTAAAAGTGTCGCAACTATTGGGCCAAAGAAAAAACAGGTAAAAATGCCCAATGCCACTGAAGATACAAGGCCTGCCACGGCGGCAATTTTGATAAGTAAACAACGATCTGATACCCTTTTCCTACTCCGGAGCTCTTCAGGAGTCATGACATGATTGCGGCAATTATTTGCTATACTATTAAAAAATTGTGTAAGTGATGACATACGTAAACCTAATTAATACATTTATTCGAAATCTACCATTCTCTTTCTTTTACTTTTTTGGTAATGAGCTTTTTATAAAAACTCTAATATCATCATTCAACTTCACAAGAGAAGGTTGATGAATATACATCATATGACCCGCCTCATAATATGTCATAGTAATATTTTTTCGTAGGCTCTTATCAATATTCAAATGATTAAAAGTATACTCCGTAGCAAAAAATGGTGTTGCCAAATCATAATAACCATTTGCAACCATCACATGGATTTGTGGATTGTTTGACATTACCTGACTTAAACTTTTGGACAAGTTTAAGTATTCATTTGTAGCTTTTCCAAAATTCCATGGAAATACATTCGTCAAAACACTATACCTCGAAGATTCTTTCCACTCCAATTCTGATTGAATATAATGGTTAAAAGTTGCTGTGAACATTCCAAAAACTGCCTCTGCACTTGGGTCACCTGTAGCATACTCAGCTAGTGGATTTGTCATATACCCTTTATACCTACTATCGAACCGGCCTATGATGCGTTTTTCGTTACTTAACAACTCCTTGCGAAACTGGAAAGGACCTACTCTTAAATTAGCATCATCAAGATAAGCCTTTGGAAGCCCTGTATAATAGTGAAGTTTAGCGATCATTCGATCTCGCTCCTCTCTATCAAGAGAGTCTCCTTTTAAAAGAGCAAGCGAATACTCGTTAATTGCAAAATCTTTAGCCTCTCGAATTGTTTTCTGAAAGTTTTTCTGTAAATCGCGATCTAGTTTATCTTGATAAAAAGCAGCTGCAGAATAAGTAGGAAGCATAAGAATGTAAGGTAAATCATTTCCGTTATCTACATTTCCAATCGTTTGAAAGTCCAATACCGACGAGACAAGGACAATTCCATTGATGTACATAAAGTACTCATCATGAAGTTCTGCGGCTAACCCAACCGCACGTGTTGTCCCATAACTCTCCCCTGCTATAAATTTAGGAGACTCCCATCGCTGAAACTTTGTTGTAAACATACGGACAAATTCAGCTACTGATTTAATATCTTCATCGACACCGTGAAACTGCTTTGGATCTTCGCCTGTCGCCGGCTTACTATACCCCGTAGAAATGGGATCAATAAAGACGAGATCTGTAACATCTAAAATTGAGTACTTGTTATCTTCTAAGTTGTAAGGTGGAGAGATTCTCTGATTATCGGATAGCTCTACTTTTCTAGGCCCAAATGCACCTAAATGTAACCAAATAGCAGCAGACCCTGGTCCCCCATTAAAGCAGTAAGTGATCGGTCTGGAAGAAAGATCTTTTTCTCCTTCCTTGATGTAGGCAACATAAAAAAAACTGCCCTTATCTTTTTCTTTATCTTTCTCATCTTTCAACACTAAAGTTCCCGCAATCGCCTTATAGGACACTGCCTGACCGTTAATATCTACCGTATGCATTGTCTCGATAGTTTTTTCTTTTAAAGGCTCTTTTTTAGTAGTCTCTTCATTTGACACTTTTTCAGCGTAAGATGCTCCACATACAAGTAGCGCTGCTAAGGTTGTGATTACTAATTTGAATCGCATGGATCTTCCTCGTGTTTCGGTTGAATACAGTAATACTAACAAAGAGGCTTTATGATGCCAAGGTTGTTATACCAACCCCAGTATATAAAAAATATTTGACACCAAAACATTTAAAATAATATTAAGAAGTAAAATTTAAATCACGCTCTATACCAAGGAGAAAACTATGGGTTACTTCGCTATCGTGGCCTCAATTTGCGTGCTTGCTTTTCTAGCTAGTGCTCACCTATTTAGATTAATTATCCCCTTTGAACTCAAAATCGGATATTTCCATGTACCGGTATGGTTAAGCGCCCTCATTGCGATCTTCGGAATTTTTCTTTCTTACTACCTTTACCTTACTTTAGATATGTGTTACTAGTCTCTATGACTATTGCACCTGCTGCTTGCATTTCCTTAATGGCATCGAGGGAATCATTAGGCTTTAAGTTCACTCCTTTGCAAGCATTTAAAACTAGGTAAGTGGTAAACCCTTCTTTAATAGAGTCTAAGACAGAATACTTCACGCAGTAATCTGTTGCTACTCCCACCACATAAACTGTGTCTACGCCATACCTTTTGAGTTGTTCTGTGAGACCCGTGGACTTAACATGACCATTATCAAAAAAAGCGCTATAACTATCGATGCCCTCGTCAATGCCTTTATGTACAATGAAATCTATAGCATCAACGTTAAGTTCGGAGGATAGATCCGCCCCTTTAGTTCCTTGTACACAATGATTTGGCCAAAGCATTTGCTCTAGATTCCCTAAAGTTATACAGGTTCCAACAGCTTTCGCGTGAGTAGATGCAAAGCTACTATGACTCTCCGGATGCCAGTCTTTACTTGCCACAACTAGATCAAATCCCGATTCGATCAGATGATTGATGGTAGGAATAATCTGATCGCCTTCATTGACAGCAAGAGCCCCACCCGGAAGGAAATCGTTTTGCATATCGACGATGAGTAATGCTTTCATTTATTAACCTTTTGAGTGTTCTGGAACAATAAAATCGTGTCCCGATTTACATCTAATATTTTTTACCAGCTCAATTTTCAGGTTATAAAGAGACTGTTCTAATCCCACGGGATATTGGTGAGGGTTGAGGAACCGTTTCACTCCTACAGAAAAATTAGAGAGTTCATCTTTCGTTCTTTGACGTATTTCTTCAAGGGTAGGCAAGTCATAAACACAAACCCCTTCACGAAAAATTGGTACAAGAAGATCTTGGTACTCTAAATCGCCTGTAAATTTTTTTGTGTGTGTTGGGTCAAAGGGATGAACAATAGAGCAACCTTCATCTATACTCGTATGGATATCATAGATAGCGTCACCAACATTGCCGTTGTCATCACGATAGCGCCTCACTTGATGAATTCCAGGATTTGATACTTTTTTCATCTGTTCTGAAAGCTTCAATTTATACTTCCAAGGCTCTCCTTCATCACATATTGCCGACAACTTGTACACACCATCGAGTGCGGGCTGCTCTTTTGCTGTCACCAAATTTGTTCCAACACCCCAGATGGCAATTGTAGCTCCTTGCTTTTTCAGTTCACTAATAACCGATTCATCAAGCTCGTTACTAGCAACGATGTGAGCGTCGGGAAACCCTGCTTCATCGAGGAGTTTACGACTCTCGATACTTAAATAAGCAAGATCCCCGGAGTCGAGGCGAATTCCTAACAATTCATAACCTCTATCTCGCAAACGCTTACCTACTTTAATGGCTTTTTTAACTCCCTCCATCGTATTATATGTATCAACAAGGAAGACGCAGTTATGTGGCAAGTGTTTCGCGTACGTTTCAAAAGACTCCATTTCATCATCAAAAACCATCACCCAACTGTGAGAGTGAGTTCCTCGTACGGGGATCCCAAACATCTTCCCTGCGAGCACATTGGAAGTTGAGTCACAGCCTCCAATATAAGCAGAGCGACTTGCCGTCAACGCACCATCGATTCCTTGCGCACGGCGCAAACCAAACTCCAGTATTGGGTCTCCTTTAGCAGCAAGACAAAGACGCGATGCTTTTGTTGCAATCAGAGTAGAGAAATTTATGAGATTCAAAAAGGCTGTTTCAAGGATTTGACACTGGATGAGAGGCCCTTCAATACGCAAGATTGGCTCATAGGGGAAGACTACAGTTCCTTCGGGTACAGCATCGACATCGCAGGAAAATTTCATACTTTTAAGGTAGTCAAAAAAACTATCACAAAAAAGCCTTTCTCCATTAGCTCCTTGAAGAGTAGATAAAAATTCTATATCTGTTGAATCAAATTGGAAATTCTTCAAAAATTCAATGACATTTTCCAATCCGGCAGCAATCGCATATCCCCCTTTAAATGGAAGAGTCCTAAAAAAAAGGTGGCATACTGCTTTTTTCTTGTCGAGACCGCTCTTCCAATAGGCATAAGACATTGTTAGCTGATAAAAATCTGTGAGTGTTGCTAACGATTGGGCGTAAAAATTTTTGTAATGCGAATATTCCATATACTTTCATCCAAATGATTTATCGTAGGATAACGAATAGACGACTAAAAAAATAGATTTTTTACAATGAAATGATACCCATAATATACTTCATGAGCTATGATGCCGGTCAACAAGCCATAAGAGTTAAAATGAAAACTTTATCTATTATTTTTTCAATTTTCATGTTAATATCTTCATCTTGGATATATTCCAATACACCGGAAAACGATCGAGTTTCAGCAATCGAACAAGAAATAAACTTACTGAAAAACGATAAAAAAACACTGCAGTCGAAAGCAATAGAACTAAAAACCGAAAGTTATAGAGTGAT
Organism: Chlamydiota bacterium; assembly: GCA_036164375.1. Classification (GTDB taxonomy): domain Bacteria; phylum Chlamydiota; class Chlamydiia; order Chlamydiales; family Criblamydiaceae; genus JAYZJO01. Next base: position 69,134 of record JAYZJO010000043.1, on the reverse strand, counting down.
GATGAACGACTGGGAAAAATATAGTCAAATGCTTAAAAAAATCGAAAGCTATAACCATATGATCGATCGCATCAATGAAAGAATTGATGAACTTAAATCCGAAAAAAATAAACAAATTCAAAATTCATAATCCCCATAATTTACCATGACTGAAATTAAAGATTCTTTTTACGAAAAAGAGGAATCGGACCAATCTCTCTTAAGTGCCATTTTTTTAATCTCGGGCACGTGTATCGGAGCGGGAATGCTCGCCCTCCCTTTTGTTACCAGTATTGCTGGATTTTATCCTTCTGTCATAAGTGGATTTATCTGCTGGCTATTTATGATGGTTACAGGCCTTTTATTTTTAGAGACTACCCTTTGGCTACCCGATGGAGCTAATGTTTTAAGTATCACTAAAACATTTTTAGGGAAAAGTGGTGAAATGATTGCAGGCGTAACCTTTCTTTTCTTATACTACTGTTTATTAGTTTCCTACATCGATGAGGGTTCAGCTCTCTTTAGTAAACTCCTTGAGTTTTCGATGGGTTTTAACCTCAATACTTATGCAAGTAACTGTATCTTTACGTTTGCCTTTGGCCTTATGGTCCTTTGGGGCACAAAGCTAGTCAGCCACATCAATTGGCTATTCGTGCTTGCCCTTGGAACTTCGTACGCCCTATTAATTGGAACTGGAAGTCAAACTGTCGAAAGTAGCAACCTCGGTAAGGCTGACTGGAGACTCTGGATTTTTGCTGCTCCCACCCTATTCAGCGCTTATGGATACCATAATATTATTCCTACCTTATCGACATACATGAAACGCGACGCAAAAAAACTACGTCTTGCAATCATTATCGGGACGACGATTCCGTTTGTAGTGTACACCCTATGGCAGTGGGTCGTTATGGGCTCAATTTCAGCTGAAAATCTAGCATTTGCTGTGGATAATAACCTAAGGAGCTATGACATCCTTGCATCCATCACTCATAATCCATGGATCGGTGTTTTCGGTGGTTCGTTTGCTATTTTTGCTATTATCACATCCCTACTAGGTGTATCTTTATCTATGGTTGATTTTTTAGGTGATGGATTGGGTATAAAAAGAAGCGGCTTCAGAAGGATCGTATTATGTTTGCTAGTTTTCGTGCCCCCCTTACTATTTGCTACATACAATCCAGGAATTTTCATCCAAGCGATTGGCATCGCTGGTGGTATTGGAGAATCTATATTAAATGGGATTATTCCTATAAGCATGTTCTGGATCGGAAAATATCACTTGAATAAAGAGTCGAGCTTTTCGCTTCCTGGCGGGAGAATTAGCTTAACACTGTTAATGCTATTTACTATATTTATTATGGGTTTAGAAATTTATCACCTGATTTAATAAATAGTTACATGACAAGCGCAATCATCCGAGGATCCCATCAATAGTTTGTATTTAGAAACATCTGCCAATATTATCAAGAGAAAAAACTAGATCATTCCCGGGCTACCAAGTTTCCAACGAACCTGTGCAATTGTAAAAGGTATTGTTTTGATAGAGTCCTCTGAAAATGCTTGATGAAGAACACGTGAAGCTTCCCTCATCGTGAATCCAGAACCGATATAATCATCAAAAAGAAGAATATGTCCACGTAATACATTGATGTTATTGTTTACACCCATTTTTGAGGAGACATTAAGTTTCCGTTGATCGTTATTAAGCAATTCCCCTTGCCTATGCTCTGGAATACTTTTCCAATAGAGAAGGTCTCCAATAACTTTCACCCCTAGGTGCTCAGCAAGAATTTTTGCTACAGATAAACTAGCTCCCCATGTACGTGAAGGAATAGGAACAATAGCTGAAATTTTTCTGCTCGCATGAATTTTCTCTGCTTCCCTTTTTAGAAGTTGAATGAGTTCATTATCTATTCCTAAATTTTGTGATGAAGAATTTGCTCGATTCCGAAAAAAATTGACGATCATCGGTGTTCTTAGTTTGACGTCCGATAGAGCAACACCTTCTGAGAGTTTGGCTATTTTAGATGCAGGAATTTCTACAACTCTACCTGAAAGCCAGTCTGAAATCAAAGTTGTATCGTTAGGAGAATCCGAAATTTTCAACTTTAATTTAGTGCAAAATGAACAATGTCCACAAGGTTCTGTTATTTTATCACCCAGCGCTTTTCTAAGAATAACCATATAGCATCTTTTAGATTGGGATGCATAGTACATCATATTCTCAAGCTCTCGTATCTTTACCTGATGCTGCGTAAGGTACCGTTGAAGGTTGGGTGTTCCTTGCTTACCTGTTTCAATATAAACTTGCGCTCCCCCTTCTTTGACTTTTTCAATAAATTCCTGCTCAATAAGTTCCGAAACAACCACTTGAACGCGCGTTGGGTGTAAACCTGTGTAAGCTTTAATGGACATCAATTTCAAAGGAATTTCTGCCTCTGATATCGCCCTCATAACTTTTTCAAAGTCAGTTTCCGATGGCTGTGAGGACTCGATAAAATATTTTTGCACCCTGACATCTGCTTTGTCATAAAGTAATATTCCCTGTGCAGGTAGTCCATCGCGACCACATCTTCCCACTTCCTGATAATAAGCTGTAATAGAACCTGGAAAGTCAAAGTGAATGATAAAACGAAGGTTAGCTTTATCTATCCCCATTCCTAAAGCATTGGTCGCTGTTAGGACTTTATATTGATCGCCTATAAACCCTTTCTGTAACTCTCTTTTCATATCCGGATGAAATCCTGCGTGGTATGCTTTTGCATTCACTCCATTTTGTACAAGGTAACCGGCTACTATTTCTGTATTTTCTCGAGTGGCACAATAGATAATACCACAGCCTTCTAACTGATCTACCAACTGTTTACAAGCTGACAGTTTACTCTCAATTGACGTTAACTGAAAAACGGATAGGCTAATATTTGGTCTATCCATGCTCTCTCGAATAACTTTGAGTGGCTGAGATGGCGATCCAAGCTGTTCTACAATATCTTCTTCTGTATTATAATCGACAGTAGCTGACAATCCAAGAACACGCGTTTCTGCATTTTTTTCTTGTACAGCTTTTACATAGTTGACAATTTGACGATAGCTAGGCCTAAAGTCATGTCCCCAAGTCGATATGCAGTGAGCTTCATCAACGACGAGCAAACTAACATTAAGGCCGAGAAGAAAGTTAAATCTATCGATATTATCTAGCTGCTCAGGTGCGATAAAGAGAACCTTTAACCGATTCTGTATTGCTTGCATGCATGCTGCTCTATTCTCCTCTTCCGTTTGGTCACTATTGACAGAAGCCGCAGGAATTCCAAAGCGTGTGTTGAGATGGTGTAACTGATCGCGCATAAGAGCAAGAAGAGGGGAAATCACCACAGTAATCCCGGGCAAAACAGTAGATGGCAGTTGATATAATAAAGACTTACCAAAGCCCGTTGGATGTACACACAACAACCTACGATCCTCTAATAAGCTCCGAATCGCCTTTAGCTGCCCTGGTCTAAAATCAGGAAAACCAAATCGCTTTTGCAACACTTCTTTCAACTGCTCATCATTCATCATATACCCATTAACTCGATATAAAAATTTTTCAGAATTTATTATGTCAGAACAAATGTTAAAATAATAGAGTCTTGCATATTCATTAAATAAAAACTAAGGCTTGCTAGGAACTCTCTCTGTTACCCAACTATAAAATATGACAACATGAATTATCATCCAGATCTACGTAATGATCTATATCATTTATTGAAACCTCAATACTTACAGGGTTCTTATCCGGAGTGAAATTTATAGGAATATGGACATCAAAATGAAAAGATTTTATTTGCCCATTATTTCCGTTATACGCTTCTTGATACAAATAGTATTCAAATTGGCCATTAGCCATCCTCGCAATTTTATTAGCGATATCCTCCTGGTATGCTTTGATGACCTCAGTAGGTAAAAATACTCTGACTCTTCTTACAAAAGAAGGATCATTCTGAAATTTTGTAAATAATTCTTCCTCTGAAATGTGATCATAAATGGAATAATTTTCTAAAAAGAAGGGAATTGAAATCTTATCAACTCTAGTATCAAGCGACTCCCTTACAAAGGCTTCAATGATGCTCTCGTCGTTATTATCTTTCATCGGCATTTTGAAAAGCATCTCAAGGGTATCATTCCAGCTTTTTTTTTCAAAGTTCGTTAAGTACATACAATTTCTCCTAAAATTAAAAATAATAAATTGTTATCAAACTAACACGGCTTATTTTTTTTTCACAACTATAAACAACTAAATGTTAGCAAGGTACGAATTCCACGATCTAATCAAGGAATACGCAAAATGCAATCCTTAGCAAAGGGCGGAGAGACACATTTACAGAACTTCAACGATGAAACGATATAACGATAAGAACGATATAAGTAGACAAAGAAACTTCCCTACTAAAAGATATCTTGCGGCGTAAAAATTTCAAAACCACAAATATTTGCCAAGAAACTACGGATCGTATCGTTATTATCGTTATATCGTTTCATCGTTGAAATGCCTAAACTAAATGTTAAGAGTACGAATTCCTCGATCTAACCAAGGAATACACAAAATGCAATCCTTAGCAAAGGGCGGAGAGACACATTTACAGAACTTCAACGATGAAACGATGAAACGATATAACGATAAGAACGATATAAGTAGACAAAGTAACTTCCCTACTAAAAGATACCTTGAGGCGTAAAAATGACAAAATCACAAATATTTGCCAAGAAACTACGGATCGTATCGTTAATATCGTTATATCGTTTCATCGTTGAAATGCCTAAACTAAATATTAAGAGTACAAATTCCTCGATCTAACCAAGGAATACACAAAATGCAATCCTTAGCAAAGGGCGGAGAGACACATTTACAGAACTTCAACGATGAAACGATATAACGATAAGAACGATATAAGTAGACAAAGTAACTTCCCTACTAAAAGATACCTTGCGGCGTAAAAAATTCAAAAACACAAAAATTTGCCGATAAACTACTTTTAGAATCTTTCATCATTGAAACATTTGAATGAATGAAACCATCGTCAACACCCCAAAATTGGGTGTGTTGACGATAGTATCAATTACTTAGAAGCGGAATTACTCTTTTGCATCAGAGGGAGAAACTTCAACCTCAGATGTATCACAACAACGTTTTGTTTCTTCTTCAGATTCAGAAACAGGTTCTTGAATATCTTCTGCTGGAGCTTCTTCCTTTACTTCCTCAACCACCTCATTAGCGGTTTCAGGCTCTTGACTAGCTTCTTGAAAAAACATGTTAGTCCGTCCCTGAAAAGACTCCTCTGGATTCATATAGAATAAATCCGCGACTTCTAATTCAGGCTTCTCATCTTCAACTTCTGATGGTGAGGGGTCTTCATTTGGTACTTCTACTTTTTCTTCCTCTGCATGTTCTTCAACAGGCTCTACCTTGCGTTCTTGTTTCAAGAAAACACCTTCAAAAAGCTTGTTATCTTTGTACTTTTCGATCGTATCTGAAATCAAATTTGGCGGCGGAGGTAATAATGAACCTGGTCCTGATGTTGGTAAGTCTACTCCTTCCAACCTAACAGGTTTTTCACTGACTTGTGGCTCGGGAGCCTCTACAGCTTTTTCACTCATTGGTGGTGGAGGAATCAAGTTCGTTTCTACTGGAGTGTTTTGCTCCTGTCCCTCATCCCCACGTTTTCTTCTACGAAAACTTCGGCGACGATCGCGTTTTCTTTCCGTTTGTCTCGAGGTTTGTTCCTCTTTCACTTCTTTTTCGGGTTGACTTTTCCCTTGCTTTTGAGGTTGTTCTTTGCCTCCTGCAATTTTAATTGACCTATCAACACCGACGTTTTTGAGAACCATACGAGCTTCTCGTACTTCAAGTATTTCATAATCGGTTGCAGGCACCAAAAATGATTTTGGTTTTTCCTGAGACCGGAAGAAAAATGAGTTGCCAAAAGAGACAACTTCAACAGCATCTACGAAGTACTCTTCTTGTCCTGTACCTTTACTACTTCGGACAACAAGTTTACATCCTTCCTTTGCGGTAATAACACTTTCAATAAGTGGTTGGCGTGTGAAATCCACAGATTTACTTCCATTTTACAAGTTTTATATAAGCGCTCTACCCAACGCAACAAATTTAGCTGGAGATTTTCATTCTTAACACTGTTTTCCACTTCAAACTCCTCAACTATATCGATGAGCATTGTTGTTCATCTTGTAGAGCATTAATTCAGTATGCTTAATGCATTGCTAAGGTTCGCTCTTTTGATGCCATATAGACAAGTAAGTCTACAACACGACAAGAATAGCCCATTTCATTATCGTACCAAGCCAAAAGCTTAAAGAAACGGTTATTCAGGGCAATACACGCTAGCTTATCAAAAATTGAAGAATGCGTGTCACTGATAAAATCAGTAGAAACGACTTCTTCATCACAATATGCAAGAACGCCTTTCATGGAACCTTCTGCACTTGCTTTCATAGCCTTGCAAATTTCTTCTAATGTCGTGTCTTTAGACAAACGAACTGTTAAATCTACCACAGACACATCGGCTGTGGGAACTCTTAAGGCCATCCCTGTTAACTTCCCTTTAACTTCAGGGATGCATAAAGAAACGGCTTTCGCTGCGCCAGTTGACGCAGGAATAATATTTTGTGAGGCACTGCGTCCTCCCCTCCAATCCTTTTTAGAAGGCCCATCCACTGTGGGTTGTGTTGATGTCACAGCGTGGACTGTTGTCATTAACCCTTCTTCGATACCAAAATTATCCAACAAAACTTTAGTGATAGGAGCCAGGCAGTTTGTTGTGCATGATGCATTGGAAATAATCGTGTGTTTCAGTGGATCATAGGTATCATGATTAACCCCCATAACAAACGTTGGAACGTCTCCTTTTCCCGGTGCACTAATGACTACCCTTTTTGCACCGGCCTCGATATGTTTGTTACACTCTTCTGGAGTCTTAAAAAGACCTGTAGACTCTACTACATAATCGACACCTAACTTACCCCATGGCAAATTGCTCGGATCTCTTTCTGAATAAACGTTAACTTTTTTTCCATTCACGGTGATTGAGTTAGCATCTGAAGTGATTTCGCCAGGGAAACGGCCATGTGTGGAATCGTACTTAAGTAAATAGGCCAAGTTATCTGCAGGAACAAGGTCATTGATTGCCAGTATTTTTACATCATCTCTTAGAATAGCATTTCTAAAAACTAGTCTTCCAATTCTTCCAAAACCATTAATTGCAATATTACAAGTCATCACATACTCCTACATTTACCGTGTTGAATCAGCATCATAATGTAGTTAGGCATGGATTGTAAAGAAAAAGAGCGCATCGATAAAAATAATCAGAGTGCATTGATGTAGAAAGAGAGGCCTCAAGCCCTAACAAAAGGTCATATTGTCAGGGCTTGAATTAAAACTATTCGGGAAGAAACTCAATAATACACGTTCTTGCATTATCGCCGACTCGATTAGAGCTTTTAATAATACGTGTATATCCACCATTTCGACTCATAAAACGTGTTCCGAGTTCACCAAAGAGTTTTTCGATAACTCTGCGGTCGTCATTATACTTATGTGTGATACCTTCACGTGCCTGACGAGCTTCTTTTGAAGTTAGTTTGTTAAATCTAACCATCAGCTTAGCAATAGCTTTACGTTTTGCTGCTAGGTCATTTTTTTTTGCGAGGGTAATCATTTTATCAGCATGACGGCGCAATTCTTTAGCCTTCTCAACGGTAGTTTCAACACTTTCGTTGTTAATCAAAGACTTAAGTAAATTTGCGATCATACAGCGCTTATGAGAAGATGTCCTTCCTAATTTAGCTGTATTTTTTAAATGTCTCATGTTTTATACCTATAATTAATACTAAACAGTATTCAATTCTTGCTTATTTTTCATTTCTTGTCTTTTCTCACTGAGTTCTTTGATACGTTCTTTTACGTTATCAATCGTGATGCCAAATTTAGACAGATCCATTCCAAGATACATATTCATATCATGCAACTTCGCTTTGATCTCATTAAGAGATTTTTTACCGAAGTTTCTAAATTCAAGCATTCTACGCTCAGGAATAATAACCAATTCAGCAATTGTTTCAATGTTTGCACCACTTAAACAATTCGTTGATCTGACAGATAATTCAATTTCATCAATACGTAGTACGAGTTTCTCAATTAACTCATCTGAATCTGAATCTGAATCACCACGCTCTTCTTCGTAATCGAGAACATGCTCTTGCAGCTCTTCAAACACATTGAAATGTTTGAGGGCGATTTGTGAAGCAAAGCTTACAGCTTCAGATGGTGTTACTCGACCGTCTGTTTCCACTTCTAAAACAAGTTTATCAAAATCTGTATCTTGTCCGACCCGTGTATTTTCAACGTGATAGCTGACAGTTCGCACAGGTGAAAACGCGGTATCGATAAGAATTTCATCAGAAGTTTTATCAAGGACAACATGACGTTCAGAAGGAATATATCCACGACCAAATCCAACACGAAGGTCAACTTGACGTTTCGTTGGAGCAGTAACAGTGAATAGTGGTAGTTCAGGATTAACCACCTCAAAGATTCCATCTTGGACAATATCACCAAGGGTAACAACATACTGACCTTCGTTAGTATCGAGGTCATGCTGCGTTACTTCAATGACAGAGGTAAGGATGCGCTGTTCTTTAGAGTTCGCTTCTTCTGTCATTGGCAACTTCCTTAGTAAAGCACCTTTGATATTCAGAACGATATTGGTCATATCTTCGATAATTCCATCGATAGATCTGTATTCGTGCTCGACGCCTTCAATTCTAATGGAAATGATTGCAGGGGCTTCGAGAGAGGTTAGCATCATTCGACGCATCGAGTTACCGATAGTATGCCCAAAGCCTCTTTCAAAAGGTTCCGCAATAAAACGTCCAAATGTTTTTGACGCACTGCTTTCTTCGAGTTTGATCTTATTAGGCAATTCAAATTTGCCGTACTTTACTGACATGTGCTTTCTCCTGATGGTCTTGTTACCCTTTAAAATTTTTCAAATTAAACACGTCGTCTTTTCTTAGGTCTGCAGCCGTTATGTGGTACAGGTGTCTTATCTCGGATAGACGTGATATTAAGTCCAGCACTTTGCAGCCCTCGTACAGCAGACTCACGGCCAGCTCCAGGTCCTTTCAAGTGTACTTCTACTTCTTTCATTCCATAGTCCATTGCACGCTTTCCAGCATCTTGTGCTACAAGAGTCCCAGCAAAAGCTGAGGATTTACGTGAACCAGAAAAATTCGTTTTACCAGCTGATGACCATGATACAACTTTTCCTGATGGATCAGTAATGGTGACAATAGTGTTATTAAAAGTTGCTTTAACGTGTGCAACACCAACCGGGATGTGAGACTGAGATTTTCTTCTAACTTTTGTAGTTTTCTTTTTAACTTGTTTAGCCACTGACAAATACTCCTATGTATTATTTTTTCTTATTGGCAATAGTTCTTTTTTTACCCTTACGCGTTCTAGCGTTCGTACTGGTTCTTTGACCACGCACAGGTAACCCCTTACGGTGTCGCATGCCACGGTAGGAGTTTATATTTATTAAACGTTTGATATCATTCTGAACGCTTCGTCTTAGGTCCCCTTCAACGACATACTCTGACTGTAAAGTAGCATTCAATTTAGCAATTTCATCTGAAGTCAATTTAGCAGACTTCATATCAGGGTCGAGGTTCAATTTTTCGATTATTTCTGCTGATAGCTTAGGGCCTACACCATAAATGTAAGTTAAGGCAATAACTAAGCGTTTTCTATCTGGTATATCAATACCGATCACTCTAGGCATCTAGAACTCCTATAAATTTCTTAAAAAGATCTTGTATAATTTAGCACAAAATTAATTTATATTCAATAGGAAGGCTGAAACTTTCTTACCTTCCTCTAATTTTTCCTTTTTTCATGAAGCCGTCATATTTTTTCATTATCATATGTGATTCGACTTGCTTCATAGTATCTAGGACAACACCCACTAGGATAAGTAATGCGGTACCTCCGAAGAAGTAGCTTATCGATTGTGGCACGCCGAGCATACGGCTTATGATGGTTGGTAATATTGCTATAAAGGCAAGGAATAGTGCACCTAGAAGAGTAACACGATTCATGGTTGACTCGAGATACTCTTGAGTGGGTTTTCCTTGTCTTATCCCAGGAATAAATGCTCCATTTTTCTTCATATCAGAAGCTATCTGATCCGGGTGAAATTGTGTTGCAGTCCAGAAATATGTAAAGAAGATGATCAACGTTACAAACATTGTCATATACGCCATAGATCCAGGACTAAACCAACTCGCAACTGTACCAATCCAGTTTCCAGTGCCAAGGAACGTTCCAATTGTCGCAATAAACATCAGTAGAGAAGAGGCGAAAATAACAGGAATAACCCCTGCATAGTTCACTTTTAGAGGAATATATGAATTTCCCCCTTGAACTTCTTTACGTCCGACAACACGTCTTGCGTGTTGTAAGGGTATTCTACGATGCCCTTGAATAATTAATATGGTTCCTATTGTTACAAAAACAAAAACTGTGAGTAACACTGCAACGCTGGCGAAATTCATCTGGCCAGGCATCTGAGAGTCGAGATTCAACTGCTGAATAATCATTCCTATCGAAGAAGGTAATTGGGATAAAATCCCCAATGTAATGATTAAGCTCATTCCGTTGCCAATCCCTTTCTCTGTAATCTGCTCACCGATCCACATCAGAAACAGAGTACCTGTTGTCATAGTTGAAATAACAATCAAGTAAAATAGAAAAGGAACGCCAAACATCTGAAATTCCAAGAGTTCTCCTGTGATAATCCCAGGACGACTCATATTCATCTGCATGGCGTACTTAGCGAGGAGACCCGATTGTATAAAAGAAAGAGCAAGCGTCAATAAACGAATAATTTTGTTTAATTTTCTTTTACCGACTTCTTGATTTTCTTTTATCTCACGCTGCAATGAAGGCCAAGTGGCTACAAGCAACTGAGATATAATCGATGCAGATATATAAGGCACAACACCAAGGGCAATGACAGTCATTTGGGAGAAAGCACCACCCGAGAAAATGTTAACGAGTTGGAAAACGTTTTGGCTTCCCCCCATCGCTTGTTTAAAATAGCTCAGTGCTATTTCACCATTAATACCGGGGACTGGTATAAAGCCCCCGATTCTACACACGCATAGCATTAAAATAGTAAAGGTTATCTTCGAGCGAAGTTCCGGTACTTGTAATACTCTTTGTAATCCCTGCAGCATTCTTCTTACCTATTTAGTTTCTGACGTGGTACAGTGTAATAAAAAATTCATTACTTAACAACAGCGTATTCAACATTCGCCTTTTGGAGCTTTTGCTTCGCTGTGTCAGAAAATGCATTTGCTTCAATTTTCACTTTCTTAGTAAGTTCTCCGTCACCAAGAATTTTGATTCCGTGAGACTTTCCTTTGATAAACCCATGTTGTCTAAGTGATTCCATGTTAACAACTTCGCCATCGTCAAACATTTTATCAATAAGACCTAAATTAATAGAGTCCAATCGCTTACTGAATCTAACGTTACTGAAACCACGAATAGGCAATTTCATATATAAAGGAAACTGACCACCTTCGAAACCGTAACGTCTTTTGTAACCAGAACGAGCTCCTTGCCCTTTCTGCCCTCTTCCACAAGTTTTACCTGCACCAGAAGATATTCCACGACCAACGCGACGGGTATTTTTAGAAGGTCTACTTGAGTCTTTTAAATTTGATAATGTAAACATGATTATAGTCCTCTTGAAGCTCGAATGGATTCACGACTACGTAATTCTTCTAGAGCTTTAAACGTAGCTTTCACCAGGTTAATTGGGTTATTGGAGCCTAAGCTTTTTGCCATCACATCTTTAATACCAGCCGATTCAAGAACATCACGTAGTTTAGAACCCGCAATTAAACCTCCACCGCGTGGTACCGGTCTCAATAAGACAACAGCGCCGTCATATTCAACACGAATCTCGTGTGGTATCGTAGTTCCTTCCATAGGAAACTTACGCATATTCTTCTGACCGGCTTCGCCACCTTTCTTGATAGCATCAGTCAATTCGTTTGCTTTGGCAAAACCGTATCCGATACGCCCTTTACTATCGCTAACGAGGATTAAAGCAGAAAAAGAAAACTTACGACCACCTTTCACGACCTTAGAACATCTGTTGATGTAAAGGACTTTTTCAGTAATGTCGCTTTGAACTTTATCTTTTTGTTTTTCGTTATGTTTAGCCATTGATTAATCCTTTCTAGAACTTTAATCCATTTGATCTCGCAGAAGCTGCAAGCTCTGCAAGGATACCATGGTATTTATGTGGACCTCTATCGAAAACAACTTCTTTGATGTTGCTTTCGTTTGCTATTTCTGCTATTCGCTCGCCAAGTTTAGAAGCTGTTTTCTTACACTTTTTGCTGAATTCAGTATTTCTGAATTCTTTTGCGAATGTGGAGGTCGATCCGATTGTGACCCCTTCTTCATCATTAATAAGTTGGACTTCGATGTGTTTATTAGATTTAACAACACATAAACGAGGCTTCAAGCTTGTTCCGCGGATTTTTTTTCTCACGCGGATCGCTCTTGCTACTTTCTTTTTATGTGCTTTATGTTGACTTCTATTCATAACTCTTATGCTCGTAACATGATTAGTTAACTAATTATTTAGAAGCTGACTTACCAGCTTTTCTTCTTACATACTCGCCTACGTACCTAATCCCTTTACCTTGGTATGGCTCAGGTGGACGTAAAGCTCTAATATCTGCAGCAAATTGGCCGACCACTTGTTTGTCAGTCCCTGTAATGCTAATGTGAGTGTTCTTTTCAACTTTCACATCAATCCCTTCTGGAATTGCAAGTAAAGTAGGATGTGAGAAACCAACTTGGAGGTCCAGGTCCTTACCTTTTACAGCAGCTCTGTAACCGACACCAATCATTTCTAGTTTCTTTTCAAATCCATTCGAAACACCGACAACCATGTTGTTTATCAATGAACGATAAAGGCCATGGAAAGCACTACCTTTAGGTAGCTTTTCATCGACGCTTACTATAACTTCATTCTCTTCTACCTTGATTTCGAGGTTGATGTGTACTTTTTGTGTTAAGACACCCTTCGGTCCCTTAACAGTTACGATACCATCTTTAAAAGTAACCTCCACTCCTTTTGGTAGAGAAATTGGTTGTTTACCAATACGTGACATTTACAATCTCCTAGATTATTACCAAACCATACACAACAGTTCGCCACCGATTTTACGCTCTTTCGCTTCTGATCCAGCCATTACACCTTGAGATGTAGAAACTATTGATAGTCCTAATGCCCCATAAAATACTGGAATTTCGACATGCTTTACATATTTACGTAAACCGGGTCTGGATATTCTTTTTAATCCTTGAATAACAGGCATACGGCTATCACGATACTTGAGGAATACTCGAATCGTGCCGCGGCCTTTTTCATCTTTCTTTACTAAGAAATTTTCAATGAAACCCTGCTTCTGTAAGATTTCAGCGATATTTTCTTTAAGCTTACTCCAGTCTGCATCAACATAACGACGTTGTGCTCGACTTGCATTACGAACTCTTGTGAGAAAGTCTGCTACTGGATCACTCATTGCCATAATTTTTCTCCTATCCTATGCTGCTACCACGATCGGTAAATTTTCAAATGGTAAGCCGAGCAACCTTAGGAGCTCGATACACTCTTCATCATTTTCTGCATTAGTAACGAAAGTGATGTTCATTCCTTGAGTTCTCTTAACATCATCAAGATTTAACTCAGGGAAAATTTGATGATCATCGATACCTAAACTGTAGTTACCTCTGCCATCACACTTAGGTTTAAAACCTCTAAAGTCGCGTATACGTGGACAAACAATATTGAAAAAACGGTCCATAAAATCGTACATTCTAACACCGCGCAGTGTGACTTTAACACCTAAAGGCTGACCTTGGCGTAACTTAAAGTTTGATATAGACTGCTTAGCTTTTGTTAATAGTGGCTTTTGACCAGAAATTAACGCCATTTCGTTGAGGCAGTCCTGAATAGCATTCTTATCTTTGGTAACCTCAGCAATCCCCATGTTGAGGACAATTTTCTGCATTCCAGGTATTTTTGTGACATTGTCATACCCGAACTTGTTCAGAAGTTCCTTTTTGATGTCTTTATTATATCTATCTTTTAGTCGTGACATTTTACTCTTACGCTCTCTTATGGGTTATGTTTCTTTAGTGAACGATAAGTAACCTCTTTATCACCGTCTACGTAGTATAGCTCACGCTCACCATCGTTTCCAGCCTTTACTTTTAACTTTACTGCCTTGTCGCCATCGACACAAACCTTCAAGTTTGAAATATGAAGAGGTTTTTCAACTGAAATGATTCCACCATTTGGCATTTGTTCACTTTTCTTCACATGCTTCTTACGAACATTTAATCCTTGAACAACTGCTTTATCAGAATCTACAGAAAGAACTGTTCCAGTTTGACCTTTGTAGTTACCTGCAATCGCGATAACAGTGTCACCCTTACGGATTTTCTTACTTCTCAGTTCTCTATGCTTACGTTTTGTTTCAGCCTGCTTCTTTGCAAGCCGGTCTCTTTTCACTGAAGTTCTAAAATTTCTATTCGGCATTAGACTACCTCCGGTGCTAATGAAGCGATCTTAAGGAAACCAGCGTCACGAACTTCACGTGCTACCGGTCCAAAAATACGCGTTCCTTTTGGATTCTGTTTATCATCGATGATAACACAAGCATTTGTGTCAAATCGTAATTTTGATCCATCTTTTCTTTCTATATACTTTGTCGTCCTAACAATCACACACTTTACGACATCACCTTTTTTAACGGATCCATCAGGAGAAGCTGCTTGAACTGAGCAAACAATAATGTCACCAACGGAGGCGTATCTACGCTTAGATCCTCCGAGGACTTTAAAGCAACGAACTCTCTTTGCACCTGTGTTATCAGCGACTTCAAGTTCTGATTCTTGCTGAATCATATTTAAATTACTCCAAAATTAAAATTCTTACTATCTCTCGCACTGAGAGACTTATTTTATTAATTTGCACTTAGGCTGCAACGACTCTCCAACGCTTCGTCTTTGATAGCGGGCGTGTTTCTGTGATAGTTACTTCATCGCCAATATTTAGCGGCTCACCATCATTGTGGGCATAGTATTTTTTGTGTAGTTTTACAACTTTACCATACCTTGGGTGTCTAACAACTCTAGTAACAGAAACAACAACAGTCTTATCCATTTTGTTAGAAACGACTGTACCTTTTCTTGTTTTTCTTTTATTTCTTCCTTCAGACTGCATTTTCTACCTCAAGTCCAATCAAGATGCCGCTAGTGATTTCTCACGAATAACTGTGAGAAGACGAGCAACAAACTTCTTCATATGTTTTGTTTTTTCAGGATTATCTGCCTTTTTTGTCTCTTTCACTTCATTACGAATAGAAAAGAGCTCTTTTCTTGTATCGAGAAGAATCGCTTGTAGTTCTTCGACAGACTTATCTCTAAGTTCTTTTGCTTTCATCATGACATTCACCTTATACTTCTTCTACACGTTCAACGAATCGTGTTTTAAGTCCTAACTTAGCAGCTGCACGTCTAAGTGCTTGCTGTGCCATCTCACGCGGTACGTTACCTACTTCAAAGAGGATTCTTCCGGGACGCACAACTGCTACCCATTCGTTAACTCCACCTTTACCTTTACCCATACGTACTTCTGCAGGCTTCTTCGTCACCGGCTTGTCTGGAAAAATTTTAATCCAAACTTTACCACGACGTTGAAAGTAACGGTTGATAGCAACACGACATGCTTCGATTTGTTGGTTGGTAATCCAGCCTCTTTCGAGAACTTGAATTCCGTAATCACCAAACTGAACGAAGTTTCCACCTTTACTTAATCCGCGGAATTGTCCTTTTTGCTTTTTTCTATGTTTTGTTTTTTTGGGCATTAGTGCCATGGTTATGAAACCTCCTTCTTACCGTGAGTATCTTCACCACGATAAATCCAAACTTTCACTCCAATACTTCCGTATGTAGTTTCTGCTCGAGAATTGAAAAAATCAATATCAGCTTTAATAGTATGAAGAGGAACACTCCCCTCAATGTACCATTCTGTTCGAGCAATTTCAGCTCCGCCTAGTCGACCTGAGACACTAACTTTTATGCCTAAAGCACCTGCATCCATTGTTTGCTGCATTGCTTTTTTCATCGCTCTACGGAAAGGTATTCTTCTTTCGAGTTGTCGAGCAATAGCGTCACCAACAATTTTAGCGTCAAGATCGGGTCTTTTAATTTCTTCGACTTCGATCCATACTTCTTTGCCTGTGAATTTAGAAAGATCAGCTTTTAAACGCTCAATTTCAATACCTTTTTTACCGATAACAAGACCGGGTCTGGAAGTGCAAATCGTCACTTCGATTTTTCCGCTCATACGACGAATTTTAATCTCTGACGAACTGTTGCACGCCGATTTACTACGTAAGAATTTTCTAATCATGTGATCTTCAACTAGTAGATCACCAAATTCTTGTTTGTTGGCAAACCAACGTGACTGCCATTTCTTGTTACGTATTAAACGTAAGCCTTTTGGATTAACTTTTTGTCCCATTCAACCAATTCCTTACTCTGTTCCTACCACTATTGTGAAGTGACTTGTTCTTTTAAGTATCGGGTGCCGACCCCCTCGGTTTTTGGGAGTAATTCGCTTCATTGTCGGACCTTCATCGACACGAACTTCTAACACCATCAGTTCTTCTTTACGAAGATCTAGCTGTGTTTCAGCATTTGCAACAGCGCTATCAAGCGTCTTTTTTAATAGACGACCTGCTTTCATATTACAGAAATCAAGCTGTGTTCCAGCATCTTCAACAAACTGGTTACGGATAAGAGCTGCTGCAAGTCTTGCCTTTCTAGGGCTAATTCTTACATATTTAGTGGTAGCTTTTGCACGTTTCATCTTCTATTCCTTATTTCTTCACTGGGTGAGACTTAAACGTTCTCGTAGGTGAAAATTCTCCTAAACGATGCCCAACCATATTATCTGTGACAAATACAGTGATGAACCTACGTCCATTATGCACTTCAAATGTGTGGCCGATCATTTCTGGAATGATCATTGAGCGTCGTGACCAAGTTTTAATTGGATTTTTATCACCACTGTCATTTTTTTCTCTGACCTTCTTCAGAAGGTGGTGATCAACAAACGGACCTTTTTTAAGCGATCTACCCATGATTATTTCTTCCTTCGATCTTTAACAATATATTTATTTGACTTTTTCTTGGATCTAGTACGATAGCCACGAGTAAACTTTGCCCATGGAGTTTGAGGAATATTTCCCTTACTCTTACCTTCACCACCACCATGAGGGTGATCGCATGGGTTCATGACAACACCACGAACAGTAGGTCTAATTCCTTTCCATCGATTACGTCCTGCTTTACCTTCAACACGGAGGTTGTGCTCTGGATTAGATACACGACCAAATGTTGCCCTGCAGTTCTCGTTAACGAGGCGCATTTCACCAGAAGGCATACGAATAGTTGCATAGCCGTTGCTTCTAGCCATTAGCTGAGCTGATAAACCAGCTGAACGAACAAGTTTCCCCCCTTTACCAGGGTTAAGTTCGATGTTGTGTACGATAGAACCAAGAGGCATATCGCAAAGTTTCATGCAGCAACCAACTTTGTAAGGAGGTTTCGCACTTGTCTGTACTACATCACCAACTTTTAGTCCGTTTGGAGCAATAATGTATCTTTTTTCACCATCCGCGTAGTTTAACAGCGCGATGTATGCAGATCTGTTTGGATCGTATTCAATAGATGCTACCTTTGCAGGGATATCTACTTTATCGCGGATAAAGTCAATAATACGATAACGTTTCTTATGTCCACCACCTCTGTGACGGCAAGTAATGTGACCGTGGTTATTACGGCCGTTCGTTCTTTTCTTCGGGAGCAGCAAAGACTTTGTCGGCTTAACTTTCGCGCGACTGTCATTATTTCTTCTCGTCAATTTCTCATGTTGAGGAAGAATCAGCTGTCTGGTCCCTGGTGTATTTGGACGATATTTTCTTAGCATTCGATTACCGTGCCTTTATTTTCATTTGTTAAACATCATCAAGGCTATCACCGACTTCTAAAGTCACGACAGCTTTCTTTGTAGTAGAAGTACGACCTTTTCTGCCGCGAACTCTTCTTTCTTTACCCTTAATAGTAATTGTATTTACAGATACAACCTTGATATTCTTTTCGTCATAAATCTCTTCGACGGCTCTAGCGATTTCCGGTTTAGTCGCTTTTTTATCAACGATAAACACGTACTTTGGCGCTTCACACCGACGGACAGACGGGTTGCTATCAGAGTTTTTAAGCTCTTGCAACATACGAGATTTTTCTGTCACGTGAATATTTTTCACTATTTCGTAAGGATTTTTTTTCATTATCTTATCCTTTTCCTCGTGGAAAGCTTACTTACAATACTCTACTTTGCAGTACAAAGCCAATTTTCTAATTCTTTCATTGCCGCTTCAGTCATGACAATTTTATTTGCAAGCATGACATCGTAGCCGTTAATATTTTGCGCTAGAGAGAACTCTGTCTTCTCCAAGTTTGAAATACTTTTCTTAAAGTTTTCGTGTTTTGGATTCTTTACAGTTACCGTTACTTCTAGGTCTTCAGTTTTTGCAGACATTTTACCAGATTCACCCAAAAATAAAACTCTCTTTGAAAGTTCACATTTTTTCATGAATTCAACGACTGTTTTTGTCTTTGGTGCGTCCATTAGAGTATCTTCAAGAACACTAATATCGCCGTTACGAACTTTTTCACCGATTAGAAAACGGATTACTGCTTGACGTTCTTTTTTGTTAATACGAACATGTTGATCAAACTTTGGTTTCGGACCAAAAACGACACCACCACCGCGGTGTTGAGAAGCAACAAGAGTACCTTGTCGGGCACCACCTGTACCTTTTTGTGGTCGAGGTTTTTTAGTTGTATGTTTAACCTCAGAACGTCCTTTTGTATTCGCAGACCATTGTCTTTTGTTTTCACGAATCGCTACAATGTAGTCTTTTACAACTTGGCCATTGATTTCAGCGGAAGCAAACGCATCGTTGATGTCAACTTCGCCGATTTCAGTTCCTTCTAAATTGTACTTTTTAAGCTTTGCCACTGTTATTCTCCAACAGATGTAATATTTTTACTCTTATGCTGCTTTTGCAGTTCCTTTTTTCACAGCCGATGTGATGCATACCAAACCATCAGTAGCCCCTGGTACAGCGCCGCGTACGATGATAATATTTTGGTCTTCAATAACCTGTACTACTTGCAAGTTTTGCACAGTGGTACGATTAAATCCCATTCGTCCCGGACGTTTGTCACCTGGGAAGCAACGACCTGGTGTTGATCGCATACCTTGGGATCCTCTTCTTCTGTGGAATTTAGAACCGTGTGAAGCTGGACCACCAGAGTAATTATGTAATTTCATAACACCTTGGAAGCCTTTTCCTTTTGATGTTCCCATAACGTCGACAACATCACCAGCTGCGAACATTTCGACACCAAACTCTTGACCAAGCTCAATCCCATCAAGGTTTTCAACGCGAGATTCCACAAGATGTTTTCTCGGCTCAACTTCTGATTTAGCAAAATGCCCACGCATTGGTTTCGTTGTGCGAGCTTCTTTTTTTCGTGAATCTTTAGCAGTCACTAGTTCAAAACTTGATTGCACAGCGGTATATCCATCAGATTCTTTATTTTTAATCTGTGTTACAATATTTTTTTCACATTCGATCACGGTACAAGGAATGACGTTACCTTTGTCATCAAACATAGTAGTCATTCCACGCTTTCTACCTAGCAGTTTACGCACCATAGTTTACTTCCCTAAAATTCGAGTACGCCTATAGGAGGCATACAATATGTATTTAATAAGAGTTTCTTACTTAGGATAGACAACCCAATAACATAGTGAAGAGTTACATACGAAATACGTTCTCTTCAGTGTTATTGAGGGAATTGATGTTTAATCAACTATCAATAAGCATGAAATAAAGACAATAACAGAGTCTACAATTTTGATACAAGAAAAATTATCACTATTTCTCATCATTTTTATATTTTATCTTTATAACCTCGGCCCCTATAACCTTCCTTTGTAAACACCCCAAATTAGAGAGGTCAGCACACCTTAAAACCCCTGCTAATTTCAGCACTTCAGCAATAGTTGCACCCGATGTAACTTGCAACTTACCCCTGCTTTTAACCGCCCCTTCGACATACACAGTTGTGACTGGCTTTACTGGCACCCGAACAAGCGCATCTGCATAAAAAACCCTATCCACGTCAAAAAGTCTTGTGTTAGCAAACTCTGTCGGCTTTGTTAACTCAAAAATTTCCCTTAACGTAGTCCCTTTTGAAACACTGAAATTTCCTGGAACCTGAACCTCGCCCTCAACTGTAACAATTACGTTACTAATACAATGAACATCTTCTTCAGAATCTAAATAATTTGAGCCATGAAATACATTAAGCATCACCAAAAACAGCATCATAAACAGAGCAGCAATGATTGCTAACCATTCGTGAACAGGTAAACTAGACTTATACTCCAACTTTCCACCCCTCCCTCATCTTATGTAAATGCAAATGCACTCATTTGAAATTAAGGAAATATTAGGAGTACAGTAAAAATTAAAGATTATTTTTGCAAAAAAAATCCAAGAAATAAAAAAGGGGTGCAAAAGAAAGCACCCCTATACGTCGAACGACATGTAAAATTACGCAGCAGTTGCAGCATAGTTTAATTTTGGCCGTTGAAGTTTCTGCGTTGGATTATATACAGAATAAACAGCCTTACTAAATCCAAATACGTGAGTCGCTAACCAACCAATTGAGATAACGAGAACGAATATTGGATTAAATGCAACGCCGGTAGCAAGACCAACTAAACAAATAAGTCCAAGAGCAAACTTACCAACCTGGTTAGCAATGTTCAACCAAGACTTTGTCTTCGTTTTAGAAGCATTCGACTTAGCAATAGTAGCATTTTTACCCCACTCTTGGATCTTAATCGTACAGTCTTTGAAAAACTGTAACTGACCATTACCCTCTGTATTCGCGAAGTCATCACTATCACACTCAGCTTTGTACTGATCCCATCGGGCAATTTTTCTTTCTTTGTGTTCAACGAAAGCTCTAATCGCATTTTTTTCAGGCTCGCCGACATTATCTAAAGCTAACTTTTCTTTTAAAGCGTCAACTTTAGCAGCTGTGGCTGTAATTTTATCATCAAAGTGCGCTTTTACTTCATCAGCACCTTTCGCTCGCAATTCTGCCCACTTTTTAACTTTGTCTGTGCAATTAGACACGTAGCGATCTGCCATACGAATTTGATATCCACTGTCAGCAATATTCAACATTGCAACGGGTAAATATACGACATTCTTAACAGTAGTTAACACTGCACCCGCAGTTCCAAGAGCGATAGCACCGATTGCATTAAAGAAGCTTACAAAGTCAATCGCATGACAGAAAGTCAAGCCTGTTTGAGAAGCAGTCTTCATCCATGTCCAGTATCCATCATCCTGTAATCTATTCGCACTCGCTTTCTTTTTTAACTCGTCAAGCTTATCTTTTGACAATTTAGACCCATCTGGCTGCCAAGACTTATCCATCCACTCATACTTTAAAGGCTTCACCTTATTTTTTTTCCAGAACTTCCAAGAAAAATCACCATTTTTACCAGGAAGTAAAAACTCGAAAAGTCGGTTAATCAGGTTAAAAGCACTTACGACAGAACAAAATCCCGATAGAGACTTGGCTAAAGCTGTTAATGGCCCCCAAGCTGAGGTTGCTCCACTAATCAAATTTGCTGTGGCATCTATAGTTTTTACACTATAGTTAGTAACTTTACATCCCTTATCAAACAGGTCTGTACTATTTTTTACTGTATTACCAAACTCAATGGGCGCTTGGATAACTTTTACGGCTGTACTCATTGTCATAATCCTTGTTATTTTTTATAGTGCCTTCATATTCATAGGTGACACTAATTTTCCCTCTAGCTTTCAAAAGCTTTCTTATTATAGTGCTTATATAAAAAACTTACAACAGCTAAACCTTTGGCTACCAATCCTAGCGTCACAATCAGTGGTATAGTTACTGCCGGTGAAACCGGGCAAAGCAACGTCACCCCCACGAGTATTGCAAGCGCTACATCAGCAACACGACTGACCAAATCAATCGATGCTTTAATTCTTTGTTCTTTATTTGTTGCTTTAATAATTGATTGCACGGCATCGCCTGCGAAAAAAGCATAGGCAAGAGCAACGACACCACATAAAACCGGCGCAAGTCCAACAGTAGCTATAGCACCGACTGCAGCTCCAAATATTGGTATAGAGCCCATTGAAGCAGCAATTGCACCTAAATTAAAAAAGCCCAACTCTGACAACCATGCTAAAGACCCTCCGATAGTTGCAAATCCGAGAGTAATCATTCCAAGGATATTGCAAACCTTTCCTTCTTTAACATCATCTAAAATCTCAGCACAAACCCAGTAGTGCACGAGTTCAATCAAGTCGCTAAAAAAATCAATTACCGTAATACAACCGGTAACTTTCATTATCGATAATGTAATAGGCTTAACAGCACCTACAGCGAACTCCAACCCCATCAAAACATAATTTGAAACCCTTAAAACATTACAAAATCCGCCTGTGTTGTTTTTAAGGGCGTTAGCGCCATCAATTACGTACTGACTTCCTTTTGCGCAGGCATGAACAGCGGGTAGTAACTGTGTTGAATTTGCTATAGTGACAGACATTGTATTTTCTCTATTCCGTTAATGTTTTTAAGTAGTAGTATAACTGAAATAACTAAATATGTAAAGATAAATATATGTTCATCATTTAACATTTAATTTATTGCGGAGTTTTTCAATTTTTGCTTGTCACAAGGCTGAAACCAGTCATATAAAATTTTTAATCCACCGAAGACAAGCCCTAAAGCCACCAAAACAATAACAATTGCTGCGGGCCCACCAAACATTGAAAGAGCGATTCCGGCGATGTAATTAAGCGCTGAAACAATTGCAAAAATAGCAGAGACTTTTGCCCTTCTTGCATTTTCAATTTCTTCTTCAGAAGCGTCTTCAGGTACATTTGAAGCTATAATACACACTTTAATATTGTGAGCTAACATGAGTATGTTTCCCAAAATAAAGCAGCCACTCCCTGCAAAAGCAATGAAAGGTAGCGCTGAGCCTAAAGCAATCACCTCTATTGAATGTAAACCTTGCAAGATTTCACAAACACCTGAACCTAAAAACAAAGCTCCATGAAGAACCGGGTAGGTAAATATTTTTTTTGACAAACAAGCTAGCCTACCCGTAAATTTTTCAAATATTATTTTAACTTTTTTAACGCTTAGACCGATTGGATCTTTTCTAAACAGGCCAAAACTTACTTCAAAGACACCCGTAATAAAAAAATACGCACCTTGAATAATATGAAAAAGCTCTGTAGCAAGCGTACTGACACTTGTAACTATAGATTCTACAGTTCCTGTAAAAGAAGCCCCTGAATGAGCAGCACGAGACAAAGATGTAACCCCAATCAGTGTCATACAAGCTACCTATCCTTCAGTTCCAAGACTAAAATTTTCTATTGACACCCCCCTAAGCAAATCGCTTGATGCCATTCTTTTTTTCCCTTCCAACTGCAACTCTCTAACCCATAGAGTCCCTTGTCCACAACCAATGAGTAAACCTTTTTTCTTGTCATAAAGCATTTCATTAGGAGAGAGAGTAATGTCCTTTTCAACGCTGGTAATAAATATTTTTAATCTTTTAGCCTCACCTCTGAAGCTTATATAACACCACGCTCCCGGGGCGGGATTTACTCCCCTTACAAGATTATGAATCTCATATGCCGAACGATTCCAGTCAATTTCACAGTCTTCTAATTCGATTTTAGGTGCAAAAGAAACTAATTTCTCGTCTTGAGGGGTGGCAGTATCTCGATTTGCCTCTATATCTCTTATCGTAGAAAGAAGGATCTCTGATCCAGCGGAACATAATTTATCGGATACTGAACCATAGGTATCGTCCTGGTTTATCAATACTTTTTTTGAAGCCAACATATCACCCGCATCCATTTTTTTGACTAGGTGGATAATTGTTACCCCTGTTTCTACCTCTCCATCGATGATCGCATGTTGGATAGGTGCAGCCCCTCGATATTTTGGCAGTAAACTCGCGTGCAGGTTGATGCAACCTTTTTTAGGGAGATCTAAAATATGTTGTTTAATAATTTCACCGTACGCAACCACGACAAAAAGGTCTGCATCATAGTTTGGTAGAACGTGAGCGAAATCAGGTGCAGACACTTTTTCTGGTTGATATACAGGGATAGATTTTTTTTGAGCAATTTCTTTAACAGGTGTGGGCACTAACTTACTAGATCGTCCTTTGGCTTTGTCTGGCTTTGAGACAACAGCTACGACATCCACACCGTTCTCTAAGAGAAATTCCAAAACTTCAGCAGCAAAATGAGGTGTTCCAAAAAATACAACTTTCATTAGAATCCTTATAAATTAAATACAACAGATCAATTACTTTCTATCGAAAGAAATCATCATTATAACAAGAATGAGATATAGTATTGTCGATAAAGTATATTTTTGTCAAGATGTTCCAAATCCAAGAGCGGGAACAGAATATAAGAAAAATTATACTTGCCTAAAAAACATACCTAGACCTTCAGTCAGAAGACTGAAATTAAAAATTAAAACAATGAACCAACGTCAATGAAAATTTGCTCAAAGAATATCACGCAGTTGACACTTCGTACTAGCTTCTATTGGGATTGATCAAAGGCACACAGACGTGTGACAACTTTAAATCTCATCCCAATATTACCTACCGACTAGTAACAAGCTCTTGTTCTTTCTCTATAGATTTTCTGAAGGCTTGTTCATCTTCATCTGCCTGTTCTTCTTCAAAGCTTTCCTTGATAGCCCCTTGAAGTCCCATAAGCCCCCTTTTAGAGCCCTTACAAAAGTCTATCCAATGTAGAACTTCAGGGATTTTGGCGAGTTCATTTTCGCATTTTTCAATAGCTTGATCAAAGCGAAAATTAGATCGGCAGATAATTCTAAAAGCTTTGGCCAATTCCTTACGAGTTTCCATTGGAAACTGATGTCTTTTCAATCCGACAATATTAATTCCGCCATATTTAAAAGGAATACCACCGCAAATTGTGTAGGGAGGAATATCGTGAGAGATGCGACTCATCCCACCAACCATGGCATAACAACCGATATTGACAAATTGGTGAACCCCTGTCATTCCACTGATAATTGCATGATCTTCGACAATTACATGACCAGCGAGACTTGCGCCATTACTCATGATAACATGATTGCCGACTTTACAGTTATGGGCGATGTGGCAATAAGCCATGATCAAACAGTTATCTCCAACTTCGACAACAGACCCTTCCTGACAAGATGAGTTGATAGTAACAAACTCGCGAATCTCACAATTTTTCCCGATTTTAACATAAGTTGTCTCTCCGCGAAATTTTAGATCTTGCGTCTTTGTTCCAATACTTGCAGATGGGTAAATTGTTGACCCTTCACCTATCGTTGTGTTGCCGTCAATGTAAACGTGTGATTTTACAGTAACATCATCTTCAAGCGTGACTGTTTTCTTAATAATCGCATAAGGCTCGATAGTTACATTATCACCAATTTGTGCGCCATCTTCAATGATTGCTGTCGGATGTATGTTTTGTTTACTCATGATACTCTTTGTGTTTTTGATTTCATCTTCCTAAAATTGATCTCTCTTCACTAAAGCAAATCCCATTTCAGCTTCGACAGCAAGCTCTCCATCAACAGTAGCAACACCTTTAATTTTCCCACCTTTGCTGCTGAAATGTATTCCTTCACAGTCTAACATTAAAACATCGCCGGGGTAAACAGGTTTCCTAAATTTAGCATTTTTTACGTTCATGAGAAGTGCGTAGTATTCTGTAGACTCACCCCCTCCTTTCAGATAAATAAGTACACCACCTGCTTGGGCAAGTGCTTCAAGAATGAGTACACCCGGCATGATTGGAGCTCCAGGAAAATGTCCTTGAAAAAACTCTTCGTTCATCGTTACATTTTTTTGTGCAGAGATCACATTATTTTTTGTGTCGACAGAGTGAATTTTATCTACAAGCAAAAACGGGTATCTGTGGGGAAGTATCTCCATAATCTGCTGAATATCAAGATTGTTATTCTTTGTTGCGCTCATAAGTTGCTCTCCGTAGTAATCGCTTCAAGAATTTTTTTTGCAAAGGCGAAGTTTGTCGAATGACCTGATCGTATCGAAATAATGTGCGCGCGGAAATCGAAACCGATAAGAGACAGGTCTCCCACAACATCTAACATTTTATGTCTGACCATTTCATCGTCAAAGTGAAGCCCTCCTTTACTAAAAACGACATCATCTTTAATGATAACAGCATTATCTAAGCTTCCCCCTTTAATCAGTCCATGATCCATCAAAGCTGACACTTCGCTATAAAGAGAGAAGGTGCGACAAGGCGCAAGTTCTCGCATAAAAGTTTCGGCATTAATTTCAAAGGATTGATACTGGCTTTTCAATGCAGGATTGTCAGGATAACTTAAAGTGTAGCTAATACGATAAGTGTCACTAGGAAGAGCTACTAAATGAATATCTCCTTCAGAGTAGTAAACTGGCGATTGCAGATAAACAATAGGAATAATTGCATCTTGCTCAACGACCCCAACCTTATCGATTATTTTCATAAATTCTTCTGAGCCTCCGCTAGCAACGGGAGGTTCTAGGTTTGATATATCGATATATAAATTATCAATTTTATTGGCATTCACAGCAGCTAAAACATGTTCCACAGTGTGGATACACGTTGCGCCGATGCCAACTGTCGTGCATCGGGATGTATCAACCACATATTCTACTGCAGCAGGAATCTCAGGTCTCCCTGGAAGATCTGTTCGACGAAATACGATACCCGTCCCTGGTTCTGCAGGTACAAATTGCATATGAACGCATTGCCCTGTATGTATACCAATACCCGAATAGGAAGCCTCAGCTTTCAAAGTGCGTTGTTTGCGGGTTTTACTGGCAACTGCCTGTTCGTTTACTGTCAATGTATCGTCTCAATTATTTTGTTAAGCCAAAGGCAGCTCCCCTAGCTTAGAGAACTGAAGTGAAATATAGTTGACCTATTGATTTTCATCAATAAAAAACAAGAATAAACCTGACAGTTAAATGAAAACTCAGGTCTTAACTCAAGATGTATTATAAATAATGTCACAAACAGCTGCAAGATGTTAGACGCCTCAAAACCCCCTCAATAGGCACTTTCTCCGAAAAACAGGTGAATAAGCTACCTTTTTGAGCTTTGATATGAGAGTTTTTTTGGAAATCTATGTGCCTCGATAATCACGTAATCTTATGCGAAGATATTAAAATTTAATGAAGATCAATTTAAAATTTTTGAACAAGATATGCAGGATAGCCTACGGCTGCAGGATAGGTATTTTTTGGAACATTCAGATTTAACGGAAATAATATTGGATTGGTGTTTTAACGTTATGTAATGACCTTGGAGTTGGGTTGTTGATAAATTTTGATAAAAGAGACATTCTATACAAACGTATTTATCACCCTGATTATTATCGTGCCGCCGCAGGCGATCCTGCCCATCTTGATCAATAATTTTTATATCTCATAGTTCAACCTGCTTTGTCTTCAGTTACGAAATTCTAATCGAAGAACCGCACTAATTAGCAGAAGTCAGGAAAAACAACCCCAGTAAATATATCTGCAAATAAAGATAAAATGCCGGCGCAAAATTCGACAATCTTTTTGATATTTATATTTCTGAATATGAATGAAAAAAGATTGATCAAAAGATGCCCCACAAATGATGCTTACTCGTAGGTTTATTTATTGAGATTGGTATTACTTGTTGCTTACAAGTGAAGTAGAAATACTTTACAAATTACCTGTCGTAAACTTTACAATTTTTTTTAAGAAATGACCATACAACAAATTGAGAAAAAAACATTTAATTTTTTTTTCACGTGAGGGGCTGAGTTAGTGCTTTATTACTTGACATCAAAACCAACTACTTGATAATCTGTAAAACTTAAAACCTTACCCATCAACAAAAAAAATGCCATTAAACAATATTACATCAAACCCTCACTATAACCCTAATTTATCACCCGCTTCAACTGACGATGAAAGTTATGATTTCACCCCCCCCTTCTTCCGATGATGAATCGGAAGACTCTATATTCGAGCCTCCTTTAAGCTCACCCGTTCCCCTATTCGAACCCAAACCACCTTATGAAAACGAAAATAATTTAGATACAAATGTTTTTTACCAATGGCTCTATCACAACAAAAACATCCCCGATTACTCATATAACCTCCCCATGGCTATCGACGTCCTCGATGGATTTACTAGAGTGATGGATTCCTGCTCGTTTTCAAATCTCGTTATCGAAGCCAACTGCAACGTAATTGTCAACCTACTCAAGGACACTAAAATTAATAAAGTGCAACGACAAAAAATTTTAGCCATTATTCGGAGAACATTTGATAAACCGATGAACACAAACTGCGAACATAGCCTCGAAGACTTAAAGAGAACTGTCCTACGAGAAAAATAGAAATGGGATCAGCCAGTCAAAACTCTTACATAGTCTCTTTTGATGCAAATGGTTTTTCATCACATGAAATGGTTATGAGGTATGTTCTACGTAGAGCAGCTGAAGTCACGATTGAAAATGGACATTCTCATTTTTCGATCATCCAGAGTCAAAATACCACAAAATATAATATCTCCTCCATTGGAGGCAGTGTGAGTAGTGTTACTTTACCTGCCATATGCATTAGAATAGAGTGTTATTCTAAGGCCCCTTACTTCATGAATTCAATTGATGCACAAGAATACTTAGACCTCAATCCTGTACCCCCTCCCCCTAGAAAGAGGCGCCATAAAGGGAAAGACGAAAATGAAAATCCTTCTCTTATAATCAACGACGGTAAAAGAGCCCGATTGAACCGAACAAACAAAAGCCAATGACTAGCCAATCTCCATACTTAGAATAAAGAGTCTGATAGTGATAGGTTGGAACTTTTACGTACAACGAATCTGCTAGCCACTCAGCATTAGAATCATACTCATCGAGGCTATCGACAAGGCGCCCTAGACTGTCCACTGCGCATGTAATCCCCGTATTACACGACCTCAAAAGTGGCACTCCAGCTTCTACCGTTCTGACACGCGCGTGATCAAAATGCTGTTGGGGAAGATTTGAATCGGGATACCACACATCACTAGTGAGGTTCACAAGCACTTCTGCTCCATTTTGGCGACTCTCTCTCATAAGATCCCCAAAAGTTTCTTCATAGCAGATGGAAACGCCAATCGGAAATTTTCCTGTATTCAAAACTTTTGCTTCTTTTCCAAATGTAAAAGAGCCATATACCCCGTAGTCTTTAGCCATCTCTCTCAAAAATTCAAAAGGAATATACTCACCCATGGGAACAAGGACCCTTTTTTCATAGCGATCGACACAAAAAGGGCATGGTTAAAGAGAAGCAGAAATTTCTTCAGCTGATAGACTTTGTTGCGGCTTTAACATTAGAGCTGCGCTGTAGTAATTCCTTTTTCCATCTTCATGTTCATCAACATCTTCCAACCCTAAAAGTATGGGCGCATCAAAGCGATTGGCGATCGCTTGTGACCAAAACGCGTTATTGACAAAGTATTCAGTCCCCATCTCTGTATCAAACTTTCGCGCAAAGGGAAGTTCTAACGGGGGCAATGACTCCAAACTATCTTCACCATAGTGTTTTGCGAAGGCCTCTTTCACTAAAGTGTAAGGATAAACAAAAGTATAGGTCCCGAGGGGCACAACAAATTCTGGTAACACAATAAGATCCGTTTCTTTATCGAGATGCCGCTTTGTAATTTTTAGAATTTGACTCCATTCATCAAAGACATATGCAATAAATTCCGCTTGACTTTCGATTCCTAGAGCTTCTTCTGCAGGAAATGCTGTTTGCACTAGCACAGCTTTCATCTGTTGCTCAGAGTCTGCATGAAAAGAAGCTGCTTGAGAATGACTATGAAAATGATATACTCCATAGATATAAGGTGCCACAAGTACTATTCCCCAAAGAGCTGTACTTTGAAAAGAGAATCTTTTTTCCCACATATTTAAAGCTAGTAGATTAGTAATAATTACAAGAAGTGAGAGCAAGTAGACGCCGCCAATAGAAGCCACCTGTAGTGAATAAATATTTGCGGTTAATGCAATTCCTATCGGATTGAAAGAAAATCCGGAGAGAACAAACAATCTAACCCATTCTAACAGAACCCACAAGGAACCAATCCCTAAAATTCCGCGAGTGGAAGAGATATTTTTGCGAGTAACGTAAGTACATACTAACCCAAATTGAGCCCCTAGGACAGCGCAAAGAAAAAAGTAAAAAGGATAAATATAAGCATAGGGATGCGATAAAAACCAGTAGAGCTGAACAAGTTGGACAGCGAAGAACCAGGCCGATCCCATCCAAAATTTCTTTTTTCTTTTAGGAATCTCTAAAAGAGTTTTAAAAATCATTCCATACCCAAAAGCAGCGGCAATAGCCCCTAGCCACCCTATATAAGCGGGCTGACCAAAAGCAACGATCAGAAATGAAAGAAAAAACAAGGCTATATTCATAATCCTAAACTCTATCTGCAGTTGAAAATTTCTATTATACAGAAAGCTCAATAAAAGTCTTAAAGCAATCTCAATAGCTCATCTTTCACGTTTGAGCCTCAGGTAAGAATGTAATGGGTTATCTAACAAAAAAAACATAACCTGTAATTATAAAGAATTAATAAAAACCAAAACAACAATAAAAACAGAAATTTGACTATATAACAAAAAACATGATATTTTATATAAAAAGACAGGGAAATAGAGGGGTTCAAATGAGTATTAATATTGACAAAAGTTTATCCAATTTAAACATAGAAATTGACAATCTCGACATTCAAAATGCCGACTTCGACATCAAAGCCGAAAAACTAATAGCCAGAGCTCGCGATTTATTTAAAGAAATTAAAAAGAATAATCCTAAAGAAAATCATGAAAAACAATGTTCAATGATTCTTTCAAAAATATCGAACATCATCCCCGAGGACAGAGTCAATCTACGAGAAAAAATCAACCGTATCTCAAAGGAAAGTCACTTGAACATTTCAACGGACTTTAAAACCGGGCATAGAAATGTCGCTAACCACAACCCTCAACTTTCAAATAGAGTTGTCGGCAATGACATAAAACTAACCCAAGAATTCACAAACCAAAGACTTAAAAGTAATTTTGATGAGCATTTATCTAAGAGAGCAAACGAAGGTGCCCCCCTAATGGAATTTGGGTTTCGCGACATAAAGTCAGCGATAGACTTTGCGAAAAAACACAGTCTTAAAACAGTTAATCTTGAAGGATTTAACCTCAACGACTCCCACGTAAAGTATTTAATAGACAACTGCCCTAAAATTCAAAACTTAATCATACGAAACAGCGACATAACGGATGAATCCATCAAATATCTTGCAAACTCTAAACTCCTTCTAGAGAAGCTTGACATTCAGGCATCTGCAAACATTACCGATGAATCCGTAAAGGCTCTTACTAAATCTAACCATAGGTTATCAGAATTAAACCTTGGTTTTTGCAGCCAAATTACAAATGCATCCATACAAGCTATCACAACGTCCTCTCTCAACCTAAAAGTTCTTAATCTAGCCCATTGTGAACAAATTACAGATGAAGCCATAGATTGGATTGCCCACGCTGAAGATGCACTAACATCCCTAAACCTTGACTATTGCTCCAAGATTACAGATAAAGCCGTAGAATCCCTCACAAAATCTAACCTCCCCCTTGAAGTACTAAGTCTGGCTTATTGCACTAAAGTCACAGGCACATCCGTATTAAATATCTCTCAATCCAACCTTCCCTTAAGAGAGCTTAATCTTAGAGGTTGTTTGAATTCAGATCGCCCCTTAATCCCTAAAAATTTTAACACTCCCCTAACAAAGCTTAACCTTTCAAATTGCAGCCAAATCTATGATGAGCTAATCATAGCTATTGCCAACTCCAACTTTAAACTAGAAGAGCTTAACCTTGAAGGTTGCGAAGAAATTACAGATGACTCCGTTATTGCTATTGCAAAATCTAACCATCCACTAAAAAAGCTAAACCTCAACTTTTGCTCTAGAATTACAGACGACTCTGTTATAGCTATCGCTGAATCTAAGCATCTACTCACCATGCTTGGTCTTGCAGATTGCACTGAAATCACTCATGAATCGATCGAAGCTATTATCAACTCTAACCGTAAACTAACGGTGATTGACCTTCATGGTTGCGAACAAATTGAAGATGAGTCGATTATAGCGATTGCAGAATCTAAGCTCCCCCTAGAGCAGGTTAATATTGGCGGTTGCCCTGAAATCACAGATAAATCCATACAAACTCTTGTAAACTCCGGGCGTCCACTCACAAAGCTTCATGTCGACTATTGCGATGAAATTACAAATCAATCGATCCTAGCTCTTGTAAACTCCGATCGTCTTCTAAGTGAGCTAGACCTAGGGGGCTGTCCCGAAATTACTGATCAGTCAATCAAATACCTTGCAAACGCCAAATTTCCCCTTGAAAAGCTTAGTCTTCGCGAATGCGAAGACATCACTGACGACTCGATAGATTATCTTGTAAACTCTAACTTTTTTTTAAAAGAGCTGAACCTTGAATCTTGCGGAATTACAGATAGGTCTTTAATAGCTCTTGTAAACTCCAAATTTCCCCTTGAGAAGCTCAACCTTACCAATTGCGACAAGATTAGCGTTGAGACTATAAAATCCCTTATAAGCTCTGGTAAATTACGAAGAAATCTTTCTCTTCAAGAAGAAGTGGGAGTCTTTTATACGATTCTGAGGCAGTAAAGCATTTTGTTTATTTTAGTTCAGAATCTGCGGATTCAATTTCAACCACAGACTGCTGAATCTCAACAACTTCGACATCCTCAATTACTTCTGGTTCACTAGGTTCTTCACGAGTGACATGAGACTTTGCTTTTCTATCGTAGGCACATGCCCCTGCTCCTGTGCTAATTACGTAGAGAAGTCCCCCAATCAGAGCAAGATTTTGCAAGAAATACATTTTCTGCATGTCCGCAGCTGCATCATCGAGATTCCAGAAGTCGTGAAAATAGATAACTCCCCAGATCCGCGACAAAATAATCAGAAAAGCCCCAAGCTTATAACGGTAACCTAAGAAAAGAGACGTTCCACCTAGAATTTGAATAAGGATAAAAAGAGTCGCAAAAAGTTTAGGAACCGGGACACCTGCAGCAGAAAAACTTAAAAGTTGGTCGTGGAATGTTAGGAGTTTAGTGACACCGCTCCATACAAAATAGAGGCTTAGTAACACACGCCCTAAAAACATTCCAATTGACGACACAAACTTCATGGATATTCCAAATACAAATGATAATTAAGTGCAAAACTGTTACCAAGTGTAGTTTTTGTAGAAAATCTCTTCGCCTTTTCTCCACTCACTCCACTCTGGATTACCTGTGATACGATCACGGAGTTTTACTTTGGTATCATCATACTGAATACTTGATGCTATGACAACTATTTTATCCTTAAAATCGACTCTAGACCCTTCAACAATAAGATATTGACGTTCTTTGATGTCGATATTTTGATTTTTCAAGTACCAATCGGGTGCCAGTATCGCATAAATCTTCCCTTTTGAAGAGTTGAATACTGCGACGACTGCATCGCCCATTCCTGTCATTTTTGGAATTTTAAAAATTTCCTGAACGGATCCTCTTACAGTCCCCAAGTTATTTGGGTCGTAACTATCAGCCGGAATAATTTCTTCAAACTGAAGACCACTTCCCGACGTAACTTCATAAGAATGAGCAGCGGTAATGTTTGTAATTAAAAACAGTGCTAGAAATAATTGCTTCATGCTTCCCTCATCAATGTTTTTTTAACTTTAAACAGCAACTTTTATAGGTAGCAAGAAAAATTTTCACTTATTTGCAAAAGCAGGCTAATTATTGAAATGTTCTAATTCGATTTTTTTCATTAACCCACTAATAGATACCGCTAAAAAGAAAGAAAGTGGAAAGCAAAAAAGTGCAAACTGATAATCATCCACAGAGATTCCCGAAGTTGAAACTCCATTTGCATGATAGTCAATAAGATAACCAACAAAGGGCTGCAAAGCTGATCCGACAATCATCACCAAAAAATTAGTAAAGGCAACCGCAGTCCCCTTAGCCTCAGCCTTATTCACAAAAATTGAATAACTAAAGTTGAGAAGTTGGCTCGACGAGAAAAACCCAACCAGGAAAAAGAGAGAGCAAAGTGTATAGTAAGAATGAGTAAGCACATAAATAGCAAGCGATAAACAAATACCTCCACATAAGGATGTTACCATCAAAATTGCTCGCATTGTAAAGCGTCTATGAGCTAAATACCCAAATAGAGGACCACCTACCATCCACCCAAGAAAAATTAAAGAGACTGAAATCGCTGCACTCTCTTCAGAGTAACCATAAGCTTCCTTGATAAAGTTTACTCCCCACAATCCAGCAAAGGCCGTGGTTGTGGCGTAGATCGCAGAAGCAACAATCGCATTAATCCATGTCTGGGGATTTTTACACACCAAACATAGATTCATTCCTATCTGCCTAAAGGAATCTACTTTTTTATTCGAAGGGCGCTTCGGAAGCGGCAAAGCCGCACAAAACCCCCATATACCGATAGCGAGAATAATGCCAAAGATTCCAAGTACGACGGACAGCGATTGCCAGCTGTAATGATCCACAAAATACCCAAGAGTGTCTTCCCCCCAAAGCGCTCCCATCATTCCAAAAGAGTTCGCTATCCCTATAAGGATCGTCAGTTTCTTTCCTGAAAAATATTGTGAAGAGATGTACACCATCCCAACAAAAGCAAACGATGACCCAAAACCCATCATGACTCGCCCCATAAAAGCAAGATCAAAATCGAAGGCCACTCCAAAAACAATAGAACCAACACCACACATCAAGGCTCCCAAAGTCAGTAAACGTCTGGGTCCAAACCTATCCATGAGCAATCCAACAGGAATTTGCATAGGAGCATACACATAGAGATAGCCAGCACTCAACGTACCGACCATTACAGCATTGATATGAAATGCGCTCATCAGATCATCAACGATAAGTCCTGGGATAATTCTTAAAAAAAACTCATAGAAGTAAAAGGCAATTGCCAACCCCCAAATAAGCCATCGTAAGAATTTATGCTTGTCACTCATGAATTTAAAAAGGGTAATCAGTTATACAAAGTTAAAAACTTTGTTTTACATAAATACACTAAAAACTTCTAGTAATTTTTCCTTGAATCAAATAAAATGACTGCTATGAAAAAGTTACCATTTAAAGAATACCACCTTTTACAGCTATTAGAACTCTATAGCTCTAAATCCCTTCCTTTAGACCTTATCATCGCTGATTACTTTCGAGCGAATAAGGCTCTTGGATCAAAAGATCGCGCTTTTATTGCAGATACGGCATACTCTATCATTCGATGGAAAGGATTACTTGAATATTTAGCCCAAAACCCAAACGACTGGTCAGAAGCTCTCGAGTTAATCCAAAGCGTCGATTTAGACAAACACAGATTTGACGAAAACATCCCTATCCACACACGGCACAGTTTCCCAAAACTCATTTTTGAAGCTCTTGTCAACGCTTACGGCGAAGAGCGAGCTTGCGAACTATGCTTACTCAGCAACACGCGAGCTCCAGCTACCATACGCGTAAACACGTTAAAAATTTCTAGAGACACATTGATAAAACAATGGAGCAATGATTACGACATCTCTCCCTGCAAATTTTCAAATACTGGAATCACTTTCAATAAAAAAATTAACTTTTTCGGCTTACCTGAATTTAAAAAAGGATTTTTTGAAGTCCAGGATGAAGGCAGCCAACTTCTCGCCGAACTGGTAAAAGTCACTCCTGGACAGTTAGTCCTCGACTACTGTGCCGGCGCTGGTGGCAAGGCTTTAGCAATAGCGCCTCATATGCAACAGCAAGGACAGCTATTTCTTCACGATATTCGAGAAAATGCATTATACGAAGGACGCAAGCGATTAAAACGTGCGGGGGTTCAAAATGCACAAATCATTAAAGCAAACTCCCCACAACTAAAAAACCTAAAAAAGAAAATGGACTGGGTTTTAGTCGACGCCCCCTGCAGCGGCATGGGCACCTTACGTAGGAACCCCGATATGAAATGGCGATTTGATGAACACACCATCCCCAAACTTGTAGGTCTTCAAAGAGTCATCTTTGAAAAAGCACTGAGCTACCTTAAGCCTGAAGGATATATAGTTTATGCGACTTGTAGCATGCTGCAAGAGGAAAATCAAAATCAAATTAACCACTTTATAACGACGTACGACTTAGAGATCGCCGCTCCCCCTTTTCAAAGCTGGCCCACTACGGATGGAATGGACGGTTTTTATGCGGTTGTTCTCAAAAAAAAGGTAACTTAAAAAATAGACAACTATTGATATGAATAACTTATTGAAATCGGCAAGTTTTTTTTATTACAATTAATATTGTTTAAGATGAAAAGCACTCCGCACATCCTACATTTACCTTTTCAAAAAAAGGGTCACACTGTATGATAAGTTAATGGATATTTTATCAGGAAATTTTAATATGTTAAAAAGAATCTTACTTTCCTCTATTTCAGCGGCTCTAATTCTAACTACCTCATACGCCTCTGCAGCACCTAAAAATCAGTTTCTTTTCGCCCCTAAGCAACCCAAACATATTGAAGTAAATAACCGAATCATGGCAATCGTCAATGGCAAACCTATCACAGCTTACGACATCATGAAAAAATTAGATTTAACATTCTACAAGCAGTACCCCGAATATGCCGACTCCATAGAGTCAAAGTTTCAATACTACCGATACAACTGGAAATACACCCTTCAAGACCTCGTCGACAAGGAGTTAATTCTTGCTGAAGCTGAAGAACTAAAAGTACCTATCAACTCTGGAGAGGTACGCCAGGAAATGGAAACTTTATTTGGTCCAAACATCATTCACAACCTTGATCGCATAGGGATGACTTTTGATGAAGCTCATGAAATGGTCCAAAGCGACCTTCTTTTACAAAGAATGATGAGTATGCGCGTCAACCTTAAATCGATGCGAAAAGTTACCCCCCAAGCTATTCTTCAAGCATATGAAGAGTACTGCAAAGAAAATATCCGTCTCTTTGAATGGGATTACTCAATTATTTCCGTACGCAATCCTGATGAATCCAAAGCTGCTGAAGTATCTAACGTGATTCATAGACTTGTCACAGAGGACAACGTTCCTATGACGGAAATCAAAGAAAGGCTTAAAGCCCTTGGACTTATTGACAAAGACACAAAAATCAACATTTCCAACAAATTTCATCACAACGAAAAAGAAGTCTCCGAAATGTATAAAGAAGTCCTTCTCACCATGAAGGCTGACTCTTACACCGAACCACTAGCGCACACTTCCCGCAACGGGAAATCAAAAATCTTTAGAATCTTCTACCTTGAAGATGTCGTGAAAGGCGGCAAAATTCCATTCGAGGAAGTGGAAAATAAGCTCATTCAACAGATCCGTACTAAATTTTTAGACGAAGAAACTGCAAACTACCTCAACAAACTGCGTCAACACTTCCGAGTAGACGAAAAAGAAGTACTTATGCAGCTGCCATCCGATTTCGAACCCTTTTCGCTTAAGTAATTCTATGCCACTTTACAGACCATCTGAACTTAAAAACTTTCTAATCGAAAACGGTGTTAGCCCCAAGAAAGTCTTATCACAAAACTTTCTTATCGATGGCAACGTTCTCAAGAAAATCATTCATGTTGCTAATATCCAACCCAGTGAACTCATCTTAGAAATTGGCCCTGGCCCTGGTGCTCTTACTGAACAACTTCTAAACAGTCAAGCCTCGGTCATTGCGGTTGAGAAAGACAGGGACCTTTGTCGATTACTCCCGAGACTGTCGGAACATCCCGGCGCGCTAAAAGTATGCCAAGCCGATATCATGGATTTTCCGATTCATGACACTCTAAAAAGTCTTCTCAAAAATCAGCAAAAAGCAAAAGTTGTAGCCAACCTCCCCTACCACCTTACAACGCCAATTCTTGAAAAAATTGTACCCATGCGCGACACACTCTCTAAAGTTGTCGTTATGGTTCAAGACGAAGTCGCTCGACGATTTACCGCAAAACCTGGAACATCAGACTACAGTTCATTTACTGTTTTTCTTAACTACTATGCTGACTGCCACTATGCCTTTCAAGTGAAAAGAAACAGCTTTCACCCTGCTCCAAAAGTTGATTCCGCTATTGTTGTCCTCGATCTAAAGCAACCACCTAAGGTAAGTGATGAAACTCGCTTCTTCAATCTTACACGTACAGCCTTTCAAATGAGACGTAAAATGCTAAGACGTTCTTTGATAGGGGTCTACCCCAAAGAAACGATAGTCTATGCACTAGAACAACTAAACATGGATCCCCACACTCGTCCAGAGCAACTTTCATTAGAACAGTTCGTCGAACTGTTTGAAACTCTCGAACGGGCTATTTCTCAAAAGTAATCCCTGATTTACGACGGAATTCGAAAAAACTATTTGTACAGTAAACATCACTAACGTTTTCTCATCGCTAGAAGTAGACCAAACAGTAAAAGGATTGCAGCGCCCATCCCAACAACCTTCCATAACTTCCCATTTTTTGAAGGAGTTTTTTCTACTGGTTTAGAAGACTCTCGACTAAAGATATTTTTTGCCCATGATATCCAACTCTCGTTGACATCAGTAACTGAATATAAGGGAACCGACTGCACACTTTTACCGTGAGAGGAGGCAATTTGAAGATCTGCTACATGCTGGTCTTTGGCTATTGGAGGATGAAGCTTATGCCAATGTAGCTTACAGGATAGTTGAGGCTCTTCTGCAGGGTAAAAATCAACACATATATCTTTATTTAGATATGTTTTAACTGGCTTTGAAGCTTCCGGATGTTTTAAAACATATTTTTGCGGACCGCTTTTTAAGAGAACCCTTTGTACAAGCGCCTGACTAAAAGCAGCTTCAAACATTGTTTTTGCATTCTTAAATAGGTTTTCTCTTTCTTTAACCTTAATTTGCACTGAAATGAGCGTACGCCCTTTATGCTCTGCAGCAGCAACTAAGGTGTTTTTAGCGTCAGAGGTCCAACCAGTTTTAATCCCGACAGCTTTTGGATAGTACAACTTTCCTTTTCTAAGGAGACGATTTCCTTGTATAAGCGTCGTAGGTTGCTGTTTATTGGTTTGAGGTCTAGTATAACGTACAGTTTTAACTACATCGCGAAACATCGGGTATTTCATTGCCTCCCTTGCTATAAGAGACATGTCATAAGCGGTAGTCATATGGTCAGGGTGATGTAAACCATGTGGGTTACAAAAATTCGTGTTTTGACACCCCAATTCTTTCAAATACGCATTCACTTCAGCCATAAACCTGGGAACACTTCCACCAATATAGTGAGCGATCACATTAGAGGCATCATTAGCTGAGGAAATAAGCATCCCATGAATCAAGTCTCCTAAGGTAAGAATTTCCCCTTTTTTTATACCCATATGGGTAGCATCCGGCTCTAACCAGTGAGGAGGAAGGGTATAATTTGAACGCTTTTTTGCCTCCTTAGAAACCCAAGCAACCGAATCATGTTCAGCCGTTATGGGCGTATCCAACTTATCGCCATAAACATGAAGAGTGTATAAAGCTGTAGCGATTTTGGTTATACTTGCAGGAAACATTTTTGCATGCGCATTTTTCTCGTATAAAATAGCGCCAGTATCAGCATTAATAAGTATAGCCGACTCTGCATCAATGGATATATCTAACGTTGCCCCCTCAACATGACATAAGACGTTAACCAGCAACAACATGAGAGCTGTAAAACAAAGGTTTTTAAGCTTTAACAATAGAGAACCTTACTTTATGAGTATTCTATAGAGTCCTCAATAGTACTAAATATACCCTCATCAATCAAATAGAAAAATATCCCTATCGCAACAGTTGGCCTGAAATTTGCATAACCTAAGTATCGTAACAAATGAACTTGTCTCGTGAGGGGTTATGGATAATATATCAGCATTAGAAGTGTGTTATAAAAAATATATAAAAGACTTAGGCTCTTGGCTTCCCGAAGGGGTTGTCGACATTAACCTACAGCTCTTATACGATATGGAACTACTTGACTATCAGAATGATGATGTTCATGATTCTAAATTAACAAGATACTTCCATGTACTCGAAACAGAAGAGAAAATAACTTTAATTAACGATGATTTTGTTGTGTGGATCGTTCCAGAGATCGTCAATGAAATTCCATGCACATATACTCTTATCGCTTTAAACAGTGAAACCCTACCAAAGCTAGAACTAGCCTTTTGTACTTCAGGGGTTTACAACACATCAAAACTTGTACTGCGCACACTTGAAAAAATGTTAAAGGACATTCAGGAAAATGAAGAGTGGTTAGCGAAAATTAAGAACGGCTAATTCACCGATGGGTTGTGTTTTTCAAGGATTAGAATATTTTTATTATCTTCTCGTTGGTAGTCGACATGATCCATCATATTTACAATAAAATATATGCCATATCCTCCAACTTGCTGCTCGATTTGCTCTTCGGGAGATTCTATACTCTTAGGAGTAAAGCTTTTTATCGCATCCAAAGGATTAAAAGGAACACCACTATCGATAATTGTCAATCTTAAGGATTTACCGTTGATGTTTTCACAGATAATATTCACATCCCCCGAAGTTTCCGGGTACCCATGGCTAATGATATTTACCAAAGCCTCTTCAGCAGCAAGCTCTATCTTAGAGACGACCGTATTATTAAACCCTGCAGCACTTGCTTGTTCTTTGACAAATTTCAACATTTCGTACAATGTTTCAAGAGCAGCGGGAAAGACTTTTGACTTCTCTGAGTGATGTAGTTCACCAACTTTCATTGATATACTCTACTATCTTTTTTGCTAATGTTTCATTTAACGGGACCTTAACTGAATCGCGAGCAGCATCTATATCTGTCAACTGCCCAAGTGAGAAAATATTGATTCCATTCCTACTCGAATAAAAATCGTGATCAAAATCAACATTGGCACTAATAATCAACGGCCCAATTAACACCTTACCAGTAAGGCACTCAATCAAGCATATCTCTGCTGCCGCAGTCAACCTGGTCTCTGTAGGTATAATGGAATCGGTCAGTCTATCCCTACTGTCCCGATCATAGCGGAAGCCTATATTTTGATCACGTAAATCGACAATTTTTACGGTAAGTTTTAGTTGACCGGCACCATTTGAATATGCCAAGCCCCCATTTTTCTCAATCTCACTAACTATGGCCGCTGTTAAACTACCATCCTCATCACCAACCACATAAGGCACGGAAATGGTTTGGTAACAATTAGGGATTGAGCCCTGCCCCATACGATAACCGCAGCTACAAACTAACGAGCAAACGAAGACACATAAAAAGGCAGCTTTCAAAAAAAATCTAACATTCATATGCTTAAGGCACGAAATCTTCAAAATTAATACCGTCCAGGACATCGAAATCCTGAAGCTCAATAGCTTCAGCTTGAAGCGCTTCATCAATATTTCTTAAAATAGCTGGAGCTAAACTACTTAAACGTGAACGGCATTTTTTTTCTGTTTCTGTTCCTGGAAATTGCCGAATCGCAGTTTCGTAATAAATTAGTGAAGCTTTAGTTTTATAAGTACGTTCATAAAATTGCGCCGTTTCGTATAAGCCTCTCGCATAAACTTCCCTAACCTTGATGACTTCTTTTTCTGCTTCAGCAAGTTTTTCTTCCCGAGGGAATTCTTCGCTGAATTTTTTCAAGTTTATTTCTGCCAAAGAAATAATATCGGGGTTTTGATATTCATAGTTGCTTTGATCGTGATAAAGTTTTGCAACATTTAAATACGCCTGCGGTGTTAGTTCATGCTTTGGAAACCTACGCGCAAGCATGTAGAAAGCATCTACAGAATCGCGATAATGATGCTGTTTCCAGAGAAGGCACCCTTTATAGAAGAGGGATTGTGCTGCAAGCTCGTGGCTGGGTACTGCAGCAATAACTTCATCATAAATCGTAACTGCGGTATCTCCTGCAGGAAGAAATCTCGGTAACCCACTAGGACCAAACGGACGTCTGGGTTCACCCCCTCTTAAAAGCTCAGCAATGGAAAATTTATACTTAATAGCTTCTTCAAAAAATTTGGGGTTATTCTGTTCTTTCAGGTAAAGATTGAAATACTTATTCGCTACATCATAATCGCGAACCTGAAAGAGTGATACCCCTGCATAGTAATAGCTATCAGGTACAAACTCAGATCCAACATGATATCTCTGCAATGCTTCAAAATGTCTGAAAGCGCTTTTCCAATCTTGAGCCTCCATGGCGTTAAGACCTGAGCGGTAACTCATTTCAGCAGTTCCGATTCCAACAATCTGATTGTTAGATCCAAGTTGAGCATATTTTTGGGCATTTCTTGTTTTGTGGGCAACAGAACAGTTACCATCATGGGAAGTGACAAGTAGAGAAGCAATTAAAGCTAATAAAATATTTTTTTTCACCGAGAAACCTCAATATTTAATATCTGATGGCCATTGTAACAAATAGGTATTAAATGGTCACGCCTCTATTTGTAATGTAAAACATTTTCTGAATAGGGAAGAATATTCCAAGAATATACTTCCCCAACAAATTCATCCTGTTTACTAGGCCGTGACAACTACAAACTAACAATCCAACTAAAAAAATTCGCCTCCGAGGATTGATATAAAACCGAATCAACCGCCAATATAACTGGGTATTTTTTTTAGCTTAGACTCAACTAAAGCGCAATTATCGACTCCCCACTGACTATCTATATGGAGCGCAGCAATAGAATCGTCGCCTACATTAAAATCAATTTTAATAGGAATAGTGCCGCGATGATCCGCAATAATGTTTTTGATTTTAAGAATTTCACTCAATTTAATTGTATTAGCATCAAATTCCACAGCAAGAAGATTCATTTTAGGCTTTTCCTTTTCAGCAGATTGAGGTTTATCTTTCTTAGGCTTTTCCATAGCTTTTAATCTAGCAGCTCTTGCAATCGAGTGTTTTGCTCTATCAAAAGCAGTGTCACACTCTGCAATCATAGCTTCATCGGCACGGGTAAGATCATCGACCCATTTGCAAGACAACCTATCTGCGCCGTCTTTATTATCTAAATGTATCACAGCGTAAAGAAGTTGATTTTCATGAAGCAAGTGATTTTTTTCTTCATAGATATCTGCCCAAATCGGCAGCTCATAACGAGTGATACCGTCACTGATCGTTAAAATAGCAAACTTTTTTTGTGTCCTCTGTGACACGCGCACCTGAACAGTTTCAACAATAAGGGCTGTACGAAAAACGGTATCATTATCCATTGTCGGCACCTTTTTAAGAGACACACAGGAAAGGCGATTTAAAATATCGCGATACGCATCCATGGGATGCCCTGTTAGAAAAAAGCCGAGCAACTCCTTTTCTTTCAGATAAATATCATTTTTAGATGTTGGCGATTTCACTGTAGGAGGCTTACTAAAGCGAGATTCCTCTGTCTCTCCCATCAAAGAAAAAAGCGACATTACACCAGAGTCTTCATCTTTTTGTTCCTTAATAGAAGCATCGTACATCACTTCAATACTTTCACGAAGTTGATCGCGAGACCATCCTGTAAAATCGAAACATCCCGCATTGACTAGGTTTTCAACCACTTTTTTTCCAACAGCTTTTTTATCTATTCTTTTAAAGAAATCATAAAAACTTTTGAAAGGACCCTTTTTTTCGCGTTCTTTGATGATTGCTTCTACGACTCCGGTACCCACTCCTTTGATACCAGACATTGCAAAACGTATCCCTTCAGGAGCTGCAACAAATTTCTGACCTGCCTCGTTCACATCAGGTGGCAACATACTGATTCCCATCGCCTGACATTCCGTAATAAACTTTGCTACTTTGGTGATATCATCACTATCACAAGTAAGCAATGCTGCCATCCACTCTTTAGGGTAATTTGCCTTCATATAAGCCGTAACATAAGAAACATACCCGTAAGCCGCAGCGTGGGATTTATTGAAACCGTATGAAGCAAATTTTTCCATTTTATCAAAAATCATCATCGACTTTTCATCATCAATCCCATTTTCGAGTGCACCTTGACGGAATTTTTCACGTTGCTGTTCCATCTGTTTTAGGTCTTTTTTACCCATAGCTCGACGAAGAACATCCCCTTCCCCCAATGAATAATTAGCCAGATTCTGCGCGATCTGCATCACCTGTTCCTGATAAACCATGATACCATAGGTTTCTGAAAGGATATCTTTCATCCACTCATGATCATATTCGATCGGCTCACGCCCATGCTTTCTGTTAATAAACGAAGGGATCATGTCCATCGGACCTGGACGATATAGCGCAGCAACAGCGATAATTTCTTCAAACCTATCGAGGTGTAACTGCCGAGCCAGATCTTGCATTCCCCCAGATTCCAACTGGAACACTCCCAAAGTTTTTCCTTGGTTGAGAAGATTAAATGCGTTGGTGTTATCCAGAGCTAGATCAACCCAATCAATTCTCTCGCCTGTTCTTTCC
This sequence comes from Chlamydiota bacterium, assembly GCA_036164375.1. Classification (GTDB taxonomy): domain Bacteria; phylum Chlamydiota; class Chlamydiia; order Chlamydiales; family Criblamydiaceae; genus JAYZJO01. The sequence goes on along the minus strand of JAYZJO010000043.1, from coordinate 24,213 downwards.
TCAATGGAGTCAACACACGTTTGTATTGCTGTCAGCGTTTTTAATCCAAGGAAGTCAACTTTAAGCATACCTACCTGCTCGACAGGCTTCATGGAATATTGCGTGACAGGCATCTCAGAGTCTTTAGCATTACATATCGGGATATTTTGAGTTAAAGGGTCACCACTAATGATGATACCCGCAGCATGAATCCCCGTATTCCGTATCGACCCCTCTAAAATTAGAGCGATATCGATCACACGCTTAACTTCTTCATCTTCGTCGTAGAACCGTTTAAAGTCTGGATCTCTTTCCAGGGCTTTTTCGATAGTGATCCCCAAATCGTCGGGAACAAGTTTTGCAATTTCATTGACCTTTGCTAACGGAACGCTCAAAGTCCTTCCGACATCCTTAATGGCCATCTTTGCTTTCATTGTACCGAAGGTAATAATCTGTGCTACGTTTTCTTTACCGTATTTATTCAGAGTGTAATTAATAACATCCCCACGTCTGTCCATGCATATATCGACGTCGATATCGGGATACGATAGACGCTCGGGATTAATAAATCTTTCGAAGAACAAATGAAAACGTAGAGGCTCGATATCTGTAATACCGATAAGGTATAAAACAATAGACCCCGCTCCGGATCCCCTACCAGGACCTACAGGGATTCCTTCGCTCTTCGCCCAATGAATAAAGTCCCACACAATAAGCAAGTAGTCGCACATACCTTTCGGAGCTATAATACTCATCTCATATTCTAAACGCTCACGTACGACCTGCATTGGATCTTTATCAGGTACTACCTCTTGAACTTTAGCGAGCCTTTCGGGAGTGTAACGTTTTGGAATCCCTTCATCGCAAAGCTGTCGTAAATATTTTTCGACTTCGACTGCGCGTTGTTCATCGGTATATTCTGTTCCTTCAAGGGAGGGAGGAATAAAAACGGGATAATGTTTTTTGTCAAAGTCGAGCTCAACATTACACTGGTCTGCGATGACTGCAGTATTTGCAATAGCCTGTGGAATATCGTGAAACAATTGCTTCATCGCGTGTGATGTTTTAAAGTAAAATTCGTGTGTCGGATAAGTTTTACGTTTAGGATTCGACACCCTAAATTTTGGATTTCCCAGCGAATCTTTTTCCCAAACCTCTACTGGTTCTCCCGACTGCACATTCAGCAACACTTCGTGAGGTCGCCAGTCATCGCGATTGATATAGTGTGAGTCATTAGTAGCTACAAGTTCAACTCCATACTCTTTAGAGAGTTCAACAAGCTTTTCGTTAACAGTATTTTGTTTGGAAATATACTCTTGATACTGCTGTAAAAGCCAAGACTCTTGATACATGCCATCAGCATGCAAGTCTTCATCTGACATGGGGTGGCGTTGTAGTTCAAAGTAATAATCATCACCAAATAAATTTTTATACCATTCTATATGTTCTTTAATGGATTCAGGTGTACCATGAAGAATTTCATGGGCAATACGACTAGCAAGTCCCCCATCTAAACAGATCAACCCCTCACGGTGCAGTTCAATAGCCTCTCTGTCAATTCGAGGAAAATAGTAAAACCCTTCAAGATAACCAATCGATGATAGCTTCCCTAAGTTATGATAACCGGTATTGTTTTTAGCGAGAAAGACTATACTGTAGCTCGTTCGGCTGCGACCTTCTCTCTTTTTATCATGTCGAGAGCCTGGTGCAACATACATATCGCAACCAATGATGGGTTTAACATCATTACCTTTACAGGCTTTGTAAAAATCGACAGCACCAAAAAGGTTACCGTGATCAGTAAGCGCTACAGCTTGCATACCATCATTTTTAGCACATTGAGCAATTGCTTTTACTGAAGCTGAAGCATCTAAAATTGAGTATTGTGAATGGGTGCGCAGGGGTATCCAGTTAGGTTGTTGTTCAGTCATTATCACTACCTTAAATTTATCAATATAAAGGGATCTACGTTAACTCAGGCTCCGCATCTTCCTGAACAATAGAGGCCATATGAGGCCCTTCTTTGACGTTCCATAAAGGAATTAGCATCGCTACAGCGCCAAAGCTACAAATGGCCAAAAACCAAAAGTAGCCATTCCAACCGAGGTCTTGAGTGATCGCACCTAAAGGATACCCAGCAACCGCCGCACCAAAATATGACATCCATCCCACAAAACCGGTAGCTGTCGCTGCCGCCTTTTTGTGAGAGACTTCCGCCGCTGTTACACCAATCAGTAACTGCGGGCCAAAAATCGTAAATCCTAAAACAAAGAGCATACAAGAATCGAGTATTTGATAGCCAGGAGGAATAAACCAAAATCCGAGAACAGACCCAAAAATTCCCAAGGCGAACATGGTATTGACTGGTCCACGACGCGCACCAAAAAGATAATCCGAAGACCAGCCTGCTGCTAGACTCCCCAAAAACCCGCCTATCTCAAAAAGTGATACTGTCCCGTTAGCACCAATGCGCGTGTACTGCTTTGTCTCTATCAAGAAAAGCGCTGTCCAATCTATGATACCAACACGAACGGTGTAAAGAAAAAATGAAGCAAATGCTAACAGCCAGATATATTGATTTTTTAACACATATTTGACAAGCACCTCGCGAGCACTCATCTCTCTTTCTTCCTCACCAGCAATATGACTTGCAGGATAATCGTTGCGATACTTTTCAATAGCCGGCAATCCTAGAGACTGCGGAGTATCCCTTAGCCTGTTGATCAGAAAAAGCCCCCCTAAAATACAAAGAGCTCCCGGCAAATACATCGCAGCACGCCAGCCCCAATAATACAAAGCAAATCCCGAAATCCAAGGAATTAAAAAAGCTCCAATATTATGAGCTACATTCCATGTCGACCACCAAGACCCCCTTTCCGATTGAGAGTACCAGTGAGTTAAAAACCGCGCGCACGGTGGCCATCCGAACCCCTGAAACCAGCCATTCAATGCCCATAGTACGATAAATGTTGTTAGAGAGGAGGCCATCCCAAAAAAGATATTGACAATTCCGGTCAAAATAAGTCCTGCAGCCATAAAGTAACGGGGATTCGATCGATCGGACAAAATACCGCTAATAAATTTACTCGAACCATAGCTTAAGGAGAGGACGGTACCGAGAATCCCTAACTGTCCTTTAGTGAATCCAAGATCCTCAATGAGGCCAGGCATAGCAAAAGTAAAACTTTTTCTTGTGAAATAGTAAAAAGCATACCCAAAAAGCATGGAATAGAGAATACGTATACGCCAATAGTAGTAGAGACTATCAACTTTTTCTTTATCTTCTATCTCTGGAAGATAAGGATCGGGCTTAAATAAGTTTAGAAAAGCTGTCACTTTCAGCTCCTTGTCGTTGAAAATCAACAATACAGCAGTCAATTAAATTAATTCAATTTTCAACTATTTCATAATATAATTCAAGCTTCGGTTCGCGCATGTTTTTCAGATCGGTATATTTTGAATATGTATTATCGATATTATTTTTTGGGTTTATCACTCACCTCCCCTATCTATTCCGACAGAAATAGAAAGGGTCGGTATATTATATACGATTCGTTGATCTACAGAACAGCGCAAGGCAAGTCTCCAGCTTTTCCTCAAACCTTCTTCACCTCTCGAAGCCTTCAAACCCGGTTTGTGTCCAAATCTCTTACCTATGCGCCACATAAATAATGAAAGTTATGGGAGGCTACTCATGACAATGAGTATTGCAAGCGCACATTTTTTTTATGGGTATTTTCGTAAAGCAAGGTTGATTCTTAAAACATGGACGATTTATGAAGTATGTTCTTAGTGAATCTCAACTTAACAAACGGTGGCATGCTATTAAATAAGAGTTATGGTATGTTATTTTCTATTTATTAATAGCAAGAACTTCTAAAAGCTTTAAATTAAAACTCATTATATTTCTTTCAACAAAGAGCTGTACTGATTATTTTAAGAAAGCCATGCTACTGGATTTGGACGCAAACCGGGTTTCAAAAAATCAAGAAAAAACAAACTAACGCTTGATAAAATATTTATTTACCTATAAAGATGTACTTAAATGATTTTTATTGACCTTGCACTAAATTTATGCTAGAAAGTTCACCTGGGGAGGCAATTAATTCTCAGGGGTAAATTCGTAATAGTCGGGGAGGCTAAAACGTTAGGTATGATCAAGCTAACCATCAATCCTGAAAAAGAAAGTAAAGTCCATACGTTTGAAAAAGACTCTATCGTTATTGGATCCACTAAATCCGAAAACTCCGATTTAGATCTCGAGGGTGAAACTTTAACTGTTGACCACCTGAAAATCATCAAAGAGAATGGAAAATTTGTTATCTACAATACGGCTAACGACCCCTTTGTAACAATTAATGACTCGCCTTTTGGTAAACGTCGATTAAAAAACGCCGATAGAATACTGATCGGAAGTACATCAGTGCTTTTTGAAGGTACTATTGAAAAAGATACCTCACAACAATCAACTACTGATCTCGAAGAAATTGTTGAACGCAAAATTTCCCCTCAACAACCTTCTTCCTCTGCAAGTACTAAAGCTCCATCTTCACCGCTTGTACCCAAAAACTTTGAAATCTCAGTACCTAATTTTACCCCTTTTGTTAATCTAGGAAAAGACACAAAGGAAACGATCGACCTTCCACCTTCTCCTACCGACTCAAACGAAGAACATGAAGAAATCTTTCTTTTTGATGAAGGTAACGAGAAAAAAGAAGAAGAAAGGTCAAATCAAGCGACAAATGAAGAAAAAAATCACGAACTAGAACATGAATGTGAAGAAGAAATCGACATCGACGCTCTCGTCAGAGAAGTTGAAAATTTAGACCTACCTTCAACTGAACCCGAATCTCCTCAACCTGAAGAACATAGCAACACGAATTCTCAACTCGAAAATTCTAACACTGCAAATCACGATCCAGAACCATCTTCAACTCAAAAAAATAACAAAGCGAAATCTCCTGCAGACTTTTTTAACGACCTACTCAATGAACCGGAAAATGATGAAGCTAATGAAGATGACTCTGACCTTGAAAATTACGACGAAGAAGTGTCAGAAAATTCTCAATCCAACAAATGGAAAGTCTGGGTTGCTGCTTGCCTCCTATTCATCACAACTATAGGTGTCATATCAAGTGGTGTATATAATCGTTTAGATGAGAAAAGCTATCGCAACGAAATCATTGCTGCTCGAGCCGTTTCGGATGTTGCTCTTGCCTTGACTTACGCACAACTAAACCATATTAAGCCACAGCAACAAAATTGGTCTGACCCCCATTTTTTACGCAACAATATTCACTCGGTACTCTCCCACTCACACGATCCTATGGCGAACGTAGACAACAGTGGAAGACTTAACGACGGCAAGTATTTGTTACGTATTTACACAAATACAGACTCTTCGCGATTCTTAGTCATCGCTCAGCCTGAACCGAGTTTAGCTCAGTGGCTAGCACCCCAAAAAGCCATCGTTATCGATTCAAAATCCATGGTTATCCATAGAATCAATGACCTTAAACCTCTGAACCGTCTTCTGGTAAACCAAAACAGCCTGAGTGGCGAAAATGGACGCGAAATCTTTGAGAGCATAACTAACGAAGAAATTATCGCCTTAAATGAATTAGCCGACTCCAAAAACCAAAATGGCTTCGCCCCTCCTAAACAGCTTGAGTTTATGAACCTAGCTGCAGAAAATTATGTGTATAACGCTCCAAGATACTCTCAAATTGGCGAAAAACTCATGGAGCAGGCTATCGACATCGCAAGCCGCCCGAGCACCAGTGCTGAAACCAAAAAGCTTCAAGATGAAATTAACTCCATCTCAAAACTTAAAGATCCTGTCCTTTACACATCAAAAGGAATGAAAGTGGCCTTAAAAGCTCAAGAAGCTTTAACTAGATTGAGACCCAACGAAAACTTTCTTGTCGCTTACATCAACTTTGATGAAGATGGAAATGTAAATGGTACGCATTTAATTTTAGATGTTGAACCAAAAGGCAAGGCTGAAGCGCATGCCCTTGCAAATTTATCCGGAGAGTTTAATCAGGAAGTAGGCTCTTATCAACCCCTAATTGTCGCAGCGAAAGCGCCTGAATACCTAACGCCTGTCGATAGTGAAAACACGAACAGCTCTAAGAGCTTTCAGCTTGCTATCGATAAAAACAGCCCTCTATACGTCCAAATCAACAAACTAGCTTTAGCGAGATCAGAGGTTCTTAGTCCTATTGGCAATAAAATTATCACATTGATCCAAGAAAATAATAGAGATGCCAATACACATTTCGATGAACAGCTAACTAACTTAATCTCTCAGTACAAACAGACATCTTCTGAAATGAACGAGGCAACAGTCAAAGCACTCAAAAACCTTTATGATGAGCACGACTACTTATCCATGTCTGAATTTTCTCAGTACGTAACATCAGCAGGACTTGATGGATTATCTAAATCTTACTTCAGTAAAGTCGCTGACGAAGAGGTCACTGAGGCTCTTACAGAAGAGCAGTTCCAAGAAATTTTAACATCCATTGAGAACTCAAACAATTTTAGAGAGCTAGACGCAATCACAAATGCTTCGGCTCACTTGTTACGGTTAGACAATATTCCTGATTCAGTTAAACTGATCTCTTTTCAAAACGATTTACGAACCAAAGTTCTTGAGAAATTAAACGAGATTCTTTTCTCCCCTGAAAATGAATTTCCTGCCTCCGAAAAGACAGAAGAAAATCGCGCCTTACTTTCAAAAGTATTATTTCAATCTTGGGTGATCGATCCTGAAGAGCAGGAATTTTACCTTAATGAATACGACAAACTAATGGGTTTCGCGGAATTTATTCCTTTTAAAAATGACTAGGAAGATCTCCCACCTGATATTTTGCGCATAAACGGCGTTGTTACATAAATCACCACTGAGGTCACTGAGAGATTATCAGAGAAAAATTAAATGATTAATTTCTTAGTGCCATTTTTTAGAAGTTTACATTGAATTGGCAGCTTAAAATCCGGTTTGCGTCCAAACCTCTCAGATTCACTCTTTGTGCCATGCAGTGGATCCAATAGGTCCAACACGCTAACGTAGGTAACACTTTTCATCTTACTCAAAAAAAACTAAGACTTATCATTTTTTCTAAAAGGTAAATGCTGTGAATTCAAACAGATTTTAACAAAGATTACTTGTTAAAATTAATTTACCTTAAAACTCCAAAAAGTTATAATATCACCCTTAACAGCTAAGGAAACAAACAATGAAATATAAGATCCCACCAGGCGTATTCGACATCATTCCCGAAGACGAGAGAAACCCATGGAAAAGCTCACACCTCTGGAACTATGTTGAACGAGAAATCAGGAAAATTGCTAGAGAGTTCGGTTATCATGAAATTAGAACGCCATTATTCGAACGTACAGAGCTCTTCCAACGTGGAGTCGGAGAAACTTCAGACATCGTTTCAAAAGAGATGTATACATTCGAAGACAAAGGCAAGCGGATGATTTCCTTACGTCCAGAAGGTACAGCACCAGCAATGCGCGCCTTCATCGAAAATAACCTGGCGAATCGAGGCGCTATACACAAATTATTTTACATTGGTCCCATGTTTCGCTACGAACGCTCACAAGCAGGACGCTACCGCCAACACCACCAATTTGGTGTCGAAGCAATTGGAGTCAGTGCCCCTGAACAAGATGTCGAAGTCATCGCCCTAATTTACACCCTATACCAACGCCTTGGTCTCAAGCACTTAGGAGTCTGTCTCAATACGCTCGGCGACAACGAAAGCAGAAAAAATTTCCGCGATGCCCTAAAAAAATATCTAGACGACTACAAGAGTGAACTTTCTGAAGACAGTTTAACTCGTCTAGAAGTTAACCCTCTTAGAATTTTAGACTCAAAAGACCCAAACGACAAAAAAATTATTGAAAACGCCCCATCTATTCACGAGTACCTAAGCCCGACAGCTAAAGAGCACTTTGATCGAGTGCAAGAACTACTCACGGATTTAAAAATCCCTTTTACTGTATCCGATAAATTAGTACGCGGACTCGACTATTACAACCACACTGTCTTTGAAATTGTTGCTGGAGAGCTCGGTGCACAAAACAGCATGGTTGGCGGTGGCCGCTACGACGGGCTTATCAAGACGCTCGGAGGGCAAGACCTTCCCGCAATAGGGTTTGGCTGCGGCATCGAACGCGTTATCCAAACAATGCTTGCTCAGATGGTAACTATACCCACTCCAGATCACCCCATTTTATTTTTTATTCCTCTTGGTGAAAAAGCAAAAAATGCTTGTTTCAAGGTACTACACGATCTTCGCCAAAAAGGGATTAGCGCACAAATGGACCTCAGCGGCAGAAAACTCAACAAAGTTATGCAATACGCCAACCAAATCCGCGCGGAATATGTCGCTGTTGTCGGAGATACCGAGCTAGAAACTGGTGAAATAGAGCTCAAAGAGATGCATACGGGTGAAAAATTCAAAGCTCCATTAAACAACCTTAGCCGTATATTACGCATTGAAAGCGAAAAGGAAACTTTCATGAAGGTTTGGAGCGAGCTTACTGAACCCTTTCAAGACTCACGTGAAAAAGACTTTTTTGTAAAAAAACTCGGGTCTTCCATACAACATACAAGTGAAGCATCTCACGACTTAAAAGTAGCAGTAGAAAACATACAAGATTTAGTAGAACAATAATTTAAATAGGAAATTATGATGACAATGGATTATCGTCGCACTCACGATTGTGGGGCACTAAGAAAAGAAAACATCGACAGTGTTGTGACCTTATCGGGTTGGGTAAACAGACGCCGCGATCATGGTGGGTTAATCTTTATCGACCTCCGAGACCGTTTCGGCTTAACTCAGCTCGTGATAAATCCAGAAAATCTAACTGAGGCGCCAAAATTACGCTCGGAATGGGTCATCACAGTCAAAGGTAAAGTGATTCCAAGAGCTGAAGGTATGGCTAACCCAAAACTTGCAACGGGTGACATCGAAATTGACGTCTCAGAAATGAACATCCTCTCTAAAGCGGAAACACCCCCATTTTCAATCTGCGATGAAACTATTGAAACCAACGAAGAAGCACGCTTACGCTACCGTTATTTGGACATACGTCGCGGCAAAATTGCAAAAAACTTGGTGAACAGACATAAAGTCATGCTCGCTGTCAGAAATTATCTCGATAAAAACAACTTCCTAGAAGTGACAACCCCCATACTGGGTAAATCTACCCCAGAAGGTGCCCGCGACTATCTTGTCCCCTCACGCGTACACACCAGTTCCTTTTATGCGTTGCCACAATCCCCACAGCTTTTTAAACAGCTACTGATGATTTCGGGAATGGATCGCTACTTTCAAATCGCACAATGTTTCCGCGATGAAGACCTACGTGCTGATAGACAACCAGAATTCACTCAAATTGACATAGAAATGAGTTTTGGTAAACCCGATGACCTCATGGCTATCATGGAAGGTATGATTAAACATGTTTTCGAAGATACCTGCGGCATAAAAGTTTCTCCTCCTTTCCTTCGCATGAGTCACGCTGAGTGCATTGAACGTTTTGGCACAGACCGTCCTGATACGCGATTTAATATGGAACTAAAAAATCTTTCCGATATTGCCGAGAAAAGCGATTTTTCTGTCTTCAAAGAACAAGTGGCTACCGGAAATATTGTCAAAGGTCTCTGCGTGAAAGGTGGCTCCGACCTATCTCGAAAAAATATTGATGAGTACACTAAGTTTGTGGGACTACTCGGTATCAAAGGTCTTGCATGGATCAAAAAGCAAGACGGTGCACTTTCTTCGAGTATCGTTAAATTTTTCAATGACGACCTCCAAAAAGAACTTATTGAACGCATGAACATGGAAGATGGAGATCTCCTCTTCATGATTGCCGATGAAAAAAACCGTACAAACCAAGGGCTCGACCACCTTCGCCGTAAACTTGCAAACGATAGAGGGCTAATCGATCCTAACAAGTACAACTTCCTATGGGTCACAGACTTCCCTCTCTTTGAATGGGATGACGATGCACAACGCCTTGTCAGCGTACACCACCCATTCACTTCACCAAACGAAGAAGATCTACAACTTATGGAGACAGATCCAACAAATGTACGATCATCTGGATATGATATTGTACTCAATGGTTACGAAATCGGCGGCGGCTCACAACGTATCCACGATATGGAACTCCAAAAAAAGATCTTTAGCGCTTTAAATATTAGTGAAGAAGAGCAACAACAGAAATTTGGATTCTTCATCGACGCATTAGGCTATGGCACACCACCACACTTAGGTATTGCTTTTGGTCTCGATCGCATGATGATGATTATCAACAATACTGATAACATAAGAGATGTCATCGCTTTCCCAAAAACGCAAAAAGCAAGTGACCTCATGATGAACTGCCCTTCCGAGGTTGCTGACGACCAACTCACTGAACTAGGTATTGAGTTAACTGAAGAATAAAATCTATTTTTCATTAGACTTAATATGAAGTTTTTTCTAGAGTATAAGCAACTTGATCACGATTAGTTGGAGGAAAATTTAACCATGACGAAATCAAAATACTTTCTCGCCATGTCTGCGTGTACAATAAGTATGTTATTTGGACAAAGCTATGGCGATGAAATAGAGAAAAGCGAATCAACCAAAACGAACCAAGCGACCAGTGATGAACAGGTCAAAAAAAATGATGTGGACATCAATTTGGTTTCCGAAGCTTTTGGTCATTTTATCGGTAGAAACCTGAACTCCCCTGGAGTTAAGTTTAACCTCGAAGCCATCATTTCCGGAATTAGAAAAGGTGCAAATGGTGACCCTGCTCCCATGACGGATCAAGATTACGAGTCAGCAATGAGCAAACTCCAAGAGCATGCCTTTGAGACTATGGCTTCAGAAAACTTAGCAGCTGCTAATGCCTTCATGGAAAAAAATGTCAACGCTGAAGGTGTACACGAAATTGAACCTGGAAAGCTTCAGTACTTAACGCTATCTGAAGGCGAAGGCGAAACTGTTCAACCCCACGCAACACCTCTCATCCACTATACCGGAAAGTACTTAGATGGCACGGTTTTTGGATGCTCTGAGGAAGTCGGCGGTCCGATTACTATCCCCCTCGATCAAACGATTCCTGGGTTTAGTAAAGGACTTCTCGGAATGAAAGAAGGTGAGAAACGCCGTTTATTCATCCACCCAGATCTCGGTTATGGAACACTAGGAAACCTTCCTCCTAATGCACTGCTCGTTTTTGACATTGAAATCATCAAAGCAGACTCGCAAGACGAAGCGCAGATGACTGTCGATGATGAAGACGATTATGAAGAACCTATAGCGATCATGGAAGACGACGATGATGAATACGATCATTCCGTTCAAGCAAGACACCACAGCTCCGAAGAAAACAACTTCGTTGGCGGTTCTCTAAAAATTTAATCTCATGACATGAGGTGTACAATTGCACCTCATGCTTTTTCACCTTAATGAAAGGACTCATCGTGAAAATTATTCTCTTTCAACCACAAATCCCTCAAAATACCGGTAATATTGTACGCACATGCAGCGTTACTGGAACAGACCTCGTCCTCGTCGAACCTCTCGGATTCAGCGTATCCGATCGTTGGCTAAAACGTGCTGGCCTCGACTACTGGGATGGCGTATCCATGAATTTCATAGACAATTTAGAAGCTTTTTTGGAAGAATACCCACACCCTTTTTACTTCTTTTCAAGCAAAGCAACAAAATCGTATGCAGATATAGAGTATACAGAAAATGATGCTCTAATTTTTGGCTCTGAAACAACGGGACTCCCCGATCATTATTTTGAAAGATGGCCCGAGAAGTTTGTCACTTTACCCATGCGCCCCGGTTCGCGTTGTTTGAATTTAGCAACTTCAGCAGGCATCGCCGTCTACGAAGCGTGGAGACAACAAGACTTCTTTTAAAGTCTATCTATGATTATTTAATATTTTATTGGTGATCCGTTTCTAGGCGCAACCTTGCGCAAACTGAAATTGTGGATTTCTTCGACATCATGACCCAGATCATGCCTACAAGCTGATAGTGTCAGATGATTGACCCAAGATACTCTCGAAATTTTCAACGATAAAATGATAGAAAGAGTGATTTCCGTGCAATTCAACGATTTTTATCTACCTGATTGTTTTTCGATGTCTTTTAAAAAAATTTAATGAGCATTTATTTAGGTAGTTTCAAAGGAAAATAGGATTTGCCGAACATTTCAACGATAAAACGATATAACGATAAGAACGATAGAAAGGCCGCTTCCAAAGACAGTTCTATACACCTGATTTTTCTTCGATGTTTTACTATCTTTCATTATCGTTATATCGTTATATCGTTATATCGTTATATCGTTATGTCGTTGATGATTTTCAAACTTGCCATTCGATTCAAGTACATTTTTATAAAAAAATTTAATGAGCATTTAATTAGTTAGTTTCAAAGGAAAATAGGATTTGCTGAACTTTTCAACCATAAAACGATATAACGATTAGAACGATAGAAAGGCCGGTTCCAAAGACAGTTCTATACACCTGATTTTTCTTCGATATTTTGCTATCTTTCATTATCGTTATATCGTTGATTTCAGACCTTTCTATCCTCATTCCCATAAAGTAGTTTTGGCACTGGAGTCATGCTTGCATTTCTACTCCAAATCTAATGGCAACATCCTTTGATTTTTCAAGTTCGAATTTCTCTAGTTTCTTAGCTTCCGGTTTTACTTCAATAATACGCTCCCAAACTTCTTCCTGAAGGAATTTGGTGATATCGTCAAATACACCATCTCTACTATATCCTCTTGGCAGGCCTTCGGGTGTTGGGATTAACTGTCTGTGCCAAGCAGACACTGGAAGTCTATGAGAGGGGTCGTCAAGAGTACGCACATAGTAATTTTGAATTTTTTCTTCATGTTTAAATGAAACTAATTTGTACCAAAGATACTTTGGAGGTGTGTTTTTGATGTCATCACCCATTGGCCTTTCGCACCCATCAATATCACTATTAAAAAACCAGTCTTTATCCTTCTCCCAGTCTTTCCCTGTATATACAATTATTGCTCCCAATAAATCTGAATAGATTTTAGTGCGTACTTTTAACATCGGAATATGAATGGAGCTAACTCCACCTGCATAATTGCTAGTATACCCTTCCCCTATACGCCCTTGATCGCGACCAAAACACAGTTTAAAATCCAAACTAGAAAGGCACTTTAAACGGCGATATAGAGTATCACCTCTTTCTAAATACTCATATTCCAACTGCCACTGCAAAGCCCTTACAACCCTGTCATCTAGACTTCTTTCAATTCTCGCTATCAATGAATCAAAAGGGTATATCGATTTTTTTGCGTGTAAATGGACTATCTTTTTTTCTCTTGAACATAACTGCGTAACAAAATTATGAATGTAAGATCTTCGCGATTCTCGCCCAGATTGCACTCCCTGCATATATAATTCCCAAAGTGTTTCAGTTGTAGCAACTCTATAAAAGCGCCTAGAAACCTTCGATATTTTTTTTAATGCGATAAAACTTTCTGTAACATCTCCCTTTAATTCAGAAAGAGGCCTGTAGGTACAATGCACGTTTTTGTAGGTTATTTCTCTAGCAGTCAAGTCTCTTGCACTTTGAACAACTAGACACTCAAAAATTTTCAGTAGTATTTCTTCTGGTAATACATTAATTGAATAAAGTTTTTTTTGAATACCGAATGTCTCTCCTATCGGACTAGGCATCATTTTGTGATCTATAGTACGCACTATTCCCCCTGAAATAATAATTTTTAGCTTTCTGAAAATTATAGGGATCATGAAGATAAAAATAAATCTAGAAAGTGTGAAAAGAAGCGTTACTCCGATACTCTGTTTTAGAGTATCGGAATAATAAAAGAGATCGGTTTAGAGAGCGTTTTCAACTAAAGATTGTAACGCTGCTTTATCGCGCACACCGACTACGCGCTCTATTTCTTTTCCATCCTTGAAAAGAATAATCGTTGGAATAGAAGTTACCCCAAAGTTAGCAGTAACATTTTGCGCAGCTTCGATATCGACTTTTGCAATTTTTGCTTTGCCATGCATTTCGTTGGAAAGCTCTTCGAAGATCGGAGCGATCATACGGCAAGGGCCACACCAGTCTGCATAAAAGTCTACAAGCGTGACACCACTTGCCACCTCTGTATCGAAATTATCATCATTTAAGTATAATAGATTTTCTGCCATTGTTTTAAATTCTCCTTAGGAACCATTATTTTGAAGTTATGTAACGATTATTCCACACCCCTATCTTTTTTGCCACCCCCTTTTTTATGGCGCTTCAATAGCTATCAACCCCTTGATAATTATCAACAAAGAATTTATAATAAGACCTCAAAGAACAAATTCTATTAGGCATTAACATGGAAAATAAACAACTTTATATTGTGCTAGCATTCTACAAGTTCGTATCTATTGAAAACCCTCTACAAGAAGTGCAAACACACAAATCTTTTTTTGAAGGCCGCGACATTACTTCCCGCATCTATATCTCAGAAGAAGGCATTAATGGTCAGATGAGTGGATCAAAAAAAGATGCGATGGCGTACATCGACTGGATGCATTCACGAGAATTATTCCATGATGTCGAATTTAAATTACATTACTGGCATGAGCAGGTATTTCCACGAACAACCGTTAAATATCGTAAACAGCTGGTAGCTATCGACAAAGATATTGACGTCGAAAAAACTGGAGTTCACCTTTCGCCAGCAGATTGGACAAAAATGCTAGGGACCGAAGAAAAAAAAGTTTTGATCGATACACGCAACGATTACGAATGGAAACTAGGACATTTTGAAGGCGCTGAGTTACCTGAATGTGCAACATTTAGAGAGTTTGACGAGTATGCTGATAATTTAGAACAAACAGTCGACAAGAAGACGCCCGTCATGATGTATTGTACTGGTGGCATCAGATGTGAGTTATACTCGGCTCTTCTAAAAGAAAAGGGCTTTGAAAAAGTTTATCAACTCGATGGGGGCATCATCAACTACGGATTGAAAGAGGGTACAGGGAAATGGAAGGGTAAACTTTTTGTCTTTGATGACCGACTTTCCGTTCCTATCAGTGAAGAAGAGCACGAAGTTATTGCTACTTGTCACCACTGCAACTGTCCTGTTGAAGATTACTACAACTGTGCGAATATGGACTGTAATGAACTCTTCCTGAGCTGTAAGGACTGCCTTAAACAATATCGAGGCTGCTGCCAAGAAGAATGCAAGGAAGCTCCTCGTGTTCGCCCTTACCACGAATTAAATCCGCATAAACCCTTCCGCAAGTACCACTGCTATTTCGGAGAAAAAGAAAAGGCGCAAGCAAATGGTGAATGATAGTATCGATTTATGTCGATGCCATAGTGGTAAAGCTTACAGCGTATGCTGCAAAAAATACCACGAAGGAGCACCCCCTGAAAATGCTCTCGTATTAATGCGAAGCCGTTACTCGGCATATGCGATGCGCCTTATCGATTACATTATTAATACCACGCATCCCAACAACCCGCAGTACATTAAAAATCATGGGGAGTGGAAAGAGCAGATTAAAGATTTTTGTTTAATAACCAAGTTTATCTCCCTCAAAATATTAGACTTCGTTGAAGGTGAAAAAGTTTCTTTTGTAACTTTCAGAGCTGGAATGAGACAAAAAAGCGAAGATGCGTCATTTACCGAGCGAAGTCGTTTTGAAAAAATGGCCGGACGCTGGCTCTACCACTCCGGGGAAGTCTCACTACAAAAAGAAAATTAATCAGCCCTCTCTTCTCAATCTGATAAAATTAAGTATTTTTTCTTTCGTATCGTCGAGTACGACTGTTAGACCGGGCTTTATCCCTTTTTCAGACAACTCAAATGCCTTCATGGTATTGCAAATTCTTCCGTCAAGTCTTACACCGACACCTTGAATTTCGACCATATTTCCCCAATCGCCAAACATCTCTAATGTCATTTCACATGCTGTGATCATAAAAATCACTTTTTTATCGGGGTTGGCATGAACAATTTCAAAAATATTTTTACCTATATAGTGAATTGTTGGAATAATTAATGGAATACAGTTTTTCTCTGGGATAGCATTCATTGCTTTACCGATAAAGCACTGCCTGCATATAGGATTTTCCGGATCATGGATGCAATCATCGGTAAATCGACCTGAAGGGCACTCAAATGGTTTGTGACAGTAAGAAAACCCTATTACGAGTAATGTGTTGTTTTCCTTGATGAGAGCTTCAAAATCAGAGAGAGTATCCACGCCATAGAGGAAAAAATCTCCCTCTCGCGAGTAAGGTTTGGACTTTACAGCAGACTTGATGAGCCTTATGCCATATTTCAGAGGATGCGTTAAAAAACCCTTGAGCACATGATTTCCCTCATCGTGAGCGACCATGTACTTTAGGCTTTTCCATTTCAAGTGTTTGGCTGCTTCTTCGGAAATTCCCACCATTTTTGGCAGTTTCTTCAAATTTTTTATGGGAATTTTTTTTTCTGCTTCAGAGGTTCCTGCATCCCACTCGTTTTCGGCATCGCTCCATGTTACATTTTCATTCCATATTTTCAGTTTGCTCACTCGTCTGTCCTCTTTGTAATTGCTTGGTGAATCATAGCTGAAAAATCTAGGGGGATCAATGGCGAATTACACAAAAAACCCTAAGCTTGGAGAACCGAACTTAGGGTACTTATTATCATTATTAGTTTATTACTTTTTTATGTTTACTACCGTATTAAACTTTATTTTTATTCGAAATCAGTGACTTCTACTAGGCCACGTTTAATCATATCAGCAGCTGTTGCCTTAACAGTCATTAATCCGTGCTTAAACCCAATCATTTTCATCAGTTTGTCGACGTAGTCCACCTCGGTTGATAAATGGTCGTTTATTGACTCTAATAGAGCAACCCTTTGTAACAGTTCTTGTTCAGTCATGATAGTCTCCTATTCTTTGTTAACAGCCTGAGAACTCCTCTTGTGCTAACTTGTTTTGTTATTCTTTTCCTTATCAAGAAAAGACAAGTAAACTACGATTGTGTTAATGATTCATAAAGATTCATTCAAAATTCAATTAATTTACACCTCATTATTCTCTGTTTCAAGAAGTTCCATTGCAACGCCCTTCACTGAGTTAAGACCATCGGTAAATCCAACACCTCGTAATAACTCATCTATATAGCTAAGTTCTGCTGTTAATTGATCGACTTCAAATTCTAATCTTGCTACCTGTGTTCTTAGTTGTTTCTCGTTCATAACTAATTCCTCCCTTTTGTTTTGTTGTTTTGTTGGGTAGGTGCAAGTGATATGCCAAATTGAAAAATATCTACATATTCGTTGGCAAAATACGCAATGAACAGCATTATTGTGTCGATGAATCAACGACATAGGGGATAAATAATGTATAAATACTACCGCGATTATTACTGGAAACAAGGCAAACCGAAAGGAATCGATGTTTTAACAGAGGAAAAAATCTCCACTTGCGAGTCGTATAAAATTGTTGTGGACCCTTATTTTAAGAGATATACGATAGAAAAGTACAGCAAGGGCATTTTTTCGGATATTTGTTATGACTCGGCACTTTTTGACTTTAGGCGACTAAAACCAGTCGACCAAAATGCCTGGCAAAAAGAGACTGTTAATGAATCAGATAATGAAATTATTTGCTTGATTCGCAATCAAGACGATCGCGTTATTGTCAAAGAGCGCTATATTTTTGAAAATGGTCTATGTCGCAGTTGTGAAACTATTTACCCTAGTGGGTACTTAATTTCTACGCAACGCATATACTATAAAAAGCTTGGCGACGAAAGCAACAAAGTTGTTTTATATGATCGCCTCGAGCACCCAATACTCATTAAAGTCTATGATGCAGATGAAACCACGGGAGAATTCTCGGAATTACTTAATGAGCAGTGGGACATGTCGCCTCAAGCTAAAGAGAGTAATACCAATCCCCATAAATAAAGCTGCAAATAAGCATCATTTGCCGGGCATCTTTTGATCAATCTTTTTTCATTCATATTCAGCAATATAAATATCAAAAAGATTGTCAAATTCTGCTCCGGCCTCTCATACTAATTTGCAGCTTTATTTATGGGGATTGGTATAAGTAAAAATACAGTAAAAAATTAAGGCGGTTCAGTTTTTTTTTACTGTAGAGAAGCTTTTTATAGAACTTTAGTTGTGACCTACAACTTGCCTCTAGCATTGGTCACAAGCTAAATTTCTAAAAATTCGTGATCTCGATAAATATTTCCTATTTATGCAAGAGCCTCCTAGGTTTTAAAATAAAGAATCGTTCAAGATTCTCTTACTCATTTTTGTAATCATAGAACCTTGTTCTTTTATCATCTCTGTTTGAGCTGTAATTACACTAGTAAGGGAGCTCACATTTTTCTCTAGAACTGTGACACGCTCTAAAAGAGCGTTTCTTTCTATAACATTTTCCTCAAGAACCTTTTGAGCTTTCGATAGTTCTAGTGCACATTCTTGACGCTCTCTGTGTATTAGCTGAAGACAATCGCTTGTTTCTTCAATGAGATCATTTGTTGAGGTCATTAAACTCATTACTAAATATCTATCGACATATTTCATTCCCATCATGGCGACAAAGGCTGGATTACTATCAAGCAAGGGGTGTCTTTTTTTGCTATTAATAAACCCCCAGAAGTCTCTTTCATCCATGAAATTATATGCATAAAATTCAACTTGAGTTGGAAGATATTTAAATTTTCTCAATCCCATCAGGTCAACAGCTTCAATATCAATTAGAATATATGACCATGCTTTTCGATTCAAATGTTTACAAAAGAGTTGAATCATACGGTTACTGAGTGTTGTAGAGTATTCAGCAGGCAGTGTAAGTAATTTTCCGATACTCACTGCATATGCCGTTAACTTCGAGTTATCCTTCCATAATTCTTTGAAAGCCAAATATAATTTATGTCTATTTTGATTTTTACAATAGAGAAGATGATCTTCAAAACCGTCAATTTCCGAGTCTGATATCGGGAAAAAAAAGGACTCTACTTTTTCCTGAAATTTACTAACAATACCATATAATATATCTACCTCTTCAATATTCCTACACTGTTCAAATACACGATCTAGCTCCTTTGCATGACAGTGCTCAACGATAAACTTCAATTCGTAAAATCCTAAGTAATCTAAAAATTGCTGACGTACAATCCGCTTTCTCGCTCTTAGAGTGTCGTGGATTACATTCTTTAGGTCCTTATCAAGATCCTCAACTTTATCTTCTAAATAAAAATCATCTTCATCTAAATTTTTAAATACTGCTATCAACCGAGCAAAATGATTTTGATTGTTTTTATCCAATACGATTGCCGTGAATATCTTTTTTAATTCCTTTTGTAAATCTTGTTCACTCGTATCAACATCAAAAAGATAAATGATCCACTTTGTCACTACATCGAAGGGCATTTCCTGAAAACACATCTTCGACCAATCATCGGATACAGCAAGTAAATCATGTATCACACCAATCGATATTTTTGAGTAGAGGTGTTTACGTCTACGAGGCGTAACTTCCAATAAGTCTTTATAGTTAATTTGCTCTATATCGCACTTATCAAATTTATCAAAATCTTTAATGCTGAGTGATTCTAATTTTCCTGAAAAGTAACCGTCAGAACCCCAATTACAATTTTTCCCCCCTAGTGATGTTGCTTTTCGCATAGGTGGTTTTTCTTTATGCTTTGCCTTCGGAGACAAAGTAATCGATAGAATTGAGTTTTGAGTAGGGCTTCTTTTTTTTTCTTTTTTATCTCGAGGCGAAGTAACTTTCAAAGTGGGTAACATCTCTTGTTTAAGCGATGAACTACTAGATACCTTATTATTCACCCCTAGTCTTTGAGGGGCACTTATATTACGTTTTCTTGGCGTCTTACTTCTGTTTTTTTTTATTTTTCGAGGCACCTGAAGAACTCTGATTTACAAGATCATCAAGATTAAAGCTTACTAAACTGTAATCATCCGTTTCTTCTTGGTTCAACACACTCATTTGCTGATCAGGCTCTTCACCCTTTTTACCTCTAGGTGATAGTATGTTTGCTACTTTTTGTGTAAAAACTTGTGTTACTGATCTACGTTTTTTTTTATTTGAAGCATCACCTCTATCTCTTAACGGGGGGTCTTCTTTAAAACTATGAACATCCCCTAAGGGAAGGGTTAAATCTAGTGCTCCAGTACCTATACTCATTTATATCCACTCCATTGTACGATAAATACAAGGAGCAGAAGGTACCTGAATATTTTTTTTGATTCAATAAAAAACCTACTACGGTAAATATCTGCTGATACCGTAGTAGGAACTAAAACTTAAGTGAAAACAAGAGCGTTAGATAGTACGCGTTCTTCGTGTAGATTTTTGATCATAAGTCGACTTAGATACGGCCTTTCCATGAAAATACCATATTGTTCTTGATAGAGTACCATCAACAAAAGTATATGTAGGACCATGTCTCTGACCATTTTTCCAAGTTATCTCTTCAACAACTATCTTTCCATCGCGGAATCTTCTTTCGATACCGTCTTTTCTTCCTTTTTGATAAGGAACCTCTGCAAATTTTTCACCGTTCTTAAAAGCAACTGTTGTACCATCTTTGGCACCGGTCACCCATTTTTCAACCATATCTGGCTCACCACCTTGCTGATAAGTTTTTCTTTCGCCGTGAATAACGTTATGAACATATGGCGTCACTGATTTAATTGCACCATTTGAATAAAACTCTGTTTTATATGTTAAAACGCCACTTTCAAAAAGGTCTCGTGAGACTAGGTCACCGTGCTGATCGCGTACTACACGAGTACCGTTACCATTATCTATTTTAGACTCAACTAAATTATTTGATGTATAATATTCCCCATCAATAAGAAAGTCGTCGCTATACATTTCTTTGCTCATAGGTGCACCTGAATCGCTCCATACAGTAACAATTTTGTACCCATCTGGTGTATAGTCGATTTCGTTGATCGGAGTTCCCATTTCATCATGGTATACTACCTTGATGAGATCGTCATTTTGATAAGACTCTATTTTTTCAATCTTATCGCTATGTGGGAATGTATAAACTGCATCACCGTGAAGTTTACCTGCACGATAATGTTTAGTGACGGTCACCCCATCATCAAGAGTGGAAATAACTTTTCCATTTTTTCCACGACTAGCCCAGTCCTGTTCCTGTACCTCTACACCATATTTGTGTACATATTTTTCCTTGATTACGCCGCGGTTGCTATACTTAACCTTCTTAGAACACGATGGCAGCAATGCAATGCTTGTGATCATGCATATCGTAAGTAATTGTTTCATGATTTCCCCCAAGGTTATCTTATCATTCTAAATTGTTATCAAACTTCTAGTTTTATCTGTAATTCGAGCATGCTCTCTATCGACCGCTTCTTGAGAAATCGTTTTCTTTTTGTCTCGATAAACAAAACGAAGGGTCACATTTTTCAATCCGTCACCTAATTTGGAACTTCTATAGATGTCACGTACCTGATAGTCTTCTAGTAATCGCGAGTCAATGGAGTCAATAATTTTAAATACATCGCTCATTGCAACTCCTTCTTTCAACGTCATCGTCCAATCTCGTTCTGAACTAGGATAGATAGGGATGGGTTGCATCTGATGATTATCACGTCTACATTTAAAAATATCTTGTAAATTGAACTCTGCAAAGAATATACGCTGAGAGACTCCGAGTTTTCGAGTAATCCCTGGATGCACCTCACCAATCGACCCTATTTCAAGTTCTCCTACATATACTGAAGCCTGCCTTCCTGTATGAAAAACAGAGAGGCGATTATTTTTGTACATTGACGCTGTCACTCCAAATTCTTCAAGCATATTTTCAACGACACCTTTTAGGTCGTAAAAATCTACTTCGCGAGGTTTTTCGTCCCAGTTATCTGGGTGAACCTTTCCTGTTAAGACAATGCCAACAACGGTTTCTTCATGATACTGATCTTCCCCTTTCTTAAAATGTACGCGTCCAACCTCGAACCCGGCGATATCGCTGTTCTGATGATCACAATTATATTTTACAACCTGTAAAATACCCGGAAGGAGAGATGTTCTTAAGCAGGATTGTTCTATAGAAGTTGGATTCAATACTTCAACAAGAGCTTCTTTATTCATTTCTGAACCGTGGACAATTTCTAACAGCGAAGGTCCTATTAGGTCGCAAGTCATAAATTCCTGAAGGCCTTCTGAAACCATGCGTGCACGAATTTCTCTTTCGAACAAAAACACTTCTGAATGAGGAAGTTTTGAATTATGGAACGCTGAAATTGGTTGGTGCAAATTATCAAAACCATAGAGACGAGCAACTTCTTCAATCAGATCTACCTCTTGGCTGATATCAACTCTATAGGTGGGGATCGTAACACTAAAAGTGTCCTCACCATCCCAAGTAAACTTAAACCCTAGACGCTGAAAGATACTTTCTATTTCACCACCAACAAGCTGCGTGCCAAGTAACTTGTTCGTTCGGCTTACCCTACACTCAACAATTTTTTCTTTAAACTCACCTTCCTTAACATCGATAATACCTTTAGTAATCTCGCCCTTTGCAATTTCACTAATAAGCATGGAGGCTCGGTCTAAAGCAGCTTCTACCATATTTGGATCGCATCCCCGTTCGAACCTTCGAGATGCATCAGTCATTAAACCTAGTTTTTTACTAGTTTTTCGGATGGAACTTGGAGCAAAGTAGGCTGACTCCAACAGAACATTTTTGGTATTCTCGCCAACTTCAGAATTTTGCCCTCCCATAACGCCTGCAATTGCTACGGGTTTATTTTCATCACAAATTAAGAGAGCTCCTTCAGGAATTTGACGTTCTTTTTCATCGAGTGTTACAAATTTTTCGCCTTCTTTGGAAGGGCGAACAATTATTTTCCCACCATCGATGTGATCGTAGTCAAATGCGTGAAGCGGATGTCCCATTTCAAGAAGAACATAGTTGGTGATATCGACGATGTTGTTAATCGGACGGATACCTGAAGAGATCAGTCGATTCTGCATCCATTGAGGTGAAGGTCCCATAGTTACATTTTTGATGAGGCGACAGGCATAACGTGGGCAAAGGGAAAAGTCCTTGATTTCGACTGTTGCTTGTCCTTCGATTTTTTCTTTATCACTTTCCTTCATTTGAACTTTTGGAAGGCATAATGGTTCTTCTGTTGAAGCGTGTAGTTCTCTTGCAACACCAATAATGTTGGCACAATGGCCAAGGTTTGGTGTGAGAGATATTTCGAAAATGTGATCACGATAAAGTTCTGCAAGATCTGTTCCCAGTTCAACGTCATCGGCAAGCTCAATAATTCCATCGTTGTCATCAGAAATTTTAAGCTCTTTCCACGAGCATAACATCCCAGAAGACTCACACCCTCTGATTTTCGATTTCTTAACTTTAAAAGGCTTTTCTCCATCATCAGGAAGCGAAGCTCCTACTTTAGCGAGAGCTGTTTTGATTCCTTGACGACAGTTTGGAGCTCCACAAACTACGTGATGAATTTCATTGCCATCGGTAACTTTGGCTAAACAGAGCTTATCTGCATTGGGATGAGGTTCTGTTTCAAGGACTTCACCTACGACGACGTCTGTGAACCCTAGGTCTTTACACTCAATGGCATCAACTTCAAGGCCTGCCATTGTGAGTATTTTAGCTATTTCAATTGGAGGTAAAGTTGTGTCGACATAATCTTTCAGCCAACTTAAAGGTACTTTCATAATACAAATTTCTTATTTTATTTGATAAACGATCAAATCTGTGACCGATCCATAAAGTTAACAATAGAGACTGTATCATACAGGAAAGTATTAGTATGCATCAAGCATTTATAAGTAGCGCAATAAAAGCTTAGCTCCCTACTATTCCAAGTGGTTGTTGGATAAATCACCACTAAGCCCCCGAGCTCACTAAGAGATTATTAAACTGAATGATTCATCCCCTAATCTCATTTTTTAGAAGTTTACATTGAAATTGACGAGCAAGCCACTGCTGCTTAAATACACAACAAAGTCCTTTGTATCATGTATTCTAAACAAAAAAAACCAATCAAATATTTTTTTAAAACAATCTTAAACGGCAATTCAATATAACTACACCAAATAAACGACATTTTAAAATTTTAATTTAAATAAAATAAATATTAATTTTA
>JAYZJO010000042.1:0-7733 GCA_036164375.1 Chlamydiota bacterium | reverse complement strand
CATTCATGGCCATATGAACACTTGCCTTACTAGCAATAAGCGCTTTTACGATATTAAGGTACCCCTTTTGAGAGGCAATGTATAGTGGGGTAGCCCCATCACTCTTGGCCATGTCAACACCTGCATTATTAGCAATAAGTTGTTTTACGACATAGAGGTGTCCATTTTGCGAGGCAATGTATAGTGGGGTAGCTCCATTATAGGCCATGTCAACATTTGCATTGCTCGCTATAAGAGCTTTTACGATATCGAGGTGTCCATTTTCCGAGGCAATGAATAGTGGGGTAGCTCCATCACTCGTGGCCATGTCAACACTTGCATTGCTAGCTATAAGAGCTTTTACGATATCGAGGTGTCCATATTGAGAGGCAATGTGTAGTGGGGTGGTTCCATCATCAAGGGCCATGTCAACACTTGCCTCATTAGCAATAAGTTCGTTTACGATATCGAGGTGTCCATATTCAGAGGCAATGAATAGTGCGGTAGCTCCATCATTGTTCTTTAGATTAACGTCAGCCTCAGCTGCAATAAGAGCTTCTACGATATCGAGGTGCCCATTTTGAGAGGCAATGTATAGTGGGGTAGCTCCATGTTCACTTTCTTGATTAGCACTCAATCCTGTTTCAATAAGCTTATTAACGATAGCTAGAACTCCAGTCGCAGAAGCTCTATTCAAAAGCTGTGTTTCTTTTGCATTTATACGATTAACTATTAACTCAATAATTTTGCCAAGTTCTTCAATTTCATAGGATTTACTTTTCAGTTTTTTATTACTGATTAAAGTGTTGAAGTGTTGAAGTTCAATCTTCACTCCCAAAAAGTGTGCTAAATAAAAGTTGGAAGCATTTATTGTTTCAAGGGCATTTTGGGCTAAATTCCTTATAAGGGCACAATTTGTTTCTATTTCATTAATTTTATAGTTGCTTAAACTGTTATTTTTTTTAAAAGCTGGAAAAACCTCCATTATTATCGATTTTTTTGCATCTGTAAGTTCTGGGAGATTTTTGGTGTGACTAGTAATTGGAGCTAGGTAGGGAATCAGATTTGATTTGCATATTTCTTCTAATACGTTGTTTAATTTTTTTGATTTATCATTTAGATAAAGAGGTGTACTTGTGTGAAACTGACCTATATTTTTAGTTAGTTTGTGTATCCATTTAGAAAAAGGTAGAAGTAGGTCATGTTCTGGGTCATTGATAACACCAAGTTTTTCATAAAATAATTTTATAAAAAAAACGTCATCCGTTAAAATTTTTGCTGCTTTACAAGTTTGTCTAAAATTCCATAAGTCTAATGGATTCAGATAATGGGCAATTTTCATCCTAAGCTCGATCGCGAGCTTATCAAAAAATATGTTGTTAGATTCTGTAGTTTGTGTAACTGGTGTAGTTTGGTTTTTGAAATTTTGTTTTGATAAAGAATTAACCATAATAAGATCTTTTTTTTTGTTTATTTGTTGATTTATTTTATTGGTTTTTGTTTTTAAAGTAAAGTTTTATTTGTTTGTGTTTGTTGTTTATTTTTTAATAAATAGTTTCTACCTATTTGATTTAGAGTTTCAGGGTGAAATATCATGGTATTTGTACGCATTTGAAAAAAAGGTTAAGTCGGGGATAGAGGTGAAAGGAGAGTTGGAGTAGAGTTAGGTTGATTTGTGAGGTTAGTGGCGTTAAATTTTTTTAAGGTGGGTTGCTTATTTAATTTATTTATTGATGCATGAATGGGAATTGGGCATAGAGTAAGATAATAATATAATCAAATGCTAAGGGTGGTAATATCCCGAAAAGGTAGCAGCGCCATATTCTACATCTAAGCGGAAGTCTACAACCGCTGCACCGCTTTGTTTTAACCCTTCTGGTAGAGCTTCACTGCCAACCAATTTGTTTACGAAGTCAGCTAAAGTGGGTGCATGACCTACAAAAAAGATAGTTTTATTTTCAGAGGGCGAAGGAATGAGGGAGAGAAGGTCACTTTGATTAAAGTTGTAACCTAGAGCTTCGTTTACTGTAACAGGAGTGTCGTCAAAAATTTCACTGATAACATGTGCTGTTTGTTCGGCGCGCAATATCGGAGAGGAGAAAATTTGATCGGGAACAAACCCTAGTGATTTCAATTTTTCAGTGATACTAATTTGTATAGACCTACCCTGTTTTGAGATAGGTCTCAAAATTTCGTCAGCGAACCCTTCACTGAAGGGTTTTGCGTGGCGGATAGCAATAAGGCGGGTTAGCATTTTTCACTCCAGATCTTTAACTCTTTTGCTACATTTGTAAAAGCGTCAATTGCACGGTCAAGGTCTTCTCGACTGTGAGCTGCAGACATTTGAGTGCGTATTCTTGCTTTCCCTTTTGGAACGACAGGGTAGCAAAATCCGATAACATAGACCCCATACGCTAGCATTTTTTCAGCAAATTTTTGTGCTAAATTTGCATCTCCAAGCATAATAGGAACGATTGGGTGATCTCCAGGTATGATGTCGAAACCGAGAGCTGTCATTTTTTCGCGGAAGTATTGTGTATTTTCACGAAGTTTTGTGCGTAGGTCATCAGAGCTCTCAAGCATGTCTAAAACTTCTAGCGAGGCTGCTGCAATGCTTGGGGCAAGAGTGTTGGAAAAAAGGTAGGGTCTTGACCTTTGCCTTAACCAATCGATAATTTCTTTGCGTCCAGTTGTATATCCACCAGAAGCTCCACCTAGGGCTTTTCCAAAAGTTCCCGTAAGTATGTCAACGCGCCCTTCAACACCACAGTATTCAGGTGTGCCTCGTCCATGATTTCCAAGGAATCCCGTCGCATGGCAGTCATCAACCATGACGAGAGCTTTGTATTCGTCAGCTAAATCGCAGATACTTGCTAGGTCTGCAATGGTGCCATCCATAGAAAAAACGCCATCTGTTGCGATGATTTTGAAACGAGCATCTTTCGCTTCTTCGAGCTTGCTGCGTAAATCGCTCATGTCGTTATTCTTGTAGCGAAGTCTTTTTGCTTTACATAGGCGAATACCGTCGATGATGCTCGCGTGATTAAGTTCATCACTAATCACGGCATCTTCGGGCCCAAGGAGAGTTTCAAATAGACCTCCATTTGCATCGAAGCAGGCAGCATAGAGTATTGATGCTTCTGTTTTAAGAAATTTTGATAGTGAGGTTTCTAGTTCTCGATGGATCGTTTGCGTGCCGCAAATAAATCGTACAGAGGACAAGCCAAATCCATAGTGGTCATAGCTTGCTTTGGCAGCTGCAATTATCTGTGGATTATTAGCTAAACCTAAGTAGTTGTTCGAGCAGAAGTTTAGGGCTTTTTTTCCCCCGGAAACTTCAATGTGACTGCTTTGAGGGCTAACAATTTCGCGTTCCGATTTATAAAGCCCTTGATCTTTAAGGTCATCTAACTGCTTCGCTAGGGTATCTAAAAAACTCTGGTCCATATGCTTAATCCTGGGTATTCAATATGATGATACTAATATTAAGTGAATTAAATCTTTTTGTCAAAATCGAAGCGCGATTTGTCAAGTTTGTGGTGGATTGTAATTTTTCAATAGTTATCATGCTGTTTTAGAGAGGAACGCAATGTAAGGTGGATAATGGAGGTCCCATTCAATGGATCGAAAGGTCACACTCTAGGGGTAGAAATTGAGCTACAAATCATAGACCCCAAAACCCAAGCATATAAGTTTTGTGCCCCTCAACTTCTAGATCGCTGTCGTAAGAAGGGGTTAGTTCATATTAAAAATGAACTTAATCAAGCAACTGTTGAGGTTGATACTAAAATTTGTAAGAAGTCTAGCGATGTACGAGAGTCCCTTGCGGAAAGCGTATCGATTTTAATGGAGATGGGCAATAAGCTTGACTTTAGTTTGCTTGCATGTGGATCACATCCATCTTTTTTTTGGGAGAAAAATAGGATTTATCCGAATGAACGCTACAAACGAGTTGTGGATAAGCTTCAAATTGCAGCTAGGCGTGTGCAAGTTTATGGGCTGCATGTGCATGTCGGAGTGCCCGATGGCGATACAGCGCTGGCAATATGTAATAGCGCTATGAAATACTTGCCACATTTGCTTGCTCTTTCAGCAAATTCACCATTTTGGCAGGGCAGCGATACGGGACTGGAGTCTTATCGGGCAAGCATTATGGGGTCAATGCCCATGTCTGGATTCCCATATTATTTTGAAAATTGGAATGCTTTCTCTCGTTATTATAATACTCTTGTGCAGTCTCAGGTCATTACAGCGATGAAAGATGTCTATTGGTTTGTGAGGCCTAGTCCTGCGTTTGGTACCGTGGAATTTAGGATTTGTGACATGACCTCTTCGCTTGATGAAACCATTGCTCTTGTGGCTTTAATTCAGTCTATGGTTGTGTGGATGAAAGATAATCTAAAAAGTAATCCAGAAAACTATCTTAAAGATGATAACACCTATTGGTTTGCGCCGGAAAACTTGTGGATGGCACAAAGGTATGGTCTTGACGGAAGAATTGTCCATGCGGAAACGCTTAAACGCGTTTCTATTCGTGAAGAGTTAGAAAAGCTGTTATCTATTCTTTCTCCATATGCTCAGGATTTAGGATGTGAAGAGGACTTTCTGTATGTTTATGAAATGATCAAACGAGGGAATGGAGCAACAAGGCAGCTAGCCAAGTATAGGGAATCAGGAAAGATAAAAGACGTGATAGGGATGCTTGAGAATGATTTTAGTCGACAGGTTGTCCGTAGAAATGTAATGCACTCTAAACACCCATAGTCGTTATTTAGAAGGTTTGGGTTCGTAATTCGGGTCTATGGGGAATGAATCCCTATACTGCAATAGCAGACTATGTTACCATGCTTCTGAAATTAATTAAGAGGCAGTGATGAGCATAGAAACACACAAAAATCAGTTTTCAGGAATTCTTTCTTTTGGCTTTTCCGATAATGAAGAGATAGAAAATGATGGGCTCTTTGTGGAGTTGAGCGATGGCAGAAAATCACCCAAGAAGTGTTATGACTTGCTGAAGTCTCAAATTGATGAAATGTGCTTTCGCTGGTCAAATAGAAAAGCAGACGATAATCAATTCGAAAATAGATCTATTGTTGCTCTTCAAGGCGACTCTTATGGCGTTGATACCCTATCATGGAATAGGGATGAGGGATCAAAAAAACTCGTAGTTTTTATCCATGGTTTAAATGGATCTCCCACAATATGGAATAGGTATTTACTCAAACTTGAAAGCGAGAGCAACCAAGCAACAACTTTTGCTCCTTATGTTAAGGATAAGGGATATTGCAAGTTAAAAGAAGCAGCTTTGCCTATTCTTGAAGCAGTGCAGAATTACATAAGTAAATACCCAGATAATTCTGTAACTCTTGTGGGGTATTCAAATGGTGCGAGCATTGCCGGTTATATCGAGAGGAAAATCAATACAAAGAAGGTTACTCTTGTTTCTATTGCAGGTGCTTTTAATGGTACAATGCTTATTGATAGGATTAACGCAACACCTGGGTTAGAGAAACCACTAGGCATATCAAAAGATCTTCATCATGAGTGGATGTTTGATAATGATTGGCACCGAAAGCGAGTAAAGAAGTGGCAAGCAGGGGAAAGCGCAGCTGAAGTCAAAAGAATATTTTTTGCGACTGCGAATGATATATGCGTCTATCCATTCAAAACTTCTTTTCCCTATTTGCCAAATAGTGAATATCTACTGCTATCGACAGGATCTCATCTGACAATTATTGATGAAGTTTTTGAGTCTGTGATAAGTTGTGTTGCAGATCAGCAATAGTGCTTTTAAAAAATAGTGATTCCTTTATTGTGGCAGTAAATAGCGTACATTAAGGAATGTAACTTTGGCTGATAAATCCAATCAATTTTGTACATTTTATTTTGTTAGGCATGGAAAAACAGAGTATAATGAAGAGTTAAGGCTTCAGGGGATTATTGACACGAAATTATCAAAAGGGGGTCTAGATGGGGCAAAGCATGTCTATGAATTGATAAAAGGTGAGCCGGTAGACTTGATTATTACTAACTCACTTGGAAGAACGGGCGCTACTGCTAAGTATTATTCCGAAAAGTTTGGGGCTCCTATCGAACAGGATAAATTAGTTGATTGTCGTGACTGGGGGGAATGGAACGGTAGGCTCACGAAAGATTTACTTCAATTTTATCCTAAAAATAAAAATGGAGTAATGGGAAAGCCGGTCGGCAGAATTGTTGGCTACCATAATAATAGAATTGAACTTTATAGTGAAGGGGTGCAGAGAGCAAAAAAGTTTATTTATCAGACCTCATTGAGGTGTCCCGGGAAAACAATTATTGTCGTTACCCATGGGTTTATTCTGAATTCATTATTGTCAGCACTCAAAATAAGTGGGTTGCATGCACCCTACTGTCCCCATTACTCTTACTTAAAAATTCGTTCAGATAGCATTAAAATGATACTCGATGAAATGTATGCTGTTTCAAATCAGATTATTCGTTTATAATACACTTAAAATATGGAGTAATTTTTATGATGATTGTCATATCACCCGCAAAAACATTAGATTTCAAAACACCACCACGGACAGAGGTGTCCACGTTACCTCAGTATCTCGATGACTCAGCTCAACTGATAAAAACTCTAAAAACGTATTCCGTTGGTGGCATAATGGACCTAATGGGTGTTAGTGAGGGGATTGCTGAAACAAATGTCGAAAGATTTGTTCAGTGGAATAAAAAACTTCGAGGGGCAAAGCAAGCGATCCTTGCTTTTAAAGGTGATGTTTACACGGGATTACAGGCTGAATCATTTACAGAGTCCGATGACAAATTTGCTCAAGACCATCTCCGTATTCTTTCAGGATTGTATGGGATTTTAAGACCTCTTGATCTAATGCTGCCCTACAGGTTAGAGATGGGAACAAAATTAGAAACACAACGAGGAAAGAACCTTTATGAGTTTTGGGGGAAAACAATTAGAGATAGCTTAATAGCTGATATCGAAAAATCGAACTGTAAGTGTCTCATAAACCTCGCTTCCAATGAGTACTTTAAGGTTCTTCAACCAAAAACCTTGAAGGTTGACGTAGTCACGCCAGTATTTAAAGAGTACAAAAATGGCGAGTATAAGGTCATTGCTCTATTTGCTAAAAAGGCGCGCGGTGCTATGGCAAGGTTTATTATCAAAAATCGAATTACGGATCCCGATGGCTTGAAAGACTTTAGCGATGATGGATATTCTTTTAACAAAAAAGCATCTACAGATACTGAGTACGTTTTTTATAGAAAGCGATAAAAGCTTTCCAAGAGCGTAGATGATTAAAAGAGCAGAAATGGTTTACGAATTTATTTAGTCTGTAAAGCCGCACTAAGCTCATTTTTTGGAAATCTGTGTGCCTCGATTATCACGTAATCTTAAGCTGAGATATTGAAGTTTAATGAAAATCAATTTAAATTGTTTGAACAAGATAATCAGGATAGCCTACGGCTGCAGGATAGGTATTTTTTGGAACATTCAGATTTAACGGAAATAATATTCGATTCGTGTTTTAACGTTATGAATGACCTTGGAGTTGGCTTTATTGAGGCAGTTTATAAAAATTCCCTTGTAGTTTCACTCAGAAGGAAGAATTTGCTTGTTGAAACTGAGAAAAAGTATGAAATTTTTTATCAAAATCAAAGAGTAGGTTTTTATATCGCTGACATTGTTGTTAACGAGAGTGTAATTATAGAAGTGAAATGTTGTAAAGAGTTAGCTCCTCAACATTCTG
>JAYZJO010000041.1:0-2539 GCA_036164375.1 Chlamydiota bacterium | reverse complement strand
ATATGAACGATAATTAGGGAAATGGAAGATCTTCAGAGGAATTTATTATCGTTGCTGACTCATTAAATTTCATATACCAGATCATATCTACAGTTATCCTTGCATTTGAATTTTCTTCAATGCTTTGCAAGCTTGTTTATCGTTCTTCTCGTAATAATTCTTTAAATTACATATACCAATCACACCAGGTTTATGCGTCTTTAGTTCAACGGCCATAATAAATTCTTATCAGGGCTTTAATTTATTTTAAACGCAAAGGCGCAAAGAAGGTTTTCTTATCTATATTTTGTTGTCGAGATTAAGGGGAGAGAGCAAGCTTAGGAGCTCTATGTTCAGATTTAGTATAACGAATAACCGGTAAGAAATTTTGAACACTTTATTGATCAAATATGTCGTCTATAGAGAATATCATTGTATATGATTGAACGTTATCTAAACGCTTTCTATATATAAATACAAACGTTGCAAGTAGCATTTTTATAAATTAAAGTTGAGGTTGTAAGTGTAATTAATTTCTTCTTTAAATTGTGTTGGTTTTTTTTTATTTTGATATTTGGTTTTTTATGTTTAAATAATTTTTGTTTGTTGTTATAATAATATGTTCGGATTTGTTATGTATAAAATTAATTAAAGTTTGATTAAAAGTTTGTTGTTAGGTTTTTACCATGAATATTTATGACCAGATTTCTATTTTGTATTTTGTTTTGTTGTTATTTTTTTTATATAGGATTTATGTAAAAGAGAAAAAGTGGTCAGTTTTTTTTAAATTTGACAAAGACAACTATTTTAGTGAAGCCGAGCGAACTCGAGAGGTAAAGGTTCGAATAAATTGGCTTATTTCTTTTTTTCTCATTTTTACATTCTCTGTAATATCGACACTTTACCCCAACGCTGACGGGTTGAATTTAGAGAGAGTCTCCAATAAATTTGGAGTAATGTTTGCTATAGTGGCTTCGACGTTAATTAATGCTCCCTGGTTTTTGGTTACTTATCATTGTTCCTTCAAAAAAAGGGGAACAGCGTGGCTTGTCTGGATTATGATATGCTCTTCTTTGGTGATATTGATTGGTTTTTTTCAGTTTGTAGAGAGTAATATAATTATTGACGATTCAAAAACTGTGAATTTGTTTTTGGCTACAACAATTTTTGCAATCGAAATTTATTATTTGGTAAGTTGCTTTTTGCTATATAAAGTTAATTCATTTAGGAAAAGAAAAAGAAGGGGAATTAGGTCAAAAAACTTAGCTGAAAAACTTAAGTTTTTGGACTATATGACCAAAATGGAAGATTCCTCAAATCTCGATGAATTGAACTTGAATTTTAAGGAAGCTGTAGATCAATGGCCTCATCAGCAAGAGCGAATTTCAAAGACTTACCAGAAGAGTAAGAGTGCTCTTCAAGAAAAAAATAATTAATAGCCTTGCTTTTGTCAGATTTAAAGTGATGAATAATTATATGAGGCTATTTCTCGATTGATTGGCTTACATGAAGAAAGAACTTTTTTGTTCAATGTTCTATAGCTATACCCCCTCTAACTATTTATTCAGGATTTTTCACTTGTTATCGGTTTTCAGGTGCATTTTCTAAAATATACAGTTACAAGCAACCTTAATCGTTATCGAGTTTTTATTTCCAACACCATGCTTTCGCTTTATTTGCCTTGTATTGAAGTGAGATTCCCCATTTGATTTCGAATATATGTTTATTATTGAACTTTGTATGCTTAACGATGCTGATCATGTTCATCGCTCATCATTAAGAGATGTTAAAGTTCATAAAATTACAATAATTGAAGAAGTAACCAATAATTCAGAAGCTTCCATCTCTTAGAAGTGATTGAATAAATCATCTCATGGATCTTTTTAGAGAAATTAATTTTAAGGCTTTCTACAACTAAGGCCCCAATATATGTATTTGTAACTGGTAGGTTTTTGGGTCAGCAAAGACAATGCCATTTTTTTTATGATAATCTCTGTATTTGAATAGATGCTTATAATGTAATTAGGGAAAAGCTTGTTGTTCAGTAAATATAAGGCCGATATCTAATAAGCATCTAAGTTAGGAATCATACGAGGAGGCATAATGTTATATTCGAGCGGTCAATGTTCGTGTAGCTTTTGAAAAAAGCTGCTATTACGTAATTGAGAAACGCGCAATACGAGGTTTTGATGTTTGTGATTTCACAATAAATGAGAAATTTTTTTGCTAAAGAAATGAAAGAATATGAAATTTCATGCTCTAATGTCATTCTGAGCAGTTCGTTTTAAATCAGTACGCATGGTAAATTTACTTCCACTCAATCATTCTAATGAAATCAAAATAGGTTATAGAATTTAATTTATTTAAGCGATTCTCCTAGGGGGAGAAAGAAAAGTTCATTTTCTTTGCAAAAAAGCTTGCGGGAAAAATCCGGTTTTCGCTATATTCTCAGCTTAAACAGCAAACGAAAGTAAGCTGAAAGCAAAGTCTGAGAGCTTTGCAAGACCGTTTTGACAGCAATAACATGACAATGTGCAAGTACAAAAGATTGTGCTTGTGC
>JAYZJO010000040.1:0-100376 GCA_036164375.1 Chlamydiota bacterium | reverse complement strand
ATATGAACGATAATTAGGGAAATGGAAGATCTTCAGAGGAATTTATTATCGTTGCTGACTCATTAAATTTCATATACCAGATCATATCTACAGTTATCCTTGCATTTGAATTTTCTTCAATGCTTTGTAAATTTTTTTATAATTCTTATCGTTGAAAAATTCGAATCTATATTAGGTGACTGAAATTTAGAGTTTAAACATCTTGTGAAACAAGGTTGTTTGTGTCAAACTCGAGCTTTTTAATGCGTATATATCTGGGGAAAATATGATTAATGAACTGAATAATTGTAAATTGGCTTTTTTTTCATCAATAAATCAACACTACGATAAATATAAAAATATTCCTATAAACGTAATTTCCTCAAATTTCAATGAGTGTTTCAAAAATTTCTCTCCATCAACTAAAGTATCCAATGACTTGACAATAGAGCTATTTAATAAAAGGGTTCGAGAAATACATTTACACTACTGGTATGATCTAGGGGGGACATTTACAGCCTTTGACGATAATTTGCCTCAAAAGTTTACTGTGAATAAAAATTTTATGTTAGAGAGCGGAAAGCTCATTATAAAGCAACTACCGGAATCTCAAAACAGTTACATTTTATCTAAGCTTTTAAAGGATCTCTCTAAAAGTATAAGTTCATTAAATCTACAAAAAAAAATTGTAACCCTATTAAATGATTTTGAAAGTAGCGTTCTTAAATCTGTTAAACGATTGGTATTCGATTATTTGATCCCTTATTATAATCGAGATTCGATTGATAATTTTTATCGTAGTCTGAAAGTAAATGATGTAGTCTTTTCGCGAATGCAAAAATATATGGATTATTTAAACTTTCAGAAAATTTGTGAATATCCTGAAGTCTTCCGTATAGATACACCAGAAAAAATTAGCTCAATTATTAAAAAGCAGAGAGAAGCTCTTGACCGCGATAAATCTATTAAGCTCTTTAGAAACGTCGTGGATATAACTGCTGATGAAATTCTTGAGATTTGGAATCTAACCTCTCAATTTTTCGATATAATCGCAGTGCTTGAAGATAAAGAGTTTTTAGATGCAGGTAACACAAAAGCTATTATAGATAAGTATTTTGGTCTATCTGAAAGAATTCGAACTCAGGTGTTTTTTGGATCGCTCTGGGTAGCCTTAGAAAAATTAAGTCTAAATTGTCAGTACAATATTATTAAATCACTAATCCTTAGAAAGGAAGCTAAACTTATTCCTAAAGCGTTTTGGGCACAGCATGACCATGAACAATCTGAGTTGAAAAATATTGCGAATATGATTTTTGATTCATGGCATTACCACTTAGAGCAAATATTACCTTCGATGAAAATTAAAGACGAAAATTTTTTAGTAGACTTATTAACTAAGATGGCAAAAAAAAGGTGTGATATTGCTAAATCTTTTCATAAGTACAATATAACAAATATAAAAAATAGAGAGACTATAGCTTTAGAGTGGGCCAAGCAGCCACATAACTTTGATATGCAATATTTACAAAATTTTAATCTTGATCCGTCCTCTCATATTTACACAAAAGTCCTTACTCAACTTGCTGAAACTAGCTTCAGTGACTTTACCTACAATTGCGGATTTATGGATATTTCAAAAGACATAATCAAGGAAGTTATATTTAAAATTTCAAAAAAACATACTATTTTTAGTGGTATAGCTTTAATAGATAGCGTGTTGACGGATGATGAACGTGTCTTGCTTTTTACAAACAATTTAGAGTTTTCAATTTTAGAATCTATATCAGGTTTAAAAGAGTTGAAAATTAATGACAAAAAAATGGTTGAAAACTTAATCGCTTTAGCGCTTCATAGGTGGTCTGATCAAAAAAATAATAATTGTTATGATTTTTTTATTAAACTTAGCATGAATATTATAGAAGGCGTCGACTACTATCAATTTTTCCAGTTCATTATCTCTAATTGGAAAATTTCAGATGTGATCAAATCGCTTGATGATCGATTTCCTTCTTCATGTATTAAGCAAGTGCTCCTTGATCTTATCGAAAAAATAAAAGTAGATAGTATTAATACTAGCATTGATCATTCGGAGTTAAACCTTTTATTGCTAACAAATAATTGCCCTGAAGTATTAGAAGAAATTCTTCCTAAAGCGGCAGGTTTAAAAATTTTTAATGTTTCTCACGCAATGAAAGCAGTTTCTTTGGATGAAAATGCTCGACTTCAAATTGCAAAGAAAGAGGTAGAAGAATGTCCAGACTCCTTTTTAAGCTATATTGAAAACTATAAATTTAAATCAAAAGATCTAGAATTCAGCCTAATTAAGTCCGCTTTAGAGAAGGTTAAAAGTCTCTACTCCTTTTCTCCTCCAGAATTGCAATCAGATATGAGAAGAGAAAAAATTTATCGACTAGCAAGAAAAAAGGTAGATGGAGGTAACTTAGATTTGGACCTGCTTTGCTCTTTTAAGTTTGATGATGAAAGCCTTCGTTATAAATATGCCATACGTACGGTAAAACACAGTAAGTTTGTCTGTAAATATGGATTTGAAATTGTTTTAGAAAAGTTAAAACTAAAGCCTGAGCATCTATACGAGGTTCTTAAGATATGTACTCCTAAGTTTGATACTTTTCTTTTTGGGAGTGATGAGCAACTAAGAATAGATCTATTTAATCAATTAAACACAGCGCAAAAAAAACTTCTTTTAAGAGAAATTGTACAATTTTTCGATGAACCTCTTGAATCCCCTTATGAAATCAGTTTGTTAAATATTGATGATTTGTTAACTCTTATCGATTTGTCTCTATCTAAAGAAAATGTGTCGTTTCGAAAATTTTTTTCTATCGTAACGGAGGAAAATATAGCCTTACTGTACCCTTACCTTCTCAAAATATTTCATCAACATCCAGGTTCTGTAGAAGAACTAGAGTTTAATATGTTGTCTCCACAGCAAATAAAAGAAGTCGTTCAAAAAGTTTACTCTTCATTAATGAGGAAAGCTTATATCAGTAATACATCGAGAATTCTTGAGATAGCTACTCTGTATTTCGAAAAGAACCAGCTCCAAAACATTACTCTAAAATTTATGTATGATCACCTTATTAATCCCTTTGGTATTTATGGAAAACTCTCTGTAGAATCAAAACTACAGACTGATGAAAGCTTAATGAAGCTTAAATTTGTTCAAGACTATTTTTCTCGAAAGCAAATTCATAATGATTTTCAAAGAGAATATGCTTTTGAAACCTGTATGACACTTTTGCCTGAAAGTTTACATCACGAGCTTCAAAATATTCATAGCTTCACAGCGTATTTACCATTGAAAGAAAAATTAGTATGTTTTTTGCTAGAAATTGCAAACCATTACTATTTCAACAATCTCTTTCAACGAGATTATAAAAAAAATATCTACATTAAAAAGGTGGTGCATCAAATTATTAAGATTCGAAGCCCATACATAAAAGATAGGCTAATCACCATTTTTTTTAATAAATTTTTTAGACGAGAACAATTGGCATGCGATCGCTTAATGTTTTTTAAAAAACTTTCTGAGGACAAAAAAATAAAAGATAAGGCCGCTTTGGCGACACTCCTTCTCTGTTCTGAGTTTCCAACAATTGAAAAAAATGTCATTATAAACGTTGCTTACGCTATATCTGCTAATAAATCGTTAGTCAATGATCGTGTCAATTTCACACGTTTCATGGAAAAATTTGCAGAACTTTTAGATTCAAATAAAATTGAAAATTCAAAAGTCCTTTCGATTGTTTTAAACACCGTTCAAACTCGTAGTGGTAAACAGGTTGCTCAAGACTTATCTCTAATTAATGCAATTATTATGCTGGAAGGGAGTAAAAGTATTGATAATCATGGTAAGTTTGATATTCAAAATAGATTGTATATCACAAATATAAAAGAGCGACTTGAGATTGATGAGTACAGTGATGAAGAGTTCATTCTGCTATTTAAAAAACACTTTGAGCGTTACAGCGATAAATTTGCTATCATTAAGTACATCGCATCTCAAGTAAATAATCACTCAGAATATAGTAGCGACTCAGAGTATTACGATAGTGACTCTGAAAGCAGTGATGACAAAGAAAAAGTGCGTGAAAACAGCGCTGTTTTACCTTTTCTTAAGATGCATATGTTGGATATTTTTAATGGAGACTATACGCAGCAGAGGTACTCATTAGAGAAAAGTGCACACCTAAAAAAAATATTCCAAAAACACCCACATAAGTACTCTGTATGGAAAGAGAATTTAGTGATCGACGCGCTAAAACTGTTACCTTCTGAAGATCTAGAAATTCAAAATAAAGAAATTAATTATTTCGAACAATTTCGATTATGGATTATTAAAGATAAGCATATCCCTGAAAAGGATATGGAATCGAAGTTCCCTCTTTTGAATACTATTCTTTTGAATGAAACACTTCCCGATTTACGCATAGTCGAAGAGGTGATTGAGCGCTTAGAAACCAGTTTGGTAAAATCCGTTGATAAACAAAGTGTTCAACTACAGATCAAAGCTTTACAGTTAATGATTAGTGACCAACCAACCCTGCCTCAATTGAAGAGTTTATGTGAGGATATTTCCTTTAGCTATGAATTCAAACGCAATATCAGCAAGCTCATTGAAATTAAACAGTTGAAAAATCATGTAGACTTAAGTAACTGTATCGCAGAAATTACCGATGACCCAGAAAGTTTATTAATGATGGGGTCAGATTGCGGAACCTGTCAAAGAGTTGACGGTGATTCGGAATATAATCAAGGGTTAATCGGTGTCTTTAACGGGAAGTATAAACTTGTAACGATACGTGAAAAAGACTCTAATAAGGTATATGGTCGCTGTTTACTTAAAGTGCTCATTGATAAAAAAACTGAGCAAGGAGTACTTTTTATGGAAAGAATCTATACAAACGTTTCTGATCCA
The DNA here is from genome assembly GCA_036164375.1 of Chlamydiota bacterium. Classification (GTDB taxonomy): domain Bacteria; phylum Chlamydiota; class Chlamydiia; order Chlamydiales; family Criblamydiaceae; genus JAYZJO01. The sequence continues at coordinate 95,458 of JAYZJO010000040.1, read as the reverse complement.
AGGGTAGCGAAAGGAATTAAAAAGCTGTGTATAGCCCAAGCAGAGAAAATGCAAATGCCCTTACTTAAATGTAGAAGCCGTGGCGTGAAATATCCTAACAGTGTGTTATCTGAAAATGACCGTTTTAATATTGAGTATGTGGACGCATTGGGTGGTGTTCGAGTTGGTAGATACACGATTAAAAATTCTGTATATGTCAGGTTGTAAATCCCAATTTCGAGTCTTTACAGGAAACTTGTCCTTGCGATTTTCATGACTAAAAAAACGTCCTAGTGATGAGACCGAGCTCTTAAGTTTAAACTCGGTTTGTCTTCAAATCCCTTACTATGCGCCACTTAAATGCACGAGATTGAGGTGAAAAGATTGAAAAGTAGGCCGGTAGAAGCAGTTGAGATCTTTTCTCTTCAAGATTGTGTAGACCTATAATTAAAGGGAATCAGTAAATATTCACTGATACTTTAATTGCTGAAGCGGGGATAGTTTGATGGATTGTATGATAAGATATTTGCGTAATGTGAACGCTTTAATATACTCTCGAAATTTCCAACGATAGGAAGGATATAACGATATGAACGATAATTAGGGAAATGGAAGATCTTCTGAGGAGTTTTCTTATCGTTGCAGACTCTTAAAATTTCACATACCAAATCATATTTACAGTTATCGGTACATTTGAATTTCTTCAATACTTTGTAAACGTATTTATCGTTCTTATCGTTATATCGTTCCTATCGTTGAAAAGATCGAAGCTATAAATCTTGAGCAAACAAGCTGGTAAATCAAAGGGTATCATGCTTTGGCACTGTATCCACGCGATTGACTGACACTTTTCGCGTAACATGAGCGCTTTAATGTATTCTCGAATTTTTCAACGATAGGAATGATATAACGATAAGAACGATAATTAAGGAAACCTAAAGTCCTCTGAGGAATTTTTTTATCGTTGCTGACTCTTTAAATTTCACATTCCAAGTAATATTCCTGAGGTCATTTTACAGTTATTCGTAGACCTGCAGCTTGTTTCCTTAATTTTATAACTTATAAATAATCCTAGCTTCAAGTAGAATGAATAATTTTAAAATTTAAACTCATTGAGGGGAAATGATAAACAAAGTTGATGTATGTAAATTGAACTTTTCTAATTCTATTGAATATTTCTACGAGAGTAATAAGGAAATTCGGATTGAAGTGATATCTACTTTATTTAATGAGTCATTTGCAAACATCTCTCCAGATGCTCAAGTTACAACTAAGTTTACTCTTTCGGAGTTAAAAGATAGATTTCAGCAGATTGATAGTCGTTATTTTTACAAACTTGACAATTCATTTAAAGCCTTTGATCATGGTTCTACAATTAAAACTGAGGTGACAGCAGAACTTATTTCTGAAAGTGTAAAAACTACAGCTCAACATATTGAAGAGTTGAAAAATTGCGTTCATTTGAAAGAGACTTTAAGTATAATTTCAACAAGTATCACCGCTCTTAAGCCTCTAAATCAAATAATAAGCGAACTTTCTAGCTTTGAATATGAAGTGATTAACTCAATTGAGAGACTCGTTTTTAAATATTTGATGCCTAATTTGGACAGAGCGTCTTTTATTGATAAGTGGAAGTCTTTAGGTGTCGATGAGCAAGTTTTTGCTTGGATGAGACCAAGTATATCCTCTTTTGAAATTAAGCAGGTTTGTTGCTACCCTGATGTATTTTATATAAATTCCCTTGAAAAAATTATAACAATTATCAACGATCATTTTGATCCTATAGATCGCGATAAATCGATTACACTATTTAAGCAAGTCGACGAAATTACCGCAGATAAAGTTATGGATGCTTGGGACAGTACATCGTTTCGTTTTGATGTAATTGCAGTACTTAAAGATAAAAACTTCATCGACTTGCCTCTATTAATGAGTATTGTTGAGAAGTATATGAACTTACCTAGCGACAGGCGCACCCTTGTTTTTTCAAAGTCATTGGGATGGGTCTTTCAGAACATAAGCATTGAATCACAATACAAAGTTGTATACGCACTAATTGCAAAGCATGAAGCTAACTTGATACCTCGAGAGTTTTGGTTAGGTCACAATCACGAACAAGCTGCAGTCAAAGATATTGCTAGCAAAATTTTAGCCTCAGGATTCCCAGAGCATATTCATAAGCAATTACTTTTAATGAAAATAAAGGACCAAAATTATTTAGCTGAAATACTATTAGAGTTGGCAAATAAGCAAGTTAATCTTGCTGAAAATTTTAATTTGTACGGAATTAATGACCTTAAACAGAGAGAGTCTATTGCTTTAAAGTGGGCAAGCAACAGGCACCACAATCACATACCTTATTTAAAAAACTTTAACCTAGAACCTAATTCAGACGTTTTTAATGAAATTCTCGATCTCCTAGCGTATCATTCACCAAAAGATTTTGTTTCTAATTATAAAACCTTGCAAATCTCTAAGTTCGTGATGAAAGAGATACTATTTAAAATTTCAACGAGGTGTTTTGTCCTCGATTGCCTACATGGTATCGATGATTGTTTGACGGAAGATGAAAAAGTCACACTTTATAAAAATAATGTAAAGGTTTCAGTTTTAAAATCTATATCAAGTCTTAAAACATTAAATATAAAAAATACAACTGTTGTCTCGGAGTTGATTTTTCTCGCACTAAATGAGAGCATGGCCAAGTATTTGCCCCTTGAGCTCTTCACTGCTTTATCTAAAAACCTAATCGAGGGGATTGACTACTACCCTTTTTTTAAGGAAGCCCTATCAGAGTGGGGTATTAATGAGGTTGCACGATCTCTTTGTGCTAAGTTTCCAGCTGATTGTATTGAGCGTGTCTCCTACGATATTATTAAGGGAGTCGAACAGGGGGCTAATCTTGATGAAAAAAACGAAGTTTTAAAAATAGCTTCTCAGCATTCAGAGATCTTTCCCTCAATTATCCTTAAAGCTGCAGGTTTGAAAGTTTTTTCTGTTTCTTTTGCACTTAAAAACGTAATTTTAGCAGACGAAATTTATTCGGAAATAGCAAAAAAAGAAGCAGTGTGTAATCCAATGGAGTTTTTATATAGTCTTCGTTACTACAAATTTAGCTCTGAAAAAGAGCAATATGAATTAATAAAAATAGCCTTGGAGTCGGTCGAGAGTGTCTATGAATTTCATTTTCCTGATTTTGGGTGCGATTCAAGAAGGGAAGAAATATATCAGCTAGCTAAAAGTAAGATCAAAGACGGTATGCGAAGCCTCGACTTGATTTCCGTTTTAGGGTTCGATGATGAAAATCTTCGGTATAGCTACAGCAAGAGTGTTGTCGAAGATGAAAAGTATATAGGCGAGTTTGCCTTTTGGGATTCGTTAAAAAAACTTGAACTCACGCATGAACATTTTTTCGAGATTATAATAACACTTCTTACTAAGAGGGGGACCTTGTTTCTATTCAATGAAAACAAGGCTAGAATAGCCCTTTTCAAACAACTAACTAAAGAGAAAAGAGCAATCCTTTTAGATCGATTAGATATAAATTTTGAGCAACTATCTAAATTCACATATGAATTCACACTTTTAAATGCCGAGGATCAAGCTACTCTTCTCGATTTCTATCTTATTAAAGATACTCCTAGTTACCAATACCGAGGATTTATACCTGAAATTAAAAAGAGTAATATCCATATTCTCTACCCTCTATTTCTTAAAATACTTAAGCAAAAACCTGCAAGTGTTGAAAGGTTAGAGTTTAATATTTTAACTCCAGAGCAAATAAAGGAAGTCGTTCAAACAGTATACTCTTCTACAATGAGACAACCTTATATCAGTAATACTACGAAAATTATTGATATCGCTACCTTGTATTTGTCTGACAATCAATTATACAATTTTATTCAAAAGTTGATGTACGATCAATTGATTAATGGATTTAGCTCTAACGCGGGATACTCATTCGAGTCAGAAATTGAACGTAATGACAGGCTAATGAATATTAAACTCGTCAGTGATTTTTTTCTCAGAAATAAAATTAAACGTGATTTTGAAAGTGAATACTCTTTGGAAAGTTGCATATGCTTACTCCCTGAAAGTTTACAAAGTGAGTTGAAAAGTATTGACCATTCCACGACGTATTTGCCCCTTAAGCAGAATTTGATTTGGTTGCTGCTGGAGATAGCGGACCACTATTACTTCAATAATTTATTCAGGCGCGATTATAATAAAAATATTTACATAAAAAAAGTCATACATCAAATCATTAAGATTCGTAGTCCCCATTTGAAAAGAAAGTTAACAGATGTGTTTTTTAGAAAGTTTTTTATACGTAATAAAGTCGCATACGATCGTTTAAAATTTTTCAAAAGGCTTTGTGAAGAAAAACAAATTAAAGATAAAGCAGTTCTTGTTACTCTTCTTCTTTCCTCGTATTTTTCAACTATTGAGACAAACAAAATTAAAGAACTAGCCTACGCGATATCAGCGAAGAAGTCTTTGATTGAAGACCGCATTATTTTCACTCGTTTTATGGCTAAGTTTGAAGCTTTACTTGCTTCGAAAAAGATAAATGGTGCTAAGGTTTTTTCCATTGTTTTACATACAATTCAAAAGTATGATGCTAAAGAGGCATGTCAAAGGTTATCTCTAATCAGTGCGGTTGTAATGCTTGAAGGTGGAGATAATATTGATTCAGACGGCTCTTTCGATATAAGTGAAAGGTTGTATATAAAAAATATCAAAGAACGACTTAACATCCTTGGATTTTCTAACGACGAATTCATAAAATTGTTTAAGACTTATTTTGAGTCTTATCGTGATAAATACGCGATTGTTAAGTATATAGCCTCTCAAGCGGATGCTCATTATAAGCTTGGTAATGCCTACTTAGAATATATTGATAGTGGTGACGAATGTAAAGGAAGTGATAAGAAAGATGTAAAAAAATATTCAGCTTTAAATTATCTAAAAATGCACATGCTAGATGTTTTTGAGGGGGTGTATAAGGAAAATCGATACTCTCTAGAAAAAAGTCGTCATCTTAAAACTGTATTTCACCAAAACGAGCCAGCTTTAATACTATGGCAAGAGAATTTTGCTACCGAAGCGCTCAACCTTTTTAATCCCGATGAATTAGTTGTTAGAAATGAGGATATTAACTACTTTAATAAGTTCCGTCAGTGGATTATCGACGATAAGCACATCCCGCAAAGCCATATGCTCTCAAATTTTTATGTGTTGAACAAAATTCTTAGCAATAAAGTATGCCCTCCTTCCGAGGTAATTCATGAGGCCATTACTCAGCTAGAAAGTAATCTAGATAAAGCATTCCATAAATATAATATTCAATTACAAATTATGGTTTTACGTCTGTTGATCACTGATCACCCCACTCTTCTTCAGCTAAAAATACTCTACGAAAAAGTCTCATCTTATGAAGAATTTAAATACAATATTATGAACCTTATTGAGAATATACAGTTAAAGAATCAAGTTGTTCTGAGTAATTGTATAGCTGAAATTTCCGATGACCCAGAGAGTTTATTGATGATGGGGTCAGACTGTGGAACCTGTCAAAGAGTAGATGGGGATCCAGAATATAATCAGGGACTAATGGGAGTTTTTAATGGAAAGTATAAACTTGTAACGATACGAGATAAAGACAGTGGAAAAATCTATGCCCGCACTTTACTAAAAGTACTCCTCAATAAAGAAACGAACGAGGGGGTGCTATTTATGGAGAGGATCTATACTAAAGCTGCTGATCCACGTCTAAAATTAGGAGTCATAAAGCTTTGCCTAAGCCATGCAAAAAAAATGGGAATGCCACTATTACAAAGTAGTATCAGGGGAAGAAAATACCCAAACAGTATTTATTCAGAAGTCGACCGTTTTAACATTGAGTATGTGGATGCATTAGGTGGAGTTCAAGTTGGCGGATACACCATCGAAAATTGTGTATATGTAGATCACTAAAACTGTACTTTCAGCAGGCTCTTGATTTTTAAAACCGGTAGGCTCTTGCATAAATAGGAAATTTTCATCGAGAGCACGAGTTTTAGACATCTTTGCACTTCAGCCATAATATCCTTTACAGGGTTAGTACTGCATAAGGTGGGTCAATGAATACTCATGAAAAGTGTTTTAAGATATCTTCGAAATTGTTTCTTCGAGAGATTTCAGAATTTCTCGAATTACTATTGCTGGTATGTAAAAGTTTGATGTGGTATAAAATTTGTCGATTGTAATTTTTTTACCTAAGGATGAGCTATGATTACCAATTCTACTGACGCTAAACTTGATTTTTTCTTTAGGGTAAATGAATTATTTGCTAAAGGGAGGAAGGTAAAAAGTTCTAAGATTTCTGAACTTCTAGATATTAGTTTCAAGTTACTCACACCAAGTACACAAATTACAGGCAGTTTCACTTTAGAAGAGCTTAAAAAAAGAGTTAATGAAAATAATATTACCTTTCATGTCAAAAGAAGATGTTTTAATAGAGGTAATAACTACACAGTTTTATCAAAAGTAGATGTAAAAGCCGTCGAAAAAGGCGTAGTGAAAGATGTTAAAAACTATAGATCTATTTGTCTTTTTAGGGACATCTTTGAAAAAATAACAGTCGATTTAGATGGATTGGAGTATAAGAATTCGATATTTTCTGTATTGGATAGCAATGAAAATGATCTCATCGATTCGATTAATGACTATGTTTGCTGTAAATTGGCGAAAAATCTTAGCTTTAATGAATTCACTGAAACCTGCGCTAGTTTGAAAATAAATGGTGCCCTTTCATGCAAAATGCTTGATAAGATGTCAAGAAGCGACCTTTGTAAAATAATTGATAAGCTAGCTAATTTTAATATTGATTCACTAGACAAGCTTACAACATTTCTAGGTAACAAACAGGATTTCGACGCCGAAAGCTCAGTAAAAATGTTTAGTCACCTTCATAACCTTACCTACAGTCAAATCGTCAGTGCTTGGGATAAAGTGGGGCAGAATTTCAATCTGATTGCTGTTCTTAATGATAAAAAACTACTTGATGAATCGGTATCTAAATTAGTCATCGAAAAATGTGTCACGGTTAAATCTTATGGTCACAGAATAATACAGCTCGATTTTTTATGGGAAGCTCTTAGCATTTTAGAAATAGACGAGCAATATCCACTTATTGATCAATTGATCAAATCGGGTGAAGCAAGATGGGTTCCTATAAAATTTTTTACGGATCAACCACACAAACAATCGAAGCTTAAAGAAATAGCTACCGGTATTTTCGAAGTTTCCCCACATCAGATAACCAATTTTCTACATCTAATGAACATTACCGATGAAAAATTCCTAGAAGAGATGATTACTAAGGCTTTAGCTAAAGGGATTCTATTTCAGAAAGTATTTGATAAATTTGACATTAGGAGCCAGAGCATTCGGGAGAACATCGTTACGATGTATGCCAAATATGATTCTTATTTTGATTGTGAGCTTTTAAAGAAAATTAAGCTATGTGAAAAGTCTGAAAACTATCGTCAAATTCTATTAGAACTCGCAAAAAAAAATGCCCATAATTTTTTAAAACAGTGCGATTCACTGCAGGTGCCAAAAGGATTGTTGGCAAAAATTTTATTGGAAGCTTCAGAGCATAGCTTTATTTTAAATGCTCTGGATACAGTTAATGTAGATTGGACTCTAGAAGAACGGATTACAGTATTTAAAAATAATTTGAATATTTACACTTGTGATGCTGTTCGCTTTCTCAAAAATTTAAAAATTGACAATTTAGAGCTTGTAGCCTTTTTAATCCATTACGCTTTGGATAAGTGGATGGCCACAAATGATGAGAATAGAAACAGTTTTTTTTGGTCTCTATCTTACTGTAAAATCGAAGGAATTGATTATTATCAATTTTTCAAAAGAATAACCTTCGAATGGCAGCAAGAAGAAGTTTTTGAAAGTTTAAACAACGATTTTCCTGCTGAATGTAAAAGAAGAGTGTTTCTTGACTTAATTGATAGATCAAAAAAAGAGGAAATGTGTAATTATTCTTGTGATTTTTTAAAGCTTACAAGTAACTGTCCTGAAATTCGCAAAAATCTAATAATCAAAGCTGCTGGGATTCCCACTTTTAATATTTCTAAAGCATTAGAGGGTGTGAAAGTGTCATCTAAACTTTACAAAGAAATAGCTAGGCTTGAAGTTGTTGGAAATCCTAAATGTTTTGTTGAATGTGTTAGAAATCATCAATCTCACTGTAAGAAGACTGTTTACCAGTTAATGAATACGGCCCTTAAAAACGTTGAAAGTATAGATAGTTTTATTCCACCAGAGCTGGAAAACGATTTGCAACGTGAAGATATTTATCAATTAGCAAAATTACAGTGTGAAAAGGAGGGTCTTAATTTGACTATTCTTGGACACTATAAGTTTGATGATCCATGGATACGGTATAAGTACGCTCAAGAGATTGTTAGTAAGAGCGATTTCGATGTGAATTTTTTATTTATAGATGCTTTAGAAGAGTTAAATTTGAAGTCTGAACACCTTGTAGAAATTTTTGTAAGTTTAGCAGATAAATTTAACTCAGGTATTGACAAAATAGAGCTGTATAGTTCATATGGAAAAATCTTCAAGCAAATGTCGGAAAAACACATTCACTTGTGTTTAGGTAAATTAGCTAATCTTGTTGATAATCCTCGAGACTTTCCGTTCTCTTTTTCTGACTTAAATGTAAAGTTTCAAGCTACTGTATTTGATGCTTATACAGTAAAAAATGGGCATCCAAGTGCATTTTTCGTGAAAGAGTTTTCAAATAAAAATATTAAAGCTCTTTACTGTAAATTACTGGAGCTAATTAAGCTTAAACCGGAATCTATTAATGAGTTGAATTTAACAATTCTCTCGCCTGAAAGACTAAATGAACTCGTTGAGGTTTTTTATCAATCTGTCATGAAACAGAGTTATACATGCACGAATCTAAAAATTTTGGATGTTATTATTCATTTTTTTGAAGGCGAAAAACTTTGTAAAGTTATAAAAAAAATCATGTACGATAATTTGATTAAATCTCGTCATTGGAAATTTAGTGATTTAATCGAGTCAAAGCTATCTACAAACAGCTTAATTAACGAAATGGAATTTGCGAATGGTTACTTCTCTCGTAGTAATATTCTAAACAATTTCGCTGAAAATTACTCTTTTGACTCATGTAAATTATTACTGCCAGAATCTTTGCATACTGAGCTAGAGGGTATTGAGTTAACTACTTCGGATTCAACCCTTAAAGAAAAATTGGTTGTGCTTCTACTAGACTTTGCAAATCACTATTATTTTAATGAAGTTTTTCAAGTTAATTACAGAAAAAATAGGTATGTGAGAAAAATATTACATCAGATTATTAAAATTCGTAGTCCTGACCTAAAGAAAAAAATGCTTAAGATTTGCTTTGAATCTTTTTTTAATCAAAGCAACAGTGCGCGGGATCGGTTAATACTTTTTAAGCGACTCTGTGAAGACAAAAAAATTAAAGACAAAGCAATTCTTGCAAATCTTCATATTTGTTCTTATTTTCCAACTTTGGGGAAAGATGAGCTTTTGGAAGTTGCCTACGTAATTTCTGCTAAAAAATCTTTGATTAATGACCGAATAAATTTCACTCTTTTCATGGAAAAGTTTGAGGCTCTACTTGCATCAAAAAAAATAGAAAAGTCTAAGGTCTTTGCGATTGTTTGTTATACGATACATCAGTATGACGTTAAAGAGATAATCCAAAGACTTTCTCTAATTAATGCTGTGGTAATGTTGGAGGGTGGGGACAATATTGATTCAGAATGCTCTTTTGATGTTGACGAAAGGTTATATATCAACAACATAAAAAACCGACTTGAATTTGATGAATATGATAATGGAGAGTTTATTCAGTTATTTCGGAAAAATTTTGAAAGTTACCGCGATAAATTTGCAATTGTTAAATATATTGCCTCTCAAATAAGCAAAAATCCTGAGCATGATGAAAGTGACGATGAACTTAGCGAGGAAATATCGGAAGAGGTAGAACATGTCAACTCTTTATACTTCTTGAAAATGCATATGCAAGATATTTTCAGTAAAAAATATAAGGAGCAAAGATACTCTCTAGAAAATAGCCCACACCTTAAAAAAGTTTTTCAACAACGAAGCTCTACTTTTCAAATTTGGCAAGAAAACTACCACACCGAAGCTTTCGAACTTTTTAATGCGTATGAGTTAGAAACCAAACATGAAAAAATTAATTTCTTTGATCAGTTTCGTCAATGGATTTTGGAAGATAAGCACATTCCCGAAAAAGACATGCATCTAAAGTTTCCTGTTCTAAATAGGATTCTTTTAAACCAAAAGCTTCCTAAACTAGAAATTGTTAATGAGGCACTCAATGAATTGAGGGGTAAAGTTGTTCCAAGTTATGAAATACAAAACGTTAAATTCCAAATTAAAGCATTAAAGTTATTGATCGACGATCAGTCAGTTTTAAAGAATTTAAAAGGTTTAAAAAGTGAAATTGCCTTTGAATATGAATTTAAGAGGAATATTACGAACCTAATTAAAATTATGCAGATAAAAAAACATGTAAATATTGGTAATTGTATTGCTGAAATTACTGATACGCCTGAAAGTCTATTAATGATGGGATCTGATTGTGGAACTTGTCAAAGAGTAGATGGGAGTCCTAAGTTAAATCGAGGACTAATGGGAGTCTTCAATGGAAAGTATAAACTTGTAACGATACGAGATAAAGACAGTGGAAAAATCTATGCCCGCACTTTACTAAAAGTACTCCTCAATAAAGAAACAAACGAGGGGGTGTTATTTATGGAGAGAATCTACACTAACGCTGCTGATCCACGTTTAAAGTTAGGAATCAGAAAACTTTGCCTAAGCCATGCTAAAAAAATGAGAATGCCACTATTACAAAGTAGTAGCAGAGGAAGAAAATACCCAAACAGTATTTATTCGGAAGTCGACCGTTTTAACATTGAGTATGTGGATGCACTAGGTGGAGTTCAAGTTGGCGGATATACGATTGAAGATTGTGTATATGTAGAGTAAAATGCCTATATACTAATAGTGCAGTGGACAAGTTTGGACTGGGTCTATTTTTGCTTATACCTCTCTAGATGATTAGTTTTTTTCAAAAAATAATTGATCATTTATCGAAACATCAGTATAGCTTACTTTTTCGCGATCAATTGTTTAGTGGTAATTAATTTTTTAAATTTTTACGGGAAGAGGGAAATTATGGGTGTCAATCCAAGCTTATCAATTCAGCATACTGAAGTACCTACTACAAGACCTCCAGTTCAGAAGAGAAAAATAAGTTCTAAAATTGAGCGTTTAAGAACTCAGCTTGATATTCCTGTGATGCCAACGACGTTTCCAAAGACGCCCTTAGAAAAAACTGAATCTAGAGAGGTTATAGATCCAGGCTCCTTAAGAAGAAAAAGACCTTTACCTAGAAGGGGAGCACCTTTAAGTAAATTTGAAATTATTAAAGGGACTTCTCAGGGAAATCTTGCATATCAAGCTACGCAGAAAAAGACATCTGCTGTAGCAAAACTTGCTGAGGCTTCTACTGAAACAGGGCAAACTTTGCAGAGCACTCGCTCGAATAAAACTCAAAAAACAATTGATAATGCTTCATCAGAAAATCCTGGATGGTGCTCTGTTATGTAGGTATTTTTCTATTGCCTCCTGGTATGGCATGAACGAAAGAAGCAGGTTGAATCTGTTAATTTAAGTTTGTCAAAAAATAACTAGAAAAATAAAGTCTGTTCAAATATTTACTAAGAATGTATTGTTTCAAAAATACCATTTGTATTTGGTGTTGTGAAATAAAAATTTAAGTTAAGTTAGAGTGGAGTTTTTATGAGTTTTTCATTAGTACCAGTCCTTGAAGCAGAATATAATAAAGGGGTTTACCCTTTTAACACTAACAGTGGGGAAAAGACGCTTCCCGAATTTGATGTAATGAAAGATGTCTTTAAGAAGTATGCAGAGGATTTATTTTTTGCTGACTTCCAAAGTAGGTTGGGAATAGACTACTTATTAAATTTTGCGCAAATGAAGGTTACCTATGAAGAGTTAGCAACTACTGATTTATCTGATAGGCTTCAAGCTGTGTCTTCAATTTGTCACAGTAAACTTCTGGCGGCAAGTGATAGAAAAGGGGAGCTTAATGTATCAGAGCTTAAAACAATAAAAGATGCGTTTGCTAATCTGGCATCTGTATATGAAAAAATTGAAAACCCTTCTGATGACGAAAAAGCTATCCTGAAGGATATGAATCTACTGAATCAGTCATTGCCTCTGTTTATAAAAGCCTCGAAACACTTTGTTGAAGATGTAAAATCCTTTGACTATCAGTTGTTAGATGTTATTAGCTCTTCTCAAGCAGGTGACTCTGTATCGAACGCAGTCATTTCACTTAAAGAACTTTTATTTTCGAAGAATTCAGAGTTCTCGAGACGTGCCATCATTCCGGATTTTGGAAAACTAGCTTTTAAGGATTGTTTTCCTGCAGCTTCTAACTATATCTTGTCACTTGCGAAAGTTGCTCATGATGCAAAAAGAGACCTTACAAGTGATGAGTTAGAAACACTGGCTAATACCATGAAGAATTTAAGGCAGAAGCTAAAGGTTCTTAGGTATACCAATTTGAAAGAGTTTGTGGCTGACAAATTAAAAAATCAGTTCAATACTAAAATGGATCAATCAGATAAACTTATTCGGGATCTGAATGGAAGGATTTTAGCTCAACAAGAAGTGATTAAAGGCTTGGAAAGTAATTTTTCAGATTTTAAGACCAATATAAATGAATTTTTAACTTCTGATGATTTTAAAGAGTCTTTAGTTCAGGCGGTTAAAGCTCGTGAAGCAAATATTGAGAAAGCTAAAAAGGAGCTTACTCAATTAATCTGTCAAAGAGACGGAGTAGAGACTTCTAAAGGAGTTTCAACCCATCAGAACACAATAATTGCAAAGAAATTAGATGAAAAAACTGTCAATAATTTGTTTGAAAAGATTTATGTCGAGTCTGATGTTTTAGCTCAATCTGAAACACTTAACAGCCTTCAAACTTTAAGTGAAAATCCAGCTCTTCTCGGTCAGTGTGCTATTGCATACATCAACCACTTACAAAATGAAGAGAGTCGTTTACCTAAAGGTTTTTTTGCTAACATCTTTGGTTAGTATCATTATAACTGGAGCTCACTGGGAATGTGTGCTCCAGTTTAGACTTAATTTTCTATTCAACTATCTTTCTTAGGGCCTTGCATTTAAATCAAATTTGTTTTATAATTAGTGTTTATTTTTGAAAGTAATGAACCGTTTATGAGGTCTCTATGAAAGTTTTGTTTTTAGGGTTGTGTGCTTTTTTGACAGCGTTTGGAACGATAGCGTATGCAAATGTTGACAAAGGGACTCAAAAGAAAAAAAATGTAATTATCCTTCTTGGCCCTCCAGGTTCTGGAAAGGGAACTCAGGCAAAAAAAATCACTTCAGAACTTAACCTTCCACACATCTCAACTGGAGATCTTTTTAGAGAAAATTTAAGTAAAGGGACTCCGCTCGGTAAAAAGGTAAAAAGCTATTTAGAGTCTGGAAATTTAGTTCCAGATGAAATTGTTGTTGATATGTTAATTGATCGTGTTCAGGCAGATGACTGCAGTGAAGGCTACCTTCTTGATGGATTTCCCCGTTCACTACCACAAGCCTTAGCCCTTGAAAAAGAGCTTGGCGATGACGTAAATTTGATTGTTTTGAATATCCAAGTGCCTGATGAAAGTATTGTGAAAAGAATTGAAGGTAGAATGACCTGTAAAAGTTGTGGTACCATTTTTAACAAATATTTTTCTCCCTCTAAAACTGGTGAGGTTTGTGATAGATGTTCAGGTGAATTGATACACAGATCTGATGATAATGCTGAAGTTGTTCGTGAAAGGCTGAAGGTTTACCACTCGCAAACTGCCCCTTTAGAAGAATTTTACGCGAAACAGAAAGTGTTAACTTCTGTAAATGGAGAGCAAGCTCCCGAGCAAGTTTTTAGTGATCTTATGAATAATCTAAAGTAATTAATGAAGGCTTTAGACCCCGATTGTTGACCTATCTTTTTTTTGTGAAGCCTGAAGTCTTAAATCGAATTTTTAATAAATACCCACGAAGTGGGTATTAGAGTGGTAGCCCAGGGCAAGCTTGCGTAGCCCTGGGTGAGAATATCATTGATGATTTGCACCCTCGAGGAGGGTGCTGGAAAATTTAAGCTAGAATAGGTCGTGTCATCAATTAAGCCAAAGTTTGGTTTACTCTCAATCAGTCCTCATCCTTCTTCTTGTAGCCAACTATTGCGTCCATAATTCAAGTCTTTTAGCATCGCCGTTATCATTATAAATAATAAAAACTACTTGTAGCTTTATTTGTTGGGATTGGTATAAAGTGCTTTCGACAGGTGTTTTTCGATATGATTTTTTAGCATCTCTTTTGAGTAAACCTGCGCCTTTTTTAAATCGGTGACAGTTTTTAGGCCTACCAGCTCGAGTGTTTTCTGTGCTTGTGAAAAGAGGGTAGCTCTATAATCGGACCTCTCTCTATCTGTATGCTTTTTAGAATCTAAGTCTAATTCTTTAATATCCGTAATATTTGGCAGGAGTCCGATCTCTAAGTAATCTTGAAGGTACCATAAAGAAAATTTAGCTAGGGCTTCAATTGCCGGTTCGTCATCATGAAGTGCTTTGATATCATTTAAGTCGTTGGGATTGCCAAAGATGGCATTAAGCCGTTCTTCTAGCCTCGCATATAAGCCACTAGCAGGCATTTCTTCGTATTCAGGTATCCCTATTACCAATGCATCATATTTTTGCCAACATTCCTTTTGGAAGCTGAGTGAGTCGATAAGGTCTTCACGAGTCGTGTTCCAAGCCATTGCTAGGGCGTTATTAATTCGATGGATTGTTGCTTTTACTTCGCTCCCAATAGCGCCAATTTTTTGGTGGAAGTCTTCAATTGTATGGTGAGAAATGGATGATACTTCAAAAGCTTCTATTTCTTGCTCGAGAGACCTTAACGTTTGTGTCATCACTTCCAGTTGGTAGATGACTTCGTGAGAAAAAAGTGTTATCTGGTGTTGAAGTGGCTCTGTGCTGCTTTCTTGTAAAAGTATTCCTAGTTGTTCGCTATCAATTATATCAAGAAGTTTACAGAATACCTGATGCTCCATGCCCACTAATAGAGGAGGGATCTTTCGTAATATTTCACTGTCAATGGAGTTTTTACGTTTGAGGGCTTCTAGAAAAAGAGCTGGGGTTATTGATTTTCCTATCACTTCAAGTGCTTCTCGATCGTTTAATCCAGAAAGAATAGCGATAAGTTTAGTTTGCCATTCAGGATCAGACTCTTGAGCAAGATAATTCACAAAGATGGAAAGTTGTTCGTTAGACATGGTTTCGATGTTGTTAAGAATTTCTGTGCAACTAACTGATTGTATCGCTTCTTTGAATTTTTCAGTTTCCATATCGTGAAAGTTAAGATTTCGCATTTTGCCTCCATAGAATCGCTAAGTACCTTTATACATAAAGAGTACAACTAGAGTCTACTTCAATCTTGAATAGACTAAATTTTTGTGGTTGAAATTGTTGTAGTTGTGACATAAGATTAAATGCTCTTAAGTAATGAAATTTAACGAAATTATCAACGCACATATGTTAGCATTAAAAAATTTTGAGAGTAGTGTGAATGAGTTATATTGAAAACACTTATGGTCCTCCACCGTCTGTACTTTTGGTTGGACATGGAATATTTGGAGCAGTTCACAGAAAAGCTTTGGAGGATTTGGAGAAAGATGGAAGGGTGATAATTTCTGGAGTAGTAGATATAGATCAATGTAAGCTTGAGGGACTTTCCCAGAGAGTATTTAAGAATTTAAACACAGCTCTTAAGAAGGAAAATATTGATATAGTTGCAGTTGTGACGAATACAGGGGATCACGCAAATACAATAGAATCTGTGCTTGAACATAAAAGTAATATGGATTTCTTTATTGAAAAATCCTTTGTAGAAAATGTAGATCAGGCTAAATGTTTGGCTAATAGACTGAGTCAAAGTGCAGTTGGTTTTGGCTTTCTCATTCGTCAGTCTCCAGCTATTAAGGCAGCTATTGAATATATCAATAAGCATCAGCTGAAAGTCGAAAAAGTGGGTGTTGTGTGGAAGAAAAAGCGACAACCCACGCGTCCATCAGCAGGGGTTCATATTGATGAGGCCTGTCACAGTATTGATGCTTTGCTCCATTATATTCTACCGTCAATAGGGGCCTGTGAATTTGATTCTACAGTTTCAATCAAACCTATAAAGACTAAATATAGCAATAAAATCATTGATAAAGTAGCTCAAGAGAAAATTTATGGTAAATCTTTTTCGAAACCTATGGCTGAAGTTAGCTATAACATTGAAGTAAATGGAATACAAATCAAAGGACTTTCATCTTTTATTAAAGGGCCTGTTGAGCGAAAAATCACTATAGACACTATGGATAAGACTAGAGTTGAAATTCTTTTTGATAAAGAAGTTGAAGGGCTTAAAGGGGATCACATACGGGTTAATAAAGGGACTGAACAGCTAATCTCGCGCTCTTTTTCAAATATTAACCGAGTGAAGTCTGAGTGGGAAGAGTTTCTAAATTATAGACAGCAAAAAAATCGTTCTTTTCTTGTTGCAGGTCTTTATGAGGCGATTCGTGATTTAAAGATTACTAAAGCATTAGCAATGGATGAGGTCTCTATATTGCAAGGGTCGGGGTCTTAGGAAAAAAGATAGATTAAAAGTGATAAGCATCTTATCTTGATTGAATACTTTGTGAATGAGAATTTTAATTATGTGAATGATGGAGTGCAAAATAATTGGAGTGTCGTTACTATTAGAGCACCGAGGTCACCGATATAATGAGAGTGTCATGTCATGGTAATACTTAAGCAGCTCAAAAAACAGATTCATCAATTTGTCACACCAGAGATCGAGCCACTTGTTGAGGAAGATATTACTTTTTATCAGCATCATGACAGGGGTGATGTTGATGATCTTCCCCCGAAAAATACCCAAGCTAAGCAGTCGACACCCGATGGGTATGATGAGTTGTATACTTTTGAAACCATTGACGTTAAAACCATTAGGCCTTTAGGAGCTGTTGACGAAGATGTAGCAGATGAAAATTTAGCTCATGTAACCCCTTATCGACTGTCAAAAAATGCACAACTACAGCTGGAGTTGGGAGGGGAGTTCCGTTCGTATATTGACTCATTTGTTCTTAATGAACCCATACATGTACTTGACATTTCCCCTCAAGCGGTAAAGGGTCTTCTAGGACTCGATGTTTGTTTTATTAGAGATCTCATTACAACTGAATGGTACGAGGCAGCTATCAAGAAGGGGGTTGGTCAGGGCCACATTGATGAGATACACCAAGCTATATCATCCTACTTGAGTGATAAGGTTATATCCCATTGCGAAATGGTTGACTTCGAATCTTGGATTCGTAGTCTTATCCCTGAGGATCAGAAATCTAAGGTTTATTTGTTGCTTAAGGAGTACAGTCTTGGAAAGCTTATTCCTTTGACGCCTGCAATGAACGTCGAAATTAAGAGGATGTCAAAAGAAGATAAATTAAGATGTACTGGAGAGGCTAAAGATATTCTGCGATCAACAGATCGAACAGAATTATCGAGACAAAATATCATGACTATTTCAGATGTGTTTGTAACACCTTGGCTTAGAGAAAGGTGTGGGATTGCTAGGCAATATGAAATATTCGATCGACTTGAGCAGATCAGTGAAAATCCACATAGTTTTCGCAAGGCTCTCTCACTACTTTGCGACCTGTATTCAGGAAGTGAATTTCTCTTCGAGGATGTTTATCCAAGCCTTAATAGAACTGTGATTTTCGTAGATATGCATACCTTTGATATGTTCATAGAGGTGGAAAAGGTTGCGTACACATACTTTACAAGTCAAAATTCTTTATTTGGTTTGACAGAGCTTGTTACCTTAATAGGTAGAGAGCTTGCTGTCGGTTGGAGGTCTTTTGATAGCTGTTTTATCGAAAAAGTATTACGCAACAGTGATAAGTTTCTAGTGTATAAGGATACACAGCACAATCAGGTTGTTACCCTTAGCTAGATTGAGCGGTAGCGAACCCTTCTTTTCTTAAAGCGCAAGCATCACAAACCCCGCATTGGAGATCGTTTTTTGTAGGATTATAGCAACTGTGGGTCAATTCTATGGGTGCGGCTAGTCGATAGCCAGTAGTAATAATGTCGCCTTTAGTCATTTTAGTCAAAGGTGTGACTATTTTTGGGGGGCTTTTCTCTAATGATTGCTTTGTAGCAACGTCAATTAACGACTGAAAAGCGTTAATGTACTCTGGACGACAGTCTGGGTAAGCAGATATGTCGTGCGCGTTCATCCCAAAATGAATTTCGTCGGCATTAAAAATCTCTGCTTGTCCTAAAGCAAAGCTTAAAAATATGGTATTTCTTGCAGGGACATAAGTATTGGGAATGCCACCTTCAGAAATTTCTTTTAGAGATCGCTCCTTGGGCATAGGGGAGTCTTTCTCAACTAGTGATGACATGCCAAAAGCAGAAGGGTCTATTTTTATCGTGTGATGTGGCACATCGTAATGTTTACAGATGGCACGAGCAGAGGTGAGTTCTATAAGATGACGTTGACCGTAGTCAAAGCTTAGTGCTAAACAGTCGTATCCTTTATCAAGGGCTAGTGCCAGTGTTACAGTGGAATCAATTCCTCCACTCATCAAAATAATGGCTTTCATTAGTATTTTCCTTATACGCCTCTTGTTTGTGGGGTCCAAATGAATTTGTGTAGTTGTAAATTTAGTCTTACAGGTAACTTGTCTTCAAGTATCCACTCTACGAGCTGTTTTGACTCAAGCTCATCATGGACAGGGGATAGAAGGACTGGATGCTTACGATTTTTAAGGTGATACTTTTCAATAACCTTCTTTGTGTAGTCGTAGTCGTTTCTGTCGAGAATTACAAACTTAATTTCATCATGGGGGCGTAAGTTTTTGATGTTTTCCCATAAATTTTTACTTTCCATCCCACTGCCAGGGCACTTGATATCAAGTATTGTGATAACCCTTGCGTCAATATTATTGATCGGAAGAGATCCGCCAGTCTCTATGCTTACGGTGTAACCGCGATCACAAAGAATTGACATGAGCTGGTGTATGTTTTTCTGTAGGAGAGGCTCTCCTCCAGTTATACAGACATGTGGAAGGCCGGCTTCCTCTACTTCTTTTACAATAGAGTCAATTGTTGTCGGGGTTCCACGACCAAAGGAGTAGTTAGTGTCACACCAGGTGCAGCGAAGGTTACAGGCGGCAGTTCTGACAAATACAGTAGGTAGGCCAGATAAATGAGTTTCCCCTTGAACACTGCTAAATATTTCGATAAGATTTATTGTGTTATCTTTGACTAAAGTCAGCATTTTTTGTATAAAATTAATGGTTCTGAATGGAGTATTTTAACTTATCAAGTAATTTTATGCAAAAGAATCAGTTGTTAAGCAAAATCTTGACATGAAGAAGTGGAATAGCCAAAATGACCTTTGGTAACCATGATAACACTAGAGGGAAAATGAAAGATACAATTCGCATTGCAGTCACAGGTGGGGCGGGACAGATAGCCTACAATTTATTATTTCGTATAGCAACAGGTGAAATGCTCGGGTATGATCAACCCATAGCTTTACATATTCTAGAAATTCCCGAAGCGCTTCAGGCACTTGAAGGTGTGAAAATGGAACTTGATGATTGTGCTTTCCCACTATTAAAAGAGGTCAGAATAGGTAGTGACCCAAAAAAAATTTTTGAAGGTGTCAAATTTGCGCTACTTGTCGGTGCGAAACCGCGTGGACCCGGTATGGAGAGAGGAGACCTTCTTGTTGAGAATGGTAAAATATTTATTGGGCAAGGAAAGGCCTTAAATGAAGTAGCTGATAGAGATGTGAAAGTTCTGGTTGTTGGGAATCCTTGTAATACTAACTCTCTAATAGCCATGACACATGCTCCAGAGATTCCAAGATCTAATTTTTTCGCTATGACCCGCCTCGATCAAAATCGTGCGGCAGCACAATTAGCACAAAAAGCAAATACCGAAGTTGCAGCTGTCACTAATATGACGATTTGGGGAAATCACTCATCGACTCAAGTCCCAGACTTTGAAAACGCAAAAATATCAGGAAAGCCTGTGACTTCTGTAATTCAAGACGCTAGCTGGCTAACCAGCACTTTTATACCTACGGTTCAAAAGCGGGGAGCGGCCATAATCAATGCAAGAGGGAAATCTTCAGCTGCATCAGCAGCAAGTGCCGCTATCGATACTATTAAGTCCATTGTGACTCCTACCCCTTCTGGCGAATGGTTTTCAGTTGGTCTTTGTAGTGATGGAAATCCCTATGGCATACAAGAAAACTTGATTTATTCGTTTCCTTGCGTTTCTGATGGTAATGGTAAAGTCGAGATCGTTAAAAATGTGCCTTGGAATGCAGATTTAGAAAGCAAAATCCGCGCTTCAGAGCAAGAGTTAATTGAAGAACGAGATATGGCGTTATTGAAAAGTGTGTGATCTTATTCACTCAATAGTTTTGCGGTAAAGGCTAAGTGTTGAGGAACCAAAAAACATATAATTTTTCTATGATGGAGTTAGTTGGAAACTATAGGGGATATAATAGTACTCTTCTTACATGAAAAAAATATGATTTTTACGTCAGGATTAATGCAGCAAGTGCTTTGATCCTGAATTCTTCAACGGTACCATCAGCAATTGCTGTAAAATCATTCAAAAGATATAATTTGATCAATAAGCTAGATAAATCCGGGGGATATCATGGCAGAGCAGGCAACTACGGAAATATTATTCGAAATTACAAAAGAACATCTAGAAACAGGGATGCGTGGTGTGCCTGTTGGATACTGTACAACCTCTTCAGTTGATCCGCAAAAAGGGCTGTATTACGCTGGGCATCCCGTTTTTGATATGGCAGACTGGGACCCTCTTCGCGTAATTTACCGTCTTTATCACGGGCATGCAGGGAATGACGATCAGGTTAACTCTTTTAAAAGTGAAATATTTCAAAGGTCAACTCTTTCTAAAAACGTAATTGATGGAATATACTCACTTCCTCGTGAAGGGCATCCCATGAAGTTGTTTTGTGCTGCGTTACTCATTGCCGGGATGTTTGAGTGTACTAACGACTATAAAGAAGATTGTTTGAATGTAGTCGCTAAAATGCCTATTATTGTTGCAGCTGTTATTAATCACCATGCGGGCTGGGGAGGGATAAAACCTCCTGAACCAGAAATGGGATATATGGAAAATTTTGCACATATGCTTAATGTTCCAGGGGCTGATTTAAGCGAGCTTATACAAGTTTTTAGATTGTTTAACGTTCTTCACTATGACCATGGTGGTGGAAATCTCTCCACTTTTATTGGTAAAGGGGTGGCTTCTGGTCAAGAAGATATGTATGGGGCGCTATGCGCTGCAATGTGTGCTCTAGCTGGTCCGCGTCATGGAAAAGCTAATCAAGACTGCCTTGCTTTTGTTAAAGAGGTTCTTGAGGAGCTCGGTGAAAACGCCTCTGGTGATGATGTCGAAAAACTTATTAGAAAACGTCTCGAAAATAAAGAGTTAGTTTACGGTTTTGGGCATGCTGTATTGCGTGTTGAGGATCCAAGAGCTACTATTTTATATAAGGTTGCCTCTGAGAAGTTTGCAGAAAACCCTCTCGTGAAAATAGCAACTCTTCTTAGAGAACGAGGTCCAAAAGTTCTAGGTGAAAACCCTAAAATATCAAATCCTTATCCCAACGTTGATGCAATTTCAGGAACAGTCTTATCAGCTGCTGGTTTTGGGTATCCAGAATACTATACTGTTCTTTTTGGACTTTCGAGATGTATTGGGATCGCTCGTCAAATTGTATACGAGCGTACTGAGGCGAGAGATGGTAAGGGGACGCCGATTATCAGACCTAAGTACTACTACAAACCAAGCGAATAAATTTTAATTAACACGGATTATATGGAATGACTTTCTCAGACATAA
Source organism: Chlamydiota bacterium (assembly GCA_036164375.1). GTDB lineage: Bacteria > Chlamydiota > Chlamydiia > Chlamydiales > Criblamydiaceae > JAYZJO01. Next base: position 73,334 of record JAYZJO010000040.1, on the reverse strand, counting down.
GTTTTATTTTTAACAGAGCCCTTTCTAAAACATTTGATAAAAGCAAGTTACTTTTGATGTTTGTTGTTTTGCTACTATGCGGAATGATGGTTGTCTTTTTTAGGGGACTATCGGTTGGTGCTGGTGAATGGATGAAAAAGAGTCTCACTTTTCTTCCCTTATTTTTATGTGTGGGAGTGCTACTTTCGGCGGGGATATTACTTATTCGGATTTACCACGATGAAATCAAAGAGAAAAGTATTAATTATAGAGAAGTGTTAAGCAAGTCTTGGGAAATTGTACTCGGAGCCTCCTACTTTTCAGTTCCAATAATTCTGCTCTATTTATTGTTGTGGATGTTGATGGGTGTATTTTTATTATTTGAACAAGTGCCTTTTGTAGGTCCTTTTTTTAGTATTATTCTTGCTTTTGGCCCTTTTTTATTAAATCTTGCGGCCATAGTGCTTTGCGTTGTAAATATTTCCATGTTGTTTTTTGTTGCTCCAGCCTTAGCGTTAAAAGGGTTAAGTAGTCAGGAAATCTCGAAAAGCCTAATTGCTAAATTCAACAATGACATTTTTTCTAATGTTACTCTTGGAGTTATTGCAGTCTTGCCATTAGCTTTAATTTTAGGTGTACTAACTCTTGCTGGCATAATGTCGGGACCTGCTTGTTTGCCGTGTAAAACCCCACTATTTACAACCTTAAGATGGTTTATTTTGATGGTACCGTTTGTAGCGTTTCTTGCTCCGGCCTTAATATTCTTTTTTAATTTCGCTGCTGAGTCACACGTTCTTCTGCTAAAAAAAGTTCGCCGAAAAAGCTCTTGATGTTCGGCTAAAATCAGAAGGCAGAAAATATAAGGGAAAAAAAACTTGATTAATAAATGGTAGTCGATGATACCTATGCTATCTTTAGTGTAATGTAAATTTTTTAAAGTGGGGCAGGGGTTAAGTAGGAAAAAGCTAGCTCTTTCCCTGTTTCTAATCTCGAGAATTATAGATGCTAGGTATTGACTCCTTTTTGGACTCAGAGCAGTTCAATGAAACAGATTTTATCAGGATGGCTAAAGAAGAGAGAAGTGTTACCGACGCAACATTGATTCGCTATTTGTCAAAAGGTATTGCCTTTCCCTTAAACAGCAAGTTTCGCCCCAAAGCTAAAACCGTGGAGACTTTATTGCAGCACGGGGCGCGTCCCTGGTTGATTGCTAACGGTGACTGGAATATTCTTTTTGCTGAAGATGTAAGAATAGCCCTACCTAAACCCTTTCGCTCTTCACTTAATCTTGCCATTACGTTAGGTGATGTCTCTATTGTTGATATTTTACTTAAGTATGGAGATGTTCCCAATTCTTATACGTATAAACTAGTAAGTGCACCGAAGATTGCAAAATTACTTACTGGAACAAGAGTTTATCCAAACACAACTGACTTTGATTATTTGTTAAATAAATTGAAGGATACTGCCCGTGAGTTTAAATCAGAGGTCATTGAAGTCCTTCAAGTGTATTTAGAAAGTAATTTAAGCATTGAAAGCAGCTCTGTAGACCGCTTTTTAGATTTATACCAAGCCCAGTAAGGCAAACGCGAAAATAAGAGGGGCTCACTTTACTTGTGAAGTAATCCGTACAACTCTTTACTTAAAGAAATGTAGTAAGTTTTAATTTAAAATCTTTAGAAGTCCTTGCTGCTAATCCTTTTGGAAATAGCCCTTGCACACAACTCATTGATGTTTCAACTACTTTACGAGGACTTATGATGATATAAGAGGTGTATAGGTAGGAGATTTGGGCACAAACCGTGTTTGAATTTTTCAACGATGAGAACGATAAAAAGATGGCAACGTATTGAAAGAAATTCAGGTGTACAGGGAATTGTACAATCAATGAATAAATAATTCTTTTTCTATCGTGCCATTATATCGGTTCCATCGTTGATGACTATGTATGTAAGCTGTGGTATAGCTATCTTGACATTATAAGTTTAAGTTGAATTGGTTGCTATTACTCAACGTTTTTATTACAAACTTAGGATGAATAAATGCTCCGAATGCATAGTGCCCAAATTCTTTGATCATGCATATTGGCTGAAGAGCGATCGTTATAGCAAATTTGCCAAGGTCATAGGTGTTGTTGAAAGCATGACTGAACTGTTCATTAAGAAGGTTGAAAGCGATAATCACAACTCGTGCAACGAATAAAGTTGCGTTTTTTACCATTCTAAAAGGTTCTCTTACTAACGTTTCAAGACTTTTTAACAAACAGACAATACGTCCTTTCCATTGAGCAAATTTGGGGTCATTCGTGCCTATGAGTCTGCTAGACTTTAGGCGAGGTATTTGCGTATTTAAACTAAGACTAGCGGGGTATGGGAAAAGTTCAGTTAATAGTTGGGGGTTGTTATTCATAAATTTTACCTCGATTGTATTGAAGATGTTAATTACAGATATACTGTTTATAGTGTGAAGAAAATATAAACTAGAGAATTGATTTTCAATCTCTTTTTTTTAATTGTAAATCTTATTTTTGTTGCGCGGTATTATTTGATGCGATGAAGGGAAAAAAAGAGGTAGCCTAGTCCGTGAAGGCTAGGCTACCGTTCGCATCTTCAGCACTCTGTTACGTGTTATTAAACAGGTGATGCAATTGCTAGCCTTGGATGTATAATTGCACCAATCGCATACTGAGCAGACTCTTTAATCATTGCAATAGGACGGAAAATAATTGTTGAATAAAATAACATCGTACCCAAAATTTGTTGAGAAAAAGATTTAAACTGCCCGTCAAATAACTCATGTACAGCAATGAATATTGCAGCTACGGTAGAGGTCATTTGCTTAACCATTCTCCACGGCTCTCTTACAAGTGTTTGTATGGATTTTAATAAACATACAGCCCTTCCTGACCATTGTGTATATCCTTTAAGAGGCGCTTTCAAAGGCTTAGCTCTTCCTATTCTTTCTAATTCCTCGGATGGTTTTTCTAACATTTTATATTTATAGGCTTCAGTAAAAACTGTCATAGCATCACTCCTTATTGATGTTTATACAATGTTGTCGATCCTAATCAATAAAATCTTTAAATTCATCAATAAAATAGATTTCAATTCCTTTGATTTACAATGGGGTCTCAGACTTCGCATATTTCACGTGTCGTTTTTATCATTGTAGAATTTAAACCTGGAAGGCTCTTGCATAAATAGGAAATATTCATCGAGATCACAAACCAATGGCATTGGTATTAGTTAAGACTTACATTGAAGCCTAAAATTGAGAGTAAACGCTCTGCTGTAATTGAATGGTAAAGTAGGCCTTTTGATCCAAGTCCACTAAAAACATAGCAATTATGATTTACTTTTTTTAGCAAAGGCTCTCTATTAGGTGCCGTAATGCGAATTCCAGCACGACAATTTATTGCTGAAATGTCTTTTAAAGCGGGATAAAACTTAATTAACTTTGGGAGGATGATTGAAGAGGCGTATTCGATGTTAGCTGCAGCACTTGTAAAATTACGCTCGAATGTACTTCCAACAAAGCAACTATTATTGTTTTCACTCATTACCATGTAGACCTCTGAGCTTACCGAAGTTTTTAGGTGGGGTAGTTCATTTGGCCATGGGAGTTCTAGAATTTGCCCCTTAAGTAAGCTTAGGGGTAAGTTAGATAGTTCAGCTATATTACAGAAACCACTACCTAAGCAACAAATGATTAGGTCAAATTCATTTAGTTCCTGCAAAGAAGAGACTTCTTTACGTAAAAATATAGCCCCTTTTCTTTTACAAGCTTTCCATAGGCCTTTCATATACAAATTTGGATAAACAGAAATAGCACTTTCAATATATATGCCTGTTGAGGCAGTAACACCAGGGACAAGTTCTTGAACTGAATTTTCGTTAAGCCAGTGAACGTCACTATTTAATTTGGCACATTCTTGAAAGTGTTGCTCTTGATCTATACTTGCAGCTAATCTCACAAGACCATTTTTTTTGAATACAGGACGACCAAGTGCTTCAGATGCCTCATTAAGTAGGAGTTCAGTTGAGGCTACACATTCAGAACCCTCCTTGCTTTTCTTTGCTTTGACACCGGTGTAAGGATGAAGAAGCCCTGCTGAAACTCCTGATGCACCGCACCCTACTCCCTGTTTGTCAATGACTGTTACAGATGAAGCGGGGGTATTTTTTAAGATGTGCCATGCTGTGGCTAAGCCCGCAAATCCGGCTCCTAAAATTGCTATTCGCATAATTTCTACACACAAAACTTTTTATTTGATAACGTTATAACATTATAGCAAATTTTAGTTCTATTCACAAGGGGGCCCTATGATTGAGGAGGATAAGAGATCCAAATATAAAGAAATTTGGAGTTTACTCTCTATTATTGGAGGTGGAAGCGCCTTCGCTCTGTTTTTTGTAGTATTCCTTATCTATTTTTATGGTCCAAGTGGTCTTTACGAAATAAAATCTACACTTTTATCTCCAAGCGTATTTTCCGAACTTAACTATAAAGATGTGAACCCAAATACGGGAGGCAATACCTCATTTGTTTTTGATCAGGTTGAATATTTTTATTATAACAAAGACCAAGGGAGATGGGGAAAAATTGTTGTGAGTCAACAGGAATATGTAGATTTTTTTAACTTGATAAAGAATGATACTAGTGTCCAAGACGTAAGCAATAGTATTGTTGACCAATTTCAAGTAGGTCACCCGGCCTCATTAAAGTTTGGCGTTAAATCAGTCGAAAAAAAAGGGGGGAGCTCCTCTAAAAAAACATTACAGGAAATGGTTTTAGTTCGTGATGGCGACTATTATAAAGTTTCCATTCACAACGCCCAAAATGGGGAGTCGTGGGCGTATTTCTATCACCCTGGGATTTATAGAAAGGCAATGGATATTTTTAAAAATTAAGTTTAGCGCTGTTTTTTTCTATTTTGAAGGAAATCAAAGTATCGTGTATTATTGAGGACATTTAGCATCATTACAGGGTTATATTATTGATGAAAGGGCGTTTTTGTTTTCTAGGAACGGGCGGATCTATGGGAATCCCTGTTATTGGTTGCTCATGTAGGGTGTGTAAGTCACTATCTCCCAAGGATAAAAGGTTAAGGGCCTCAGGTGTGTTATCAGTTAATCACAAACGTTTGTTAGTTGACTGTGGTCCTGACTTTAGGCAGCAGGCTCTTAGACATAACATAGATTATCTTGATGGAGTTATCATCACACACGCTCATCATGATCATACAGCTAGCGTCGATGAACTACGCGCTTATTCTATGATGTCTGGACAACCGATTTCCTGTCTTATGTCTAAAGATACCGCCGATGATATCATTGCTCGATTTCAGTATATCTTTCAGCCCGACCAAAAAATCAAAAAACTTTTACCAAAAATTGTTCCAGAAATATTAGAGGGTGATAGGGGCGAAACAAAGTTCAAAGGGGTCGACTTTAGGTATTTTACCTATAAACAGGCGGGAATGAAGGTTAACGGTCTAAGGACAGGGAACTTTGCATATGTCACTGATATACGCGACTATCCAGATAGTATTTTTGATGATCTTAAAGGGGTTGAAGTGTTAGTCCTAAGCGCACTTCGGTTTACTCCTTCAAACTTACACTTGTCTGTTGATGAAGCTATTGAATTTTCGAAAAAAGTTGGAGCACAAAAGACGTGGCTTACTCATATTGCTCATGACCTATCACACGAGCAAACAAATGCTTACTTGCCAGAGAACGTCAGACTAGCATATGACGGTTTAGAAATAGATATTTCTTTAGAAATATAGTTTGAGGAAAATATGATCATAGAAAAACAAGAAAAATACATCGAAAAAACAGAAGAGGCTAAAGAAAAGACAGCGCTGTTAGTTTCCGTTTATAATAATCAAAGAAATCACGAACTTTGTATTGAACATCTCGACGAGCTAGAGCTTCTTTGTGAAACATACGGTGTACAGGTGCTAGACAAAGTGCCTTGCTACATTCGTAAATATGAAGCTTCCACTTATGTCACTAAAGGTAAGCTCGAGGAATTGATAGATAAAGCTAAAGAGTTAAACGTCGATATTATCGTCTTTGATGACGAGATTTCCCCCGCACAGCAGAGAAATTTGGATAAATTGTTCAGTGGAACTGTTATGGATCGAACGGAAGTTATTTTGGGGGTTTTTGCTCAGCGTGCACAAACAAAAGAGGCAAAACTTCAGATCGAGTTAGCCCAAGCAAAGTACCAAGCGCCGCGGCTAAAAAGGATGTGGACCCACTTATCCCGCCAAGCTGGTACAGCAGGGGGTGGTGGTGCAGGTGCATATTTAAAAGGTGACGGTGAAAAACAGATTGAAATTGATAAGCGTCTCATCAGAAAACGTATTAATAAACTCACTCAAGACCTGAATGAGGTCCGCGCACACCGAAAGACCCAGCGTTCTCAAAGACAGCGTACGGGGATCCCCGTTTTTGCCTTAGTCGGTTATACGAATGCCGGAAAGTCAACGTTACTGAACTCGCTGACGGATGCGGGGGTTTTTACTGAAGACAAGCTGTTCGCCACTTTGGATACGACTACTCGTAAATTTTCACTAAAAAATAATCAAGAAATTCTACTTATTGATACAGTTGGATTTATCAGGAAGCTTCCCCATCTAGTTGTTGAGGCTTTTAAAGGAACTCTTGAGGAAGCGTTAGAGGCTGATATTCTCATTCACGTTGTAGATATAAGCCATCCAATGGCATTGGAACAAGCAGAAACAACTACGGAAGTACTTAAAGAACTTGGAGCAGAGAATAAGCCTGTGATCACAGTTCTTAATAAAGTTGACGCTGTGGAGGATTTACCGGAAATTAATGAAATGCGTCTCAAGTACCCTAAGACGGTTCGTGTTTCAGCTCTTAAAAGAGAAGGGTTTGAAGAGCTAGAAAACATGATGATTGAAGAGGTAAAAAAACAACGTATACGTATGAAACTTGTTATCCCACAAAGTGAATATCACCTTGTTAATAAGGTTCTTCAGCAGGGGGTAATCATCAATCAGGAGTATGAAGGTAACGATATTATCCTTAACGTAGAAATTCCAGCGATACTTGCAAACACTTTAGAGAAATATTCAGTATAATGACGCTTGATCAATACACCGTTAATCAATTACCTCTTCAAGACAGACCGCGAGAGCGGTTCATTAATCTTGGACCTGAAGCTGTGTCTAATGCTGAACTTTTGGCTATAATTCTAGGAAGTGGAACGAAAGGGAAATCTGTGATTCAACTTTCCCAAGAAATCATTGCTAAGTTCGGTTCACTAAAAGAATTGGCGGAAGCTACGATAGAAGAAATATGCGAAATTAAAGGAATGGGGAAAGCAAAAGCCATCCAAATTAAATCAGCTACAACTTTAGCTTTACGCCTATCACAATCTGATTCCAAGCCTAAATGTAAAATCGATAATCCCCTTAGTGCCTATCACTTACTTCGTGATTCGTTAGAGGTAGAAAAGCGAGAGGTATTCGTTGTAATCTTGCTTGATACTAAAAGTTACTTGATCACACAGCAAACAGTTTCGATTGGCACGCTATCGCAGTCTTTAGTTCATCCTAGAGAAGTTTTTTACCCAGCAATTCGTCATAAAGCTGCCAGTATTATATTTGGCCATAACCATCCAAGTGGTGATCCGACGCCTTCCAAACAAGATATCGAGGTTACAAAAACACTCGTAGATGTCGGAAGCCTTATGGGAATTCCCGTGAGAGACCATCTTATTATTGGAAATAAAAAATTCATCTCTATGAGGCAAAATAAAATACCAGGGTGTGGCTTTAGGTAATGCCTACCCTATAAACGCCTGGTATTACAGCCCCAGTCTTACCAATACATAACAAAAGTTCGAAAGAAAACATGGTCACTCACAATCTGTTTATGGTGGATTAAAATATATTTGATGGTACTGTAAATCATTATTATAATCGGAGGGTGTGATGATACATAGTACTAGCGAACCAGTATTAAAACGTGGGCATAGTAAGAGCAGTCATCGTCCAAAAAATGCGACAGAACAAACTCAAAAAACATCAGGAGTTTGGGGGTCTAGCTTAAACTTTATGTCAGGATTGTATCACTCTGCTAAAAATGGGGTTGTTAGCAGTAGTATAGCACTTATCCGACCTCAAGTTATAAAAAATAACTTCACAAAAGAAAACGCAATTAACACTAAAAAGCTTGATAGTCTTTCAGGGTCTTCAAACTTATCTAAGCTGATATTAATTCTTTCTCCCTACATTACAAAATTTATCAATGAAAAAATTTCAGACCTGATTAAAGAAAACGAGTTTCGAGGAAAAGGAATTGCCGAGCAGTTTTTCCGGTCTCAGGACCAATTTTTGGAAAATTACTTTCAAGCTTTGATTTTGAGGATCTTTACTAATTTTGCAAAGCACACGGAAAAGGTGAGGCAGGGAATAGATCAAAAAGGAACATTTACTGACGATTTGGTGGTTTCTTGTGTTGAGAAGCTTCTTTCATTTGTTCAATTGCAATTTAAAAAAATAGATATTAATGAATTTGTTTCTTTACAAGATCAAGTTGATAATGAGCTTGCAGTAGAAAAAATGCGTCTTTTATTTGCAGACACTGTAACCGACTTTATGAAAATTATATTTCCTAATGCCGAAAATGACTTAACATTCGGTAATGAATATTTATCGGGCTGGGTAATACCTAAGTTGTGGGAGAAGCTAAAAAGCTTTTGGATACCTGATGTTTTTATAAAACTATATAAGTACCATAATTTACCAGATCATCATAGTCACGATGATTTACAGGTCCTTCAATTACCAGGTGGGGACGTAATTAAAAAAGGAATAAGTATATCATCAGAAGAAACAGTTATCCACTTACCACAACTTTTAAGTGGAGAAGTGGAAGGGTATGCGAAAATGTTACCCAACTATTTGGAAATTTCCGACGACATGAAAAGTGAGTATGCAATTTGGCTAAGCGATAAATTGATATCACTTTTAAATAGTAGACATCCAGCAATGGAAGCATTTTGGAAGGTGACTGAAGAACACTTAACGTCCCTCCTCACTCGCCATATTGGAAAATTAGCGAAAATTTCCTCCGAAGATTCAGGTTCCTTGCATAATGAATTCCACCTTTTTCCTTGTATTATCAATAATATATTCACCATCATAAATGAGTTTGTCAAAGAGTTAAATACTGAATGTGTTGATGATCAGATGTTTAAGCCTTTAACAACTCTCTTGCTTGATCTAGTAGGGTTTGATTACCATAAAAAAGAGCTGGTGACTCTTTTACGAGACCATATTCTTCCGAAACATGCGCATGAAATTTTTGTTGATATTCGAGAGCCTCTTAACTGTATTGAAAAAAAAGAACGCGAGTTGTGCCAGTATTACTACGATCCCGAAGTCGTTATGGGGCATTTTGGAGATTCAACGCCAAAATCTATAGAGACATTTTTTTCCAGTATAACTGCAGGTCAAGACCGGTTCTCTATTCACCAAGAAGAGCTTTGGGATCTGACTGGAGCAAAAAGGATGAAGGATCAACTGAAGAGAATTGCGGGGACTATTGGTGAGGATATTAGAGCTTTTTTTATTGATATGATGAGTAAGGATTCAGATAAAATAGTAGAGATGATCAATGTCACCCTGCCACGTCAAAATTTCGAAGGTAGTTATGCTGAATCACTTGCTTTAGGGTTAAAAAGGGTTGCTGATAGTGATAACCCTAGTGTTCTTGCTACGTTGGACTACATTGAGAAGCATGTAACGGCTCTTGTTTTTAAAGGTATGGTCAACTTGATTGTTCATTCGCCAGGTGTTTTAACAGATCAAGAAAATCAGTTATTTCCTCTTAATATAGCTTTAAAATTTTTTAGAATAACTAAAAATAAACTACTAAATTTAAAAGAAAAATTTCTTCAAGCGGAGCAATCAGAAGACCCCAAAACAGAATTACGGCATCTTTTTGCAGGCTTTTCGACCGATCTTGTTGATATGGTTTTTCCAAATTTTGCTGATGAATTACCGATTCCAAGGTTGTTTAAATCGCACGTCATTGAAGCATTGAAAACAAAACTTATTCCTGACTATATCGCAAGTTCCTACAGACAATTAATGGCTTGGGATTTTGAGGAAGAGGAAACGATCCGGGGACTCCAAAGAACCTTTGGGACAACATATCCAGGTGAAGCTTGTCGTATTGTGGGGGAATTTACTAAGCAAGTGCTGCCATACTTTTTTTTTCGTTATGATGATAGCGTTTCAGGTGCTCTTCTTGAAAAAATAATTTACTATTTTCGAGAGAAGTCAACAGGAAAAGAGAAAAATCAAATTCTTAGTGATATTGAAGAGTCTTCAGTTACTCTAGAACACCTGATTAAAAAAAATATTAAAACGTTGGGTGCAATAGAAAACGTTCCTGACATTGACTTAGAAACTCCTGAAAGTATTAATGAATTGTGGGCTTTTTCGGCAGACATTACGAAAGCATTCACCCTGAAAATGCTGCACAATATAGGTAAAAAAATTGATGATTTAGAAAATCCAACTAGCAGTAAGTATGATAAAGATTTTTTGCTTAAAATATCTGTTCCAATTCTACAAGCAGTTACTGAGCATTTCAACAGAATTAATAAGGTTAAGCGCGACACTAATAAAGCTAACGCTTTTGAAGTAACTTATGAAAGCATAGTAAGTGCCTATAGTGATGAAATACACGCTGCTTTGCCTAGGGATTTAAGTACTCCCTCGTGGGAACAAGATAAAGAGAGAATAGATAAGTTTTTTAAGGATTTCTCTCAAAAGCTTTTTGAGTTGGCCGATTTTACCGACATAACTATGATGCCATTTCCTGATCCTCTTAAAGGAGATCTTTACAATATCGCTAAAAACGAACTGGTCCCAAGAGTTGCTCTTAGTATTTTTCAAAAAATAATGGAGCCACATTCTTTGAATGTTATTTTATTAAGTATTCTAGAAATCTTCAATGAAACTGTTGAAGAAGCACCAGAAAACACCTTGGATGAATATTGTGATGAGGATCAGAAAAAACTAAATCGTATTTGTGGAGAACTTGCTGTAGAGGTGGTTGAACTTATACCTACAGCCTTCACAAAATCGATCTTTAAATTCAGTAAGGTTAAGGCTGTGACAGCAGAAAAATTAGGGAGAAGCCTTAGAAAACAACTAAATAGTACTTCCATCAAAAAAATGGTAAATAAATTAATTGTCAATGGGCTCCCCATGTTGCACTTAGGAGAGTTTAAGGGGGAGCCTCGTAAAGAGCGCTTCTGCACACAAAAGCTTCGCTTAGGTCCTAACGGGATTAATGTTGCAGAACCAGCGCCATTTGACATGAACTTTCCTAAAAGTGAAGAAGCTATTAATGTGTATGAAGCTGTAAAGAAAAAAAATGCTGCGACTCTCGAAGTAAAATTACGAAAGACTTTATCTAAAACCATTGCAACCGAAATTGAGTCTGCATCGATTGAATTTTTTCGTTCAAATTGGATACGTTTTCAAAGAGCATGGGATCTATTGATAAAAAAGTATTTAGGGGCGATTGGAGCTAAAACAAAAAAATTTTTAGATATAGTCTTTGGGTTTATTGTGTTTAGAATAGTATTTTCATGTTTAAGGGTTCTGATGTTTCCATTGTATAAGTTGGGGGGAGTGCTGCTAAATTCTTATCTTTCTGAAAGAGCCGCTGATATAATAAAGGACTATCACATGACAATCCATGAAAGTTGTGCGTACCAAGTAATGGATATAATTATTAATTCATTTTCTCGCTCTATAGAATAAAACGCTTGTTCGGCTTCGTTTTTCTATATATACACCTTGTATTTGAGGTCTTTTTGTGGTAATATTGCGATTAAAATATATAATTGTGTAAGATTTAAGGTATCTTAACATTAGTTTAACCTGATTTAAACTTTTCTGATTTAATATTATAGTATTAAAAGAGTTTAACTAAGGTTAATGTTAAGGATTTAGTTATTATGAGTTTATCAAGTACTTCAGGTGTAAATACTTCAGGTGTAAATCAACAGTTGGCTAACCAAGCGGATCGCTTAAGTGTTGGCGATTCTAATAAACAGTCTAACTCAACAAGAATAAACGAGCTTTCAAGGGAAAGTTTCTTGAATGCAGACAGAATTAATGCGGCAGCTTCTGAAATTGCTATCACCGACCCTACAGTTTGGAAAAAAACTGAAAATAATGATCAGTATGAAGAGCAGGTAGATAGGGAATCTCAAAATGATGATGACTTTGTGTCATGTGATGAAGGCGATGACGAGTTTTTCTCTTGTGACGAAGGTGATGATGACTTTGTGTCATGTGACGAAGGTGATGACGAGTTTTTCTCTTGTGACGAAGGTGACGATGGTTTTATGTCATGTGATGAAGGTGATGACGAGTTCTTTTCAAGCGATGAGGGAGCTGATGAATTACTCCTCGGTGGTAAAGATAATGATGTTGTTGATGAAAGTGAAGAGGTGTTTCATGACGCAAAAGATCGAGGCCCCAGCTTATTGAGTAGAGTCGTAAACGAAGTTGCCGACTTTGGTAAAGCCGTTATTGGATCTGTTGTAAACCCATCAGAATACGTCACCCCCGTTCGTCCAGAACACTCGGAGAAAAAATCTCAAAATGCTTCTGCTACTGAAGTGCGAAATTTTGATGTTTCTGACATTTTGCCTAGTACAATCAATTCGGATGATGGAGTTATTTCGGTAGGTCCAGACCTTTCTAATATTACCGCACCTTCACTTCCTAGTGGCGCAGATGCTTTAAATTATATGGCAGGAACAGGTATAGGTCAGTATTTTGTTGAAAATTCCCGGAGAGTTCGAGATGCGGCAGGCTATGCTTTAATTGGTACTACAGACTTCCAAAAGATGGTAGATGAAGAGCGTCAAGAACTTGGGCTTATCACTGGTAATCCACGATTAGCAAAGGCTATAGAAGCTTTTGCGCCGAAATTTGCAGCAATGGTGAAAAAAGAAATTACAGGCGGTGCTGATAAAAAAGGAATGTTTCCAGGTTTTGCTACTTATCTTGAGCGGGAGAGTAAGTACTTCGAAACGATTATTACGGGTATTCTCCTTAGAGTTTCTGTTAACTTTGCAAAAGATACCAAAAGAAAGGTTGTAGAAGCTAACCCAGACTTTAGAGGGGAGTTAACAGACGAAATCTTTAAAGATATGTTAAAAATTGCCTATCCTGAGTTTGATAAAGTTGGCGAAGCTTATGATGAAATTAATCGCATGGCACCAGGCTTAGAAAAGCAAGAGGCTCTAAAAAAATTATTCACACCGATGGCATCTGTATTTTTAGAAATTGCCTTTCCAAATGGGAAAGACGACTTGGGAATTAAAGATACGGTGACAGGTCTTCCCGGTGTTGCTGGTGTAGCGTCAGCTGTTTGGTCAGCTGTAGGGAAAGGGGCTATACCTGAAATACTTGCAAAGTTTTATGAACTAGCAGTTAAACCCGCCCATCATAACGCGAGTGATCTTGAAATTTTAGAGCAGCCTGGTGGTAGAGCTTTGAAAGCTTTTGCTGAATTCGCAGGCCAGCAAGGAAAAAATATTATTCCGGCTTTAGCAAAAGAGAAAAAAGTGGTGATCGCAGAAGCCGTTATCGAAAAAATGACTGAAGACCCAGAAAAATATAACTGGTTGAAAGGTTGGATCGGTGACAGGTTGGAAAGTGTTGCAGATAGTGAAGATCCTATCTTTCAAAGAATATGGAGTTCAGCACAAGGAAATATTGAGTCGATTCTCATTCATGCATTAGCAACACTAGCTAAAGATGCCGATGGTAATCTCATTCCAGCAGTTGGTAGTAAGGGATTGACGATTCTTGATAATTTTATCAACGAAAACAAAGATCAAATCGAACAGGTTTATGAGCGTGTTAAGGCTCTACCTGAGAAGCAGCGTAACAAAGAACTGACTGCACTGTTTAAGCCTCTATCTGATCAGCTACTTGAAATTACAGACTTGATGAACAACCCTTTGGTTCAGGTAGTTAAAGGTGAGGCTATGCCAGCTGTTTTACGTGATTTCTACTTTGACATGTATCGTTATCAAAATGATGTCGATCAGTTTAAGGGAAGGTTGATGGATGCAATAATTGATCCTGAGGCTCTTATGAATCAGTCTATAATGGATATTGCTGATACTCATAATGATGTCGTTAATAACCCGTCTGAAGCTAAAGATATTATTTATAACAGAGCAGATGTAAGTAAAGCTGCAGACGAGCTTAAGAGTTTATGTGGTGTGTTTTCAGAAGACATCACTAGTGTCGTTAGAAATTTTATAGAGAATGATCGCGAGCAAATCGTTGAAATCATTAATAAGGGAATGTTTGATGGCAAGCTGTCTCCACAAGAATTGCGAGAATTTGGTGAAGGTGTTAATCAGTTTATGAGCTCAGGTAGTGATGAGCTAAATCATACTTGGGATTATGCTCAGTCAATGATCGAAGCAACCATTTTTAAAGTACTTACTGTAGTTGCAGAGAACAATCCAGTTGAAGGAGCTATAGGTCGTACAGAAAACAAGAATAAGATGATGGCGAGCAATATTGTCCGTCATGTTTTATCGATTCTTGGAGATAAAATTCCCGAAATCGATGCACGCATAAAAGAAATCGATGAAAGTAATGTAGATGATAAAACTAAGCAAAAGCAGAAGTTTGCAACATTCCAGCCTCTTGCTGAAGAATTTTTAGGGCTAGTAGGTGAAAATCTTAATGATGTTCTTCCTGTGCCAAATGCAGCAAAACAAATTCTTGTTGAAAAGTTAAAAACTTTATTTTTGCCAGCTATTTTTAATGAAGTTTATAGTGACTTAAATGGTTATCGTAATAATACATCAGAGTATGTTGCAAATTTAAACAACTTATATGGTGTCGATGAAGCCGGGAAAAATGGAGTAACAACATTTACTGATAAATTACTCGATTACATCAAAGACTTTGTTCCATATTACATGGAAACAAATCAAGTTCAAATTGCTAATGTTATCGACCGCGTCGGCGGTAAATACTTTGACGCTCTGACTCCTGAGCATCAAGTTGAAGTAAAAAACATTATCGAAAGAAATGTTCAGGCAATTGGCCTAAGTGATGAAATGAAGGAGTCTTCAGCCGCTATCTCAGAGTACCTAAAAGGCTATATGCTAAAGTCTTTCTCAGCAATTGGTGAAAAGATGAATGGGGTAGATCCATTAACAGCGACGATTAAAGTTCTTAGTGTAACAGGGGATCACGTACGTCGTATTAATAAAATACCGACAAAAAAACGTTTAGGTCCAGCTTGGTTAGTCCCACATAATAAAATGCTTTCAGGTTTCAATAAGCCTGATGAATGTGGTAAGGCTGGTTTACACGCAGCGCTTGAAAAAGATCTAGATCCAAACACTACTGAAGAAGAGCGTAATCAGCAAAGGATAGATTTCTTTTATAGACAGTTTGGCAAAGACATGATAGAAATTTTAGGCATGTCCAAGGAAGATTTCCCTGTTCCTGCTCCTATGAGGGATGAAATGTGGGGTCTGCTTCAAGAAAAAATTCTTCCTGAAATGATGATGAATATTTTCAAAGAGTTCATGAGACCAAAACACATCAATACGATTATGTCTTCAGCTATTGATGCACTTAAAAGTGAAGTTGATGACATGGATACCGGATTAATCAAAGGGAGTGAGAATGAACAACTTACGCCTCAAGAAATAGAGCTAAACAAAGCGATAGGCGGTCTTATCAAGGAAATGCTTGATATGGTGCCAGAGTTCTGGACTCAGACGATTTTTAAAAGCGATAAAATTAAAAATATGACAGCAGAGACCGTAGGTCGCATCGTTAGAAAGAAACTTGGTGAGAAAACGATGAACGAGTATCTCAATGATATTCTTGGTGGTATCGACTTACCAAAAGCTGATGCAGACAGAGGCAAAACTGAAGAAAGAAAGCGTCGAGAAGATTTAACAGCAGAGTTAGAGCTAAAGAAAAAACTAACTAGCTACATTAGTTCTCAAGCAAAAAGCGCTTTTAAAGCAGTTGTTAAGTCAAAGTGGAATAGTTTTCAGGATTCATTTGATAAGTTAGTTAATAAAGTATTTGGTAAGCCGGGATTAGCTGTTAAGCATTTCCTCGATGACATCTTCCACTTTATTGTCTTTAGCGTTATTGGCAAAGTTGTGAACTTTGTCGTCTTTAAGCTTGTGTGGTTCTTTGTAGATATGAAGATAGCTACGAAGTCACAGGAAGTGATTAAAGATATGCACATGAAAATCAATGAGAATGCTGTTTATAAATATTGTGAAGCCTTTGTTGATATGATGAAGGGTACCACAGCTCCTGAAGATGTTGAAGCTAGCTTCATTGAAGAAGAGCGCCTTCACCGTTTAGCTCGTGAAAGGGAAGAGCGTGAAATAGCGGAAGCTGAGCTGGCTAATCGTTTAAAAGATGGTGTGCTTAAGGCTGAGGTAGAAGATGATAAAAAAAATCAGGATATTTTAAACGATCAGCGAAAAGTAGCAGGGCAGCAAACACAGATTCTTGTTTAAGGCGTCTTTTATCACATCAATATTCTGAAGTATCAATCCCCTTAAATAAAATATGTTCTATGGTTTTGTTTAAGGGGATGGTGCGACCTCTCAAAAAATCAAAATATAGATTGTATCGTGGTTACCTCTGTGATATAATCATCCATCACTTTGTCAACAAAACCATTAATACATATGTCTGAAAATACAAATAAAAAATTTCGTGTTGTCACTCTTGGATGTCGAACAAACCAATATGAGTCTCAAGCCTATTACAGTCAGTTAGAAGCAATGGGGTACTCCCGTGCAAAGGAAGGCGAGGAGGCAGATCTATGTATCGTCAACACTTGCACAGTAACAGAATCTGCTGACACCTCTAGTAAATATCAAATTAGGCAGCTGGCCAAGAAAAATCCAAACTCTAAACTTATTGTAACGGGATGCTCGGCTGATCGACAACCCGAATTCTTTCAAGAGTTTGAAGGGGTTACCGATGTTGTTCTCAATAAAGATAAACATAACTTGTTAAAAAAAGTCTTTCCTGATGAAGAGCTGCCCGAATTTAATATAAAACGATTCGATGCTCATACTCGAGCTTTTGTGAAAGTTCAAGATGGGTGTAACTCTTTTTGTACGTACTGCATTATCCCTTATGTACGTGGAAGATCTCGGTCCCGAACAATGGCAGAAGTGCTTGAAGAGTGTAAGACACTGATTGCAAACGGATATAAAGAAATCGTCCTTACTGGGATTAATATAGGCGATTTTGATGGTAACAAACCCGAAGGGGAAACTCCTGATACACTTGCTGACCTTGTTAGGGCTGTTGATAAAATTCCAGGACTCAGACGTCTACGTGTTTCATCAATTGATCCCGATGAGGTAGATGACGATCTTCTCGATGCAATAATTAATGGTCAAAACACGTGCCACTCGATGCATATCGTATTGCAATCAGGCTCCAATGTTGTTTTAAAGAGGATGAATAGAAAGTACACGAGACAAATGTTTTTTGAGACGATTGACCGTCTAAAAAAGGCAAGTCCGCGGTTTACTTTTACTACAGATGTCATTGTAGGCTTTCCCGGTGAGACTGAAATGGATCATCGCGATACCCTTGATGCTATTCGAGAAGTTAAGTTCGCAAAAGTTCATATGTTCCCTTATAGCGATCGTCCTAAAACTAAATCGAGTACTATGCCAAATAAAGTGGAGCCGGATGTTATATCACGAAGAAAGCAAGAAGTTATGCGTTTATCTGAGCGAGTTTCGTACGAGCTTCGAGAAGAGTTTGTGGGGCAGAGAATGACAATCTTGACAGAAAGAGGTGATAGCCACCGTCCTGGTGAAATATGTGGACATACCGACAATTTCTTGTTGGTTTGGATACCGGATGAGGGGATTGGCCCGAATGAATTAGTGCAGGTGGACTTAATCCAAAACACCCCACAAGGTTTTATTGGTAAAGTTGTTGGCTGTAATCGAAAACAATGCTGCTGTGGTTAAAATATGCTAATAAAAATTTCTGAAAGATATAAACCTTTCACCCATCAAGTAGGTCACAAGTGCTGCTTACCGCGTACTTCTTTAGTATTTGAAATATTTCCAACAAAAATTAATGTTAGCGACATTAGTAAAAAAGACCCATTACAGATTGCTGCTTTAACGAATAATCTAGAAGCCCCAGTGTCAAATTTTTTGGTTCAACAAGATCTTGAAAAGGGGTGTATACGTGTTGAGGGAGCAGCGAAAAATGGTTTTTTTCGGTATATAATACATTCTTCACAAGAAGGTGATGGGTATTTTATTGAATCTAAAGTGCCCATGGAGTGGGAAGGAAATACGGGAACTCTGTCTTCTTATCCTTCATGTAAAATTGAGCGCTTGCATCTAGGGGTAACCAAAAAACAAGATTGGGATTTAGTCTTAAGACGAGGTGTCATCGCCGAAATCTTACCATTTTGGTTTTTACTTGGGCAGTTGACACCAAAATACGAAAGCTTATCAGAAGAAGAGTCACTACTTACTACTTGCATGAACAGAGTACAAAGTAAAGAGCACGACAAGATATGCTCAACTTTGAATGATGTTTTTGTTGCAGGGTTTTCAGGTCTTCTTGTTCCTAATCTTGAAGACAGTTGTTACCGTGGTTACGCACAGCCTCCTATTGTTGCGGATTCACCTTTAGCTCTTTTAAGTGCTGGTTCATCTCTCATCAGAAGTCTCTTTTTCCTAGAGAACTCAAGTGAGGAATTGTCTATTTTACCATCATTACCTCCAGAGTTTCCGTCTGGTAGATTAATAGGTCTTCAAGTTTCTGACGGAAGTGTTATCGATATAGAATGGTCGAAGAAAACACTTCGGAGAATGGTGTTTTACGCTAGAAGCTCAGAAAAAAAGAGCTTTGTTTTTCAACCCAAAATTAAATCGTACAGGTTGCGTATGAGCCAAGAAAAAAAAGAATCGCAGCGATTTAAAGTTGGCGACGCGTTGGAATTCGAAGCAGGTTGCAAGTACTATTTCGATAACTTCCAACTGTAATTTTTTTTCTTTATAGATAAAGAATATAAATTACATAACATGTGTGAACTCATCTTGACAACTGATGCATCTATGAAATTTTAAAATTTGCCAGTTCTCATCCTTAGTCAGGGAGCGTTGAATGTGTAAAAATTTACAATGTTAACGATGATTTTCACTGTAAAATGAGTACTGCAGAAATCATGACAATGAGTGGTGCAAGTGCACATTTTTTTTATGGGAATTTCAGCGTCTTTACTCCTGAAAACAGTCGAGTGGGGTACTTTAGCAAAGAGCTGTACTGATTATTTCACAGCAGTAAGGCTTTCGTAAAGCAGCAATCTGCTGCTTCAAATAGTTCAGTCACAGCTTCGCTATGCCTTTCACAATCTGCACTGGATCTCACTATTTTACGAAAGTCTTGTTGTTGGATTTGGGCGCAAATCGGGTTTAAAATAGTCGTAATGAATCTGCTACTTCTCTTGCTTTGTCAAGGTACTCCGCTCGACTGTTTTCAGGAATAAAGGCGATGAATTTCATAAATAGTTTTTTGTTGGGATTGTTAAATGCCCGATTTTCTAGCATTTCATCAACCTCTTTTTTCAGCTCGCTAACTCTTTCAACTTTTACTTTTGTAAGGGCAATAAGGTCAGTTAAATATATTTCAGCTTCTTTTTGACAAAGTATTTTTTTAGCCTGCTTAGCTTTTAGAAGATCTTTTTCATCTACTCCGTAATTTGTTAGGTTAATAGCTTGGAATTTCTTTGTAATCGAGTTTCGAGCCTTTTGGAAGTCAGATTGCCCAAATATAGCTTTAATTGCGTTGCATATTTTATATAAGATTCCCGCAAGCTTGTTAAATAGTCCTTCATGTTTTCCGTAGCCCCTCATTACTTTAAGTGCCCAATCTTTGTCTCCATTTTTATTGGGGAGCAGGACTTTTGTAGGTTTGTCGTCCTGAAAGTTAAATGTCACTTCTATTATTTCGCTAACACTGAAATAGTCTTTCATATACTTAGTCTTTACTTAGTTTTTTTATTAGTATTGCCGTTTAATAATGGTAGTTACATCTAGTTTAATAAATAACGGAGTAATTCTCAAGAGAAAGTTAATGTCTTGATCGTTACGATGGCTTAGGTTAAAATAGCTACAATTAAACCAATGCATGATGAATATGGATACGATGATAAAAAAAATTTTTGATGAAAATGACTACAAAACTCTTTGTAATGAAGTTTGGAGACACAACAAACTGTATTACATCGACCACACTCCCGAGATAAGCGATCAAGAGTTTGACTTGCTCTTAAAGCAGTTAGAAAATATCGAGAAAGATCATCCCGATTGGGTTTCCTCAGACTCTCCATCTCAGCGCGTTGGGGAAATGTTAACAGAAGGTTTCAAGTCTGTAACTCATAAAACACCGATGCTCTCTTTAGCTAACTCCTATAGTAAAGAAGAGGTGGAGGATTTCATCAAGAGAGTGCAGAAGATACTTGATTCAGAAGATTTAGTTTTTTCATGCGAATTAAAAATGGATGGTATTGCTGTCTCTGTTTGCTATGAAAATGGAAGATTTATAAGAGGTGTTACAAGGGGAGATGGCCGAAAAGGAGATGATATTACCTCCAACATTAAAACAATAGCATCACTTCCCCTTAAGTTAACCGGTTCAAATTTTCCTGATTACTTAGAGGTACGTGGAGAAGCTTTTATGCCTCATAGAGTTTTTCAAGATTTAAACGATGAACGTGAAAATTTGGGAGAAGATTTATGGGCAAATCCTCGTAATGCTGCTGCGGGATCTCTTAAATTACTTAACCCGATAGAAGTCGCTAAAAGGGGGCTCGCAGTGTACTTCTATGGAATTGCTGCAGAGTCTTCGGGCGAAATCTCGCATCAAAGTGAAATTCATGACTATCTTAGTGCATTTGGGTTACCGACACTTCCGCATCATGCAAAATGTTGTTCGATCGAAGAAATTTGGAAGTTCGTAGAAAAAATTCAAAACCTTCGCCCAGAGCTCCCTTACGACATAGATGGCATAGTTATTAAGCTCGATAATTTACGAGATCAAAAAAAAGTAGGGTTTACAGCTAAGAGTCCTAGATGGGCGATAGCTTATAAATTTGCAGCAGAACAAGCTGTAACAAAAATTCGCGATATTACCATCCAAGTTGGAAGGACCGGAGTGATGACTCCTGTTGCTGAGCTAGAGCCCGTCCTTTGTGCTGGAAGTACCATTTCAAGAGCGACCCTTCATAATGAAGATGAGATCAAAAGAAAAGATATTCGTATAGGCGATACGGTTGTGATTGAAAAGGGGGGCGATGTCATCCCAAAAGTCGTAAACGTTAACTTAGAAAAGCGCCCAAGCAGCTCCAAGCCTTGGTTTATGCCGGACCATTGTCCGTACTGCAGCAGTGAGGTAGAAAGAGTCCCTGGAGAAGTTGCTGTGCGATGTCCCAATATTTCAGGTTGCCCTCAGCAGAAATTACGTAGAATTTCGTATTTCGTTGCCAAGGGGGCGATGGATATCGATAATCTTGGTGTTAAAGTTGTTGAACAGCTTGTGAAAATAGGATTTGTCACAAGACCCTCGGATATTTACACTTTAAATGCTAATCATTTGATCCAGTTAGAGGGGTTTAAGGAAAAGTCAATTTCAAACCTACTTTCGAGTATTGAAGCTTCAAAAAATGTACCGTTAGCACGATTTATTATGGCTATTGGCATCAAATATGTAGGTAAGGGAACGGCAGAGCTCCTTGCTAATAAAGCTGGCGATATTGATACCTTAAGTAAGCTATCGCGAGAAGAGCTTTTGGAGATTGAAGGGGTGGGTGATAAGGTTGCCGATGCTGTCATAGAATTCTTCAAAGATTCTAATAATGTAGAGGAGGTTCAGCGACTCTTAGCCCTTGGAGTTAAACCGCAATCTGTCGAAGTTGTCGATTTTGGAGAGCACCCCTTTAAAGGAAAAACATTTGTGATTACAGGTACACTTGAAGAGTACTCTCGGGCTCAAGCGGGCACTTTGATTAAAGAACGAGGGGGAAAAGTGACAGGTTCGGTGAGTAAGAAAACTGATTTTCTTTTAGCTGGAGAAGCAGCGGGCTCTAAACTTACTAAGGCAGAAAGTTTAGGGGTAAAAATTTTCACGGAAAAAGAGTTCGTTGAATTACTCTAAGTTTTTTTAAGAGAAACTAGATCTGATAGCAATCGCGATAAATAATAATACCGCTAAGTGTCAGAAGATCGTCGAATTCTCTTGGAGCATTCTGACATCCCACTCTAATTGCGTATTTGTCTGTCCAGTTAGTTTTTTGAGCACAAGGCTTTTATCTTTTATGGATAACGATTATAAGCTACTAAGTTTGGTTGAAGTTTTGGGGCTTCTTAAGGTATATCTTAATTAAGAGTGTCTTTAGCAGTAGGAGTTGCTTGTGCTTAAATTAAATCATCTATTTAAAGGTCTTGGTCTGTTTGTTTTAGTGGCCATCACTTCGTCTTGTGGAAATTTAGATCGCCCAAGTTTGCCCCCTGAAAAGCCCACAGGTGTTACAGCTAAAGCTACTCTGGGGTCAACAGAAGGTAATGACGTTTCAGGGGAAGTCACGTTCATTGAGTTGGAGCACGGCGTGCGCATTATTGCTGAAATAGAAGGGCTTACTCCCGGTGGCCATGGATTTCATATTCACGAATTCGGTGACTGCAGCGCTCCAGATGCTTCATCGGCAGGAGGGCATTTTAACCCTGAGAATGAGATACATGCAGGTCCTTCGGATACTCCAAGGCATGTTGGAGACCTTGGCAACTTGTTCGCCGACAAAAATGGAAAAGCTTACTATGATCGAGTTGATTTTGAAGTCGAACTAAAAGGTGAAAATTCAGTAGTTGGTAAATCTGTTATTGTTCATGAAGATCGAGATGACTTTGTGTCACAACCAACAGGCAACGCAGGAGCGCGAGTTGCCTGTGGTCTTATTATTCAGGAAGAATCCTAATTATGCAGCCGGTGCGGTTTCTAGTTTGCTAGAAACTTCACCTATAAGTGTTTGATTAGTGTAGCCTTGTATTTTAACTTTCTGTAACGAGCCTATGAGTTTTTCGTCGCCAGGGAAAATGACGTTTTTCCAGCAAGTGGTACGCCCTTTTACCATGTCATCATCTTTGATGCTTGTTTTCTCAACGAGAACCTCAACCTCAGTTCCAAGGAGTGCTTGTCTCTGCTTTTGATTGATCCCATCTTGTAAATTGAGGAGTCGATGCAAGCGATCTAATTTTACCTCTTCTGGGATGTCATCTTTCCAGCGCATCGCAGGTGTTCCTTTTCTCGGGCTATACGCAAAAATAAAGGAAACGCCATATTCGATCTCTTTTAACGCTTCATATGTCATCATAAACTCTTCTTCTGTCTCTGTGGGGAAGCCTACGATAACGTCAGTTCCTAGAACAACCTCGGGGTAGATCTCTTTGAACATGTGCACTTTTTCCATATACTGTTCCAGTGTATAGATCCTGTGCATTTTACGTAGGATGCGGCTCGAACCTGACTGAATGGGGAAGTGGACAAATTCGCAAAGAGAGGGGAGGTCTCTAACGGCATACATCAGCTCTTTGCTGATGTCTATAGGGTGGCTAGTCATAAAACGTACGCGTTCTAAGCCTTCAATTTTGTCGAGACGATACAGTAAATCATGGAACAAACAGTTCCACTCGGGTTTATCTTTACCATAACTATTAACATTTTGGCCGAGAACGCTAACTTCTTTGTATCCATTGTTAACAAGTTTTTTGACTTCCTCAACAATATCGTCGGGACTACGCGATACTTCCGGACCTCTTGTATAAGGAACGACGCAGTAAGTACAAAACTTGTCACAGCCACGGATAATAGAGATGTGAGCTTTGACCTTGTCGTCACGGGAGGCCCCTAAATAGTCAATTTCGTGCTCGAATTTACCATCTGTTCGGTAAACTTGACCATTCGTCGCAAGAACTTCATCAAGAACTCCATTTAAATTGTGGATGTTATTTGTGCCCAAGACAAAGTCAATGTGTGGAAGTTTGTTGAATAAGGATTCTTTCTTTGCATTGGCCATACATCCTGTAACTCCAATGATGGCATTCTTCTGGCGCGTCCTGCCTAAACGTCCAATTTTTCCCATAGCCTTTCGTTCTGCTAGATCTCGGATAGAGCAGGTGTTAAATAAGAGTAGGTCAGCCTCCATTTCCTCGAGTGTTCTAGTCATTCCACGCTGCTCCAGCATTCCGGTCATGACCTCAGAGTCTAGCTCGTTCATTTGACAGCCATAAGTCTTGATGTAAAATTTTTTTGGCTCTTTCATGGTTAATCCTTAAGAATGTATATTGTAGTAAACGGTATATGATAGTACAATAATGGAATACTTTTTTCAAGAGTTTGTCCCGAAGAAGCGAAAATCGGGTACCGGATTGAGAATTAGAAAAAAACTGTTGGCAAAAATCGATGAAAACCTTTATTATTGTGGCTTATCGATGAAAGCAATACCGCTAAACAAAGGACTTTAGGTATCTAAGCTATGACAGAACAAAAAGATAAAGCAAGTTTTCAAAAAACAATGCTCCTTAAAGAGCAAGAAGTAAAACACGACTGGTTTGTTTTAGACGCTGAAGGTAAAACCCTTGGCCGTCTAGCATCTGAGATCGCAAAAATTCTACGCGGTAAGCACCGCCCAACTTTCACACCGCATGTTGATGGTGGAGATGGAGTTATTATCATAAACGCTGACAAAGTACACGTAACTGGTAATAAAGAAGCTCAAAAGGTTTACCACTCGCACACTGGATTCATTGGTGGATTGAGAGAAATTAGCTACCGAAGAATGAAAGAGCGCAAGCCAGAGTACATCATTGAGCACGCAGTGAAAGGAATGATGCCAAAAAATCGTTTAAGTAGACGACAAATGAAAAGATTACGCGTTTTTGCCGGTGCAGTGCACAATATGGAAGCGCAAAAACCAACACAAGTAAACATTTAATTTTACGAGGTAAATTTTGGACGAACACGTAAAAGCAGGAAGACGAAAAACAGCCGTCGCTTCCGTTAGACTAAGACCAGGCTCCGGTAAGGTCGACATCAATGGTAAAAAATTCGAAGACTACTTCACTGTACAGTACCAGAGATTAACGGCTTTAGAACCCCTCGCAAAAATTGATGCAGTCGGTAAATACGATTTAATCATCCGCGTAAAGGGTGGTGGTGTTGAAGGACAAGCCTCAGCTGTGCGTTTAGGTCTAGCAAGAGCTCTTGTTGATCAAAACGAAGAGTTACGCTCTCAGTTTAAAGCAGCAGGTTTCCTAACTCGCGACCCAAGAATGCGCGAACGTAAGAAATATGGTCGTGCTGGAGCACGTAAACGCTTCCAGTTCTCAAAGCGTTAATTTTTTTCGCTTTCGAATTTCAAAACATCTCTTTACCAATTTCACGGTTAGAGATGTTTTTTTTGTACAAAAAAAAGTTCTATTGAATCCTAAAAATCTATTGGGATTTGTATTGGTATTATACTGAATTAATTAAGTGTAAGGTCTTCGGGGATCATCGATATCGTCGCGTACTTACCGCCCATTTCTCGCAGCAAAGTTTGCCATAATTTTTCAGGTGGAATCTGAAAAAGGTGGTACTCTGTTGCTGGAAATAAATACCAATGACCATCTAAAAACTCTCTTTCGAGTTGACCAGCTCCCCATCCAGCGTACCCAAAACACATATGTAAGTTTGGACCGCTTTCATTGGAAATAGATTCTTGAAGAAATTGTAAGTCTCCGCCAAGATAAACACGCTCACAAATCTTCAGCGTTTGGCTAGGAATTTTATCAGAAGTGTGTAACAGCATCATTTGATTTGTCTGCACAGGCCCACCGGCGCGGATCTGCACTTGTGGGTTCATTATAGAGTCGAGATTAAGGATTTCATCCGGCAATTCAAGACTTAGGCTTTTATTGACGATGATACCAAAAGACCCGTTCGGATTATGTTCACAGACAAGGACAACTGCACGAAAGAAGATGCCCCCTTCAATATCGGGGGTGGCAATAAGAAAAGTCCCTTTTTGAATCTGTGCATAAGGTAAGTTTTCCATACCCACTAACTCCTTTGGGTGTAACAACTAGGGGCATCTGTACTCAGACAACTCCGTCTCTTTGACGTTATAATCCTGTAGCTGTGTGTTGTACATATTTAGTTGCTCTTCAACACCTTCTACCCGCCTCAGTAACTCAGAAAAGACTTTGGTGAATTCATAGTCTTTAACTAGGTTAGAGCAGGTGTCATATTGGTTTGTTTTGTTTAATACCATATAGACGCGCGAAAGGGAAGTACTGATTTGGTCCACCTCATCATTAAAGTAGTTGCGGAATTCTTGAGGGGTACGCAGCTTTTGTAGCAAGTTTAAACGTCTAGCTCTTAGACGTTGCCAGTTTTTGTCTAGGTGGAATAGGATTCCATAATGATTGACATCATCCATTGTCGTTTGAGCTTTGTTTAGAAGAGAGGTTATCCTTAAATAGAGGTCGTCAGTCATTAGAATTTTACCCACAGTGCCTTGGCCGTCTTTGACATTTGCGATAATAGCCTTGCTATCAGCAATAGCTTCGTCTACAGAGCCCCAAGAGTTCACCATGTCTTCAGATAAAGTACTCACATTCTTGAGTGTATCAGCCCATTCATCCGGTTTATTCAGCGCTTCGGTTATATCACGTATATTTGCAAATGAATCTGCGATTTTTGCCCACATCTGATTTTCGGTAATATCATTGAGGTTTTCGATGATGGAGTCTAGAGCAACCTCTATTTTATCAGACATTTGCTTGAACTCTTTAATTGTATCTTCTACAGTTCCCGTTTCGTCAGCATAGATAATCTCATCGTTAATGACTCTAAGTTCTTGACCTTTTTTTGGGCCTTGAGGGGTAATGCTCACAGACTTTTCTCCGAGTAGACCCGATGTGCGTAGAGATACGTCATCACTATTGTAGACATTTACACTTGAGTCTACAGCAAGCTTAAGTTCGTAAACATAAACATAGCCATTATGTTCAGGGCGAGGGTTAGGTTCATCAATAATCTCTCGAATTTCAGTAACTTCACCAACGGGCTTACCCCCAAAATTTACGCGCGTGCCCACATTTACTTTGTCGATATTTGCGAAACGAACCCTTAGCACTTTTCCTTCATCACCAACCATTGGATGAATAAATAGGAGGATAAAGATAATAATGGTAACAGCCGCTATAACGAATAGGCCAATCATTAGGTTCTTTGCTTGATCAAACATATGTTAAGATCTCCCGTTCTTAATACCTGTAAGGTATTCTTCTGTAAGTGAAGCATTTTCAAAAAACGCTTTTATTAAAGGGTCATCAATATTCATAAACTCATCTTTTTTAGCTATGTAGGCAATTTTTTTGTCAGAATGAAATGCGAGCCTGTCGCCAACTTCCATTGCTGACTTGATGTCATGGGTAACCACGATCGATGTGCTTTTTAGCTTTTTTTTCGTATTAATGATCATTTTATTGATTTGCATGGCAGTTATGGGGTCGAGACCAGTTGTTGGCTCATCATATAAAACTATTCTTGGCCTGTAAATAATCACTCGAGCAAGCGCGGCTCTCTTTCTCATTCCGCCCGATAGATCAGATGGCATTTTTTGTTCTGTACCCGATAAGTCTACCATCGCCAGTGCTTCAGAAACACGGTCCTTTATCTCTGTTTCAGAAAGCTTCGTTTCATTTTGTCTCAAGTAAAAAGCAACATTTTCTCCGACTGTCATTGAGTCAAATAGGGCAGCTCCTTGAAAAAGCATTCCCATTTTCTTTTGGGTATTGAGCAGTTCGTCATTGGTCATCTCTGCCAAATTTTTACCGTCAATTTCAATCGTTCCGCTATCATGGGGTTCGATACCAAGGATTTGTCTTAGTAGTACACTTTTTCCCACTCCGGAACGTCCAAGAATGACCAGTGTCTCACCTTCATTAACGACAAGGTTTAGATCTTTTAAGACCTCAAGCTGTCCATATTTTTTCGAAAGGTTTTTGATAACGATCATACTCTACACTAACCGATTTATTGCGTTGGTAATATACTCTGAAAAGCTATTCAGAAACAGGGTCAAAAAGAAGTTGGAGATGAGTATCACCGAGTAACAGATGACCACGCTGTTTGTCGTGGCTCTTCCAACTCCAGCTGCACCGCCTTGGGTAATTAAACCTCGGTAACATGATATAGTCACAATAATGATCCCAAAAACCATCGATTTAGCGATTCCACTAAAAAAGTCAAAAGGGGTTATGTGAATAGGTAGGGGATCTAAAAACGATGTTGATGGCATGCCATAATATCCCACTGCAATGATATAACCACCAAATATTCCCATCACACAGCTAAACACTGTCAGTAATGGCATCATGAGCGATCCACCAATAAAGCGAGGTGCAACTAAGTATCTCAACGGGTTCACCGCCATCGATCTCATCGCATCCACTTGCTCGGTAACACGCATCGTCCCAAGCTCTGCACACATAGCAGCCCCGACACGACCTGTTACCATAAAGGCTGTTAACACGGGGCCTAGCTCAACCATCATTGCTTTTGTTACCATCAAGCCTGTAGCACTAGCTAGACCTTTATCTGACAGTTGAAAAAAGGACTGCGCCGCTAACACCATACCAGTGGAAAAACCTGTAATCGCGACTACAGGTAGGGACAATACACCAATTTCATACATTTGATCGCGTATTAATGTCCAGCTTGGGGGGCGTCGAAGACTCACCCAAAGGACACTAAAAATTAAATGAAAATAATCGCCCAACACCTCTATCAGGTGGGCTGTCGCACTATTCATAATACCAAGCTCTTCATTAGCTAATTGCCCGCCCTCTTAGAACGGCCTAAATTGGCATATTAGGCGAATTAGTATAATCAAGCAAGCTCCACACAATTATTTCTTCTTTCACATTCGGTTTGCGTCCAAATCCAGTAGCAATATTAGTAGTCGTGTTTCCAAAGAAGCGAAATTTGTCCAGCGGCTTTATCGTCGCTGCCGCGACTAGATTCTCCAGCGTCAAGCTGCACCTTAAAGTTGTGCTTCAGTTTTGCTTCTAAAGCGACGCGTGTGGGTTCATCACCGAACCCTTTGTTTAGCGAAATATAGACGTCTCTGGTAATATACTTTCCTACCTGAATAGAAACTTCTTCTCTGTCATCGTACTCTTGGCGATTGATATCAATGCGATCAATTCCGATTGTTTTTTGAATTTTGTCGACAAATCCCGGTCCGGATTGATCTTTTGTTAGGTTCGACAACGACTGCTCAAGTTGTTGATCTTGAAATGAAGAAATTTCTGTAGGAGACCTTCCAAATAATATGAGAGACAAAACTTCTTGCTGGGGCATTGGCGGGCTTGATCTTAGTACGATGTTCGGATTTAATAGTTTACCTTGTAAAACGATATCTACTCGATAGTCGTTGATATCACGTGAAGCCACTATATAAATAGAGGTCTTTTTTTCTGGATTTCCATTAAAGGTGATAGTTCCGGGGTTTAACTCAAACTGTTGACCGTTCAGTAGATAGTCTCCCTTAACAAGGTTGAGCTCACCTTTAGTAATAATTTTATCCGTTGTTCCTGAAACATTAACGTCACCAGACCAAGTTGAATTGAGGTCATCGTCTTTAACCTTTAAATTTTCGGGAATATGTATGTTAATATCTAGTTCCATGGGAACATCAGCAAGTTTGCCTTTAGGGATTATTGTAGGAGGAAGCTCATTTGAAGGTTGATTAATATATACTACATCAACAGTTTCTGTGATCTCGTCGATTCTTTTTGCTATAGTATAGTCGGTTTTTTGAGATGTAAGCTCTCCCTTCATGAGTATTTTGTCTTTATCGCCTTTCATATGAATAGTTCCATCAAAAATACCACTAACGTTGTCTAGGCGAATAAGTCTTAAGCCCTCAAGGTTCAGCTGTATGTCTGTCGGGAAGCCTTCAAGAGGGTCGAGCTTGATAGTTCCTTCTCCATTAACTGTCCCTCCTTTTTCATCACTTGCTGATAGGCTTGTCATCGTAACATTTTGTCCATTACCAACAAAAGACGCTTTGATATTATAGAGTCTTGTTCCAAAGATGAAGCTCTCTAGCGTTCCCTCAGTGATATCAGCATTTCCCGTGATTTGTGGCTCAGCTAAGCTACCAGAAATATCAACTCTAACGTTTCCATCTCCACTGATAACAAGGTCTTCTGCAGCAAGAAATTCGAGTAGGGGAGTTAAGGTTCCTGATGCTTTTAATGCAATTGCCAAAGGGCCATTTCTGTCGATATCAATAACTGGAGCTTTTAGTTTTGCGGTAATAGGGATCTTTGCATCAAGTAAAACAGGTGTGGAATTTGGGCTAAACACCATCCCATGGAGAACAGTTCCTTCTTCATCTAACTTGATTTGAAGAGAACCGTTTAATGGCCGCATATGTGTGTCATTTTCTTCTTGCAAGGTAACGTTACTCAGTTCCACTTGCAAATCCCCAAATAATTGATCAGGTGTGCCATGGAGGTGAGCTGTTGTAGTGACCATACCTTCAATGGGTTGAGAATAGATTTCTCGTGATAAAAAGGGAATGGGGATATCGACGATTTGTAATTCAGAGGAAAGTTTACTGTTTTTATAAGTTAAGGAAGTGTGGATTGTTCCTTCCGCTACTCTAAGGACAAATGGAGAAACATCAGTATAGTCTTCTTTGATAGTGATATTTACAGGGTTAGTCAATGAGTAATAATAGGTGTCTTTTTTTCCTTCCAATATATCGATATTTAAAAATAGGCTTTCTTTGTCAGTGTACCATGTGCCTTCACTTGTTAAATCGAGGTCTTTATTTTTGACTGTAATAAATAATGGCCATTCATCACTTCCAACTGTAAGCTGACTTGCTAGGGTTACTGAGTCAATAGTGTAGCCATTTTTTTGTATGGAACCTGCTTTAAGGTCAAAAGCTCCTTGAGGATGGCGATAAATATCTTTAACATTAATAACCCCTTCGAAGAGATTGAAAGAATATTCCCCATATTTGACTCCAGTAGACTTAAGGAACATATCGATATTTTGACCATCACTGTCAGTAAAGGTCGCCTCAAATGAAACTGACCCAGCAAGTTCCTTTGCATTGAAGTCTTTAAATATACTTAAATCTTCTACATCACCTTTAAAGTTACCCTCAAATATCCCATCGGTAAATAAGTATGAAAACCTACCATAAACGTCGGCTTTGGGATGTGTTACCTTAAAGTTATTGATTTCTAATTTTTCTTCGTAATCCCATCGAAAACTCATACGAGATTCTAAACGATCGTTTTCTTCAGCAAATGATAAAAGTAACTCACCCTCTAATCCTTCGTCAATTGAAACGCCCGATGCAATTAAGTGTAGGTCGGTAAAAGATATATCGTTAAAAACAAATACTGGGCTTTGAGCTGATACCTTGATTGCTGGTGAACTAAGAGGGCCATTTATTGAAAGGGTTGCATCAGTTTTACCGTTGATATCCAATCCATGATAGGGTCTGTATGTTTCAAAATTTTCAATTCCAATAGTTAGCTCTGTGCCATTCAGTTTTGACTCTCTATCGATATAGAGATTTCCTGACAATGTTAAAGCGTCGATCTCTCCCATTAAATGGGTTATTTTCAATCCCTTAGAAGCGGATAGGTCTATCTGCCCAAAAGACTTTCCTGTAAACGTTTTTTCTAGTGATGGGTCTGTAACTACGAACTTACTTTCTACACTCCCAGTGATGCCATCATGCGCGCTACCAATCTCACCTTTGAGTAAACTTTCCCATGATGAGGCTTTTCCGCTTAAGTTAACTTCAGTGTCAAGAAATAGGTTTTTGGTTAGGGGAAATAAAAGATCTTTATCTTGAACCCATTTCACATCGAGATCAATACCATCACTTATCTGTGTAGCTTTGACATCTAAAGCAATAAATTTTTCGCGATCGTTTACGTCAAAAAGTTTGAATCCTGTCGCGATAGACTGATTGCTTGGATCAAGTTTTATGTGGCCTTCAACATTGAACTCTTTTTCCGTGATTGAAACGGAAGTATCAGATTCGAGCTTTAGGTTATAAGCGTGAAATTGTGGAATAGTGATAAAGAGGGGGAGGTTAGAAAAGTCGAGGTTGAGTTCTTGTGATTTTGTATCCTCTTCTTGTTTAATTAACCTATCGTTAATATTGACATCGTTGAGAGTTATTGAGTGAAAAATTAATTTTCGCTCGACAAGCGACTTTGGATTGAATCTAAATATCGATCTTTCAATGCTAACTAGAGAATCTTGATTCTTCTGAATTCGTAGCCCTTCTGTTTTAATCACAAATGGAAGCATTAAATCGATGTCATCAACGGTGATTTTGTACCCTGTACGCTCTTCAACAACTCCTGATAAGAATGAAAAGACACCAAGTTTCACCGATTTTATCTGTGTTAGCGAAAGCGATAAAATGATGATTCCAATGATTGCCAGGGAAATGTATCTAAATATTTTGAATGTCATGTGAAAGCTATAATTATCTATTACTAGTATGATTTCATTATATCAATAGTAGCGCGCTTTGACAATCATTGTTCTTAAGTCGTTATAGATATTTTCTAAAAACTTTGTCCAATACTCAGGTAAGCTTGGTAACTGCTCGATTCAACATGTTTCCGCGGATTCAACGGCACAGCAATGTCGAGTCTGATAGGGCCTACCGGAGTGAAATACCTAAAACCAATTCCAACAGACTGAAGTATTTTTTTGTTGAACTGTGGTACTCTATTCGCGTAAACATTGCCAAAGTCATAAAACAAAACCCAACCTATATCATTTGACATCCGGTAGCGGTATTCTAGGCTATATATCATCATAGATCGTCCGCCAGTTGGTTTATAGGTGTCGTCTAAAGGACTTACAGTTTTATATTTATAACCCCTAAGAAGAGTGTCGGTCCCTGCATCAAAAAGCTCGGAACGTGGAATTTCAGTTTTGCAGGGTCCCGGTATAAAGCCAAAAGTTCCTTGCAGTGCAAAAACATGATTCTTACGTCTGTCTAGTGGGATGTAGTAGGAACCACTCAAAATGTTGATGCTATAAAAGATTTGAGATCCAATAAACTTATAGGATGGTATTGATTTAAGTTTGATTTTTTGACCTGTTGTAGGATTTAACACATCGTTTGTATTATTCCAATACAGGCTGATAGGTAGCTTGAATAGGTTAAACGTTTCATCTTCATCTTTTTGAGATTCATGGCGCTTGCTTTCATGGATGTCTGTGTCAATGAGGTGTTTATACATCACACCATAAGTCATACGTAAGCTACGACTGACTTCAACTGAAAGAATGCTTGATAAACTATACGATTTTGATGTGTATCCTTCATCGCGTTCACGTAAATAATCAGCAGACCAAATCAGATCTTGACCAAGTCGGCGCCAATCGGGTTGGATGTAGGAAACTCCTCCGAATTGTTTGTCACTCCAAAGGGTTCCATTAACAGCGAGTCGATCTCCCATTCCTTTTAAGTTTCTGTGTACCCAGCTAGCTGACGCACCTGGACCTCTTTCTGTTTCGTAGTTCACACCAAAACCTATACTTCTCGGTTTTGCTTCTTTAACTTCTATTGAAACAGGGAGATCGCCATCTTGTGGTGCTTCATCAGGTATGGAGATGCTAACAGAGGAAAAAAGGCCACTTAACTCTAATTTATTTTGGGTGCACTGTATACTTTGCGGAGAGTAAAGATCTCCTTCACTCCAGGTAATATGTTTTCGGAAGTAACGGTTTTTGACACGTAGGTTACCTACAATTTCTGTGGTTCCAAAGTACATAGGGAGCCCACTATTAACAAACAAAGACGTTGAAATGGTTTTTGTTTCCTGGTTTGCTATGACTTCTCTGCTTGTAACTTGTCCGTAAGGATAGCCAGCGTTATTCATTAGTTGCTCTAAAGAACTCTCAGCCTCGATAATCGCCAAAGTTGTTGCAGGCTCGCCAATACAAATGCCTATGTCTTTTAGATCGACAGTTTTTAATGGAAATGACCCACTAGATTGGGGATCGGGTACGAGATTAAAACTTTCGAAGGGATAGATAGGTCCGGTTTCGATAAATATTTTAACGATAACAGGGGAGTGTTCAAAGTCAAAGTCTAGTTTCACACGGGAGTTGTAGTAGGCTTGACTGTGTAAAATTTTGACAATGTTTTTTATGTCATTTTCAGCTCTTCGTCGTAGGCCTATATTGGTTGTTGGCGGGGAGTTTTGTAATATTTTTAGCTGAGAGGCTGAGTAGAGAAGGTTAAGGATTTTTGGGTTGTCTATCCCTTCGAACTCGAGGGTGTACTCATCGACAGCACAGCAGAAGGTGCTCATAAATGTTAATAAAAAAATTAAGTACTTATTGCAGTATTCGCCAAACACGGGTATCCAAAATATTTTCTAGTATACGAAATTATCTCTTGCTTAGACTTATTGAGCAAGGAAAATCATTTAGAATCGAATAGCATTTTTGCTAGGTCAATGCGTATCGATTGGATTTCTCTATTACTCATAGGGTCAGTATTGATTTTAGAGAAAGAAAGCCCTTTTGTCCGAGATCTCATATAGTTGAGGATGTATACACCGCAGTTATGCCAGTCGTACTGCTGCTTATTACATTTTGATAGAATTTTTACTTGGGGGTCATTGGGGAAGCATTGGTCTCTAATTTTTTCGAGTTCTTTGTGCATTTGAAAATTTTCGTAACACGTCCACTCCTCCGGTCTATAAGCTAGGGAGTCATAGTACTCTACTGTTTTGTCGATAAAAGAAATCGTGATGAGTACGATGTGTCCTGGATCTGTGCCTGGAATCATTTCGATAAGGGAGGAGCCCTTATAGACGAAAGGAATGAATACTAGATCGTGCGGTGATGACTTTAACTTTAGGGTTTGTTTTTTGACAAAGGGACTTTCAAGGTAACTTGCAACTAATTTGGAAGGCTCTCTTCCTTTTATCGATTCCTTGCCTGTCATTCCAAGGCCTAATATTTCACACTTAAGTCTACTTACATTGTCATCACAAATGACACTCATGCAGTCGCTAACCTCTTTTGTGCGGAGTCGACTACCGGGCTCTTCAACAAGTTTTTTTATAGTGCGTTCGTATGCTATGGGGATTTTTGTAGTATCGCCGAATAAGTCAGACACCGATGGAGGGTATACCAATCCATAAAGGTAGGTGGAGAGCGTTGTGTAAGCATCTGAAGCACCTTGAGCTACTCCGAAAGATTGTAATGGAGGAGTTGTAGTAAGCTTGTCAACTTCAAATGTTTGTTCTTCATTAGGGGGAATGATTTCAAAGGATCCTTCATCGAGGTCAGTTTCCTGGTTTGTTACTAACTCATTGTAAGAAAATTTTAAAATAGACTCGATTTTTGTAAAAAGCGAAGACGGATTTGGGGGAATTGTTTCATTTGTTTTCAGTAACTGCATATGATTTAAAACTTTTTCAATTTTTGATATCATCTCTTGGAGGCTGTAGCTTTCAGTAAGCTTCTTCACCTTCTCTTCGAAGCAAAGAGTGCAGTCGTATGTCTGTTGAAAATTTTTTTGGTAAGAGAAAATATTGGAAAAAATACTGGTTTCGAGAGGAGGGGTGGAGTTTTGGATGATACGTTCGAAGGATTCGACTGACAGTGTTCTCTCAATAGATGATAAAATATCTGTTTGATTCGAACGAAATAAGGTCAATTTGTCAGTCTCTTGTAGTTATTGGAAGATGTTAATACCCACGTTCAATTGTAAGTTAATTATAAAATGAGATCAACTACTTTCAAGGAAGGGTTTAACGATCTGTGTCTACGATGGATAAAATAAAATGGTAATAGCCATGGGGTGAGAATAGCCTTGACATTACTAGAGCTACTGTCGTATTTTTATAGTTCTTTGGGCAGTAGATATGTCCATTAACCATGGAATTTCTTTAAAGAGGCATGAACACGATGAAATTTGTTATATCCACTCAAGAACTTAACTATCTTATAGGAAAGTTATTAAATGTGATTCCACAAAAACCTGCTGTACCTATTCTTTCAAATATCCTGATCGAAGCCAGAAACGGGGAGCTCATACTTACTGCCACAGATTTAACCGTTGGGATTCGTTGTTTCACAGAAGCAAAGATCTTAGCAGAGGGAGCGACGACGCTTCCAGCAAAACGCTTCGCTCAGTTGGTCCGAGAGCTTACAGCTGTTAATGTGGAGATAACAACAAATCAGAATGAAGTTACCGATATTGTCGCCGGTTCGTCCAAGTTCAAAATGCATGGAATGAACACGAGTGAATACCCATCACTTCCTGATATGAGAGATGCGCAACAGTTGAGGTTCTCAGAAGCAGAACTAAAAGAAATGTTTCTTCGCACTTCATTCGCTGTATCCCGTGAAGATAACCGCTATGTCCTTACCGGTGTTTATCTAAATGTAGAAGATGGGAACGCTACTTTTATCGGTACCGATGGAAAGCGTTTGGCGAGAACATTTAAGACTATCCCAGGTGAATCTCCAGCGAATGGTAGCTATATCGTACCACTCAAAGCTGTAGAAGAAATTACCAAAAATCTCAGTAATGAAGATAATGAAGCAACGATTTTTTTGATGGACGACAAAATAGCTGTTCAATCAAGCGATTCTATAATCGTCTCCAAATTGCTTACGGGAGAATACCCAGATGTGAACCGTGTAATTCCTGATCAACCTGATACTATTGTTAGTCTACACAGAGAAGAATTAACGTCTCTTCTTAAACAGATATCACTATTCACTGCACAGACGACACATTCTGTACGCTTCACGTTTACAGATGGAGAGTTAATGCTTACAGCTAATACTATGGATGTAGGAGAAGGTGTTGTTAAAATGCCTGTGAATTATCACGGTGATAAGTTTGAGATAGCCTTTAACCCAAACTATTTCCTTGATATTTTACGTCATGGTAAAAGTGAAACGGTAAAAATGGGGCTGATTGATGCATTTAATCCAGGTGTTATCACAGACGAAGATCAAGAACCTGTTGTTGCTTCGGGTCCAAGCCCTCTTTATGTATTGATGCCAATGCGCCTTGGAGAAGAGTAAGGTAGATGCATCTTTGCAAATTGCGCTTGTATAACTTCAGAGGTTATGAAGATGCCACATTTGAGTTTTCACCAGGTGTTAATCACATATACGGCTCTAATGCCGTGGGAAAAACGACAATTTTAGAAGCTATTCAATTGTTGATATGTGGCCGCTCTTTTCGAACTCAGCAAGCTTCAGATATGATTCGTCATGGAGCAGCAAATTATGTTGTTGAAGCTACATTTATTAAGCATGGCGTTGAGCAAGGGATAAAGATTGCTTTCGATGGTAAAATAAAAAAAATACTCATAAATCAGTCCCCTTGTCTTTCTTATTCTAATTTATTAGGGGTTATTTATGGTGTCGTGTTTACTCCGGACGATGCAAGTTTAATTAAGGGGGTTCCTAGTGGTAGAAGGCACTTTCTGGACTTGCATATCGCTCA
The DNA here is from genome assembly GCA_036164375.1 of Chlamydiota bacterium. Taxonomy (GTDB): domain Bacteria; phylum Chlamydiota; class Chlamydiia; order Chlamydiales; family Criblamydiaceae; genus JAYZJO01. Next base: position 35,637 of record JAYZJO010000040.1, on the reverse strand, counting down.
ATCTGACCCACTCTATGTTCACCACTTATCGCGCTATAATAAAGCAATGAAACAGCGCAACTGCCTTCTTAGGGGAAAAAATGTAAAGGCTATCGTCCCCTGGGAAATTGAAATGGCAAATGCTGCAGAGTATATAGTGGAAAAGAGAAAAATAGTAGTTGATAGTATCGCTAACTACGCCTGCTGTTCGTATAAAAAGCTTTCAGAAGAAAGCTCTTCACTTCACGTCTCTTTAAAAACTTCGGTTGACAAAGGTAAAAATGGGTTTCTTCAGGTTTTAGAGAAAAGTAGATCTCGAGAAATGGAGCTTGGCTATACTATCAACGGACCTCATAAAGATGATCTCTCTTTTGCTATTGGCAATAAAGAAGTGAGGTATTTTGGCAGTGAGGGACAGCAAAGAAGTTGTGTTGCTTCCTTGAGACTTTCTTCTTGGGATCGGCTAGCAGATCAAGTGGGGGTGTCACCGCTTATGCTCGTCGATGATGTCGGCATCAGCCTAGATGAAATTCGTAAAGGTAAACTTCATGAAAAGCTTTGCTCTATGGGGCAAGTTTTGCTTACATCGACAGAGAAACCAAGTAGCGGTCTTATCCGTTCTACAGATCAAGTGATTGCGCTATAAAGGCATATATTTCCAAAAACGGTAGAGAAAAAGCACATTTTCGCATATTACCTATAAGCCTTAGACCCCGTTTACGAAAAGTTTGGGGTCGCAATCGGGGTCTTGGCAGTGTTATCTGTATATCTGGTAACAGCAATTCTCTGTAAAATTTTAAATTTTTATTTATAAATGAGCTAGAAATATTATAGAAATTACCTTTCGTAAACTTTTCACTATATTTTAAGTAATGACCTTACAACAAATTGAGAAAAACGCGGGGAAACGGGGCTGCGGAGACATGGGTAAAATTGACATGAATCTTACCGAAAATAAGTTAACTTCTTGCATTATTGATGCTGCTATAGAAGTTCATAAGGTTTTGGGAGGTCCTGGACTATTGGAGAGCGTTTATGAAATTGCTTTAGCTGAACACCTTCATAAAGTCCACTCTGCTCAGGTTCTAACCTACCTACGCCTTACTCAAAAAAAGCTAGGCTTAGTATTAAATTTTGGTCAAACTCTGCTCCGTGATGGGATTTGCAGAGTAGTTAATAACTTTTAAAATTCCCCTTGTCTCCGCGATTCCGCGGCTCCGCGTTTACCACCTCGGAAAAGAAAAGTGGAAACTAATACCAATCCCAATAAATAAAGAGCTATTGAAAGGACTTCACGAATACAGCTATTCGTCACCGAGAGAAAGTTGACCGAATGGAGTTACGCAAAGACATTTTTCTTTTCCGTATGTTCCAAGACAAACAATGCCCGATTCGAACAGGTGATTTTCGACAATGCTTGTGATGAAGGCAATTTGGTCTTCACTATAATCAGGCAAAGAGTACATCCATTGACGTCCCTTCTTACATAAAGTAACTTCGTCGCAATCACCCAGAGGAGCAATCATACTGAAAATAAAGTCATTTAGAAGGATCCAACCCTTTCCCATAATAGGTTTAAGGCTTTTTTCTACTTCCCTGATATCTCTATCCGTATAATTGTTTTCATTTAACTTTTTTCTGTAGAAATGAATGGTACTGAAGTATAGCGACATCGCCTTCTCTTGAACGGGTTTATCCTTCCAAAATACCGTATTTTCAGTCTCATGCAGTTGGTTATTTTTGATATAACCAATTTTTAAACTTACAATTTTATTGACTAGCTGATTTGCATACTGCTCACCAAACCGCGCGCATATTTTTTCGAGGGATAGGGGAGATTCAGAAATTTCAATAAGAATACTATTGAGGTCTTGAGCGAAAGGAAAATCACCTTCGCGAAAAATTTCTACAGCATCTTGATTTTCGATCGGAGAACATAAGGAAGAGCGTATCGTCTGCTGATATTGACGCCACTCAGAGAACGGTTCCACTACTTGTTTCCAGTTGTCCCCTTCAGAAATGTAATTCAAACAGCAAACACAGTGAAACTCAAGAGTAAGAATAATCACTTCTAACTCATCACGGCTCATAGGGAAATGTTCTAAGAGTTCAGAAACATCCATCGATAGGTTGGGACTTTGATAGATCAAATCGATAATTTTTGGAATTCGGTCATCATCGAAGTTTAGTTCTAAAAGATATTTACTGAAAAGCTTGGGCGAGTAAAGGTATTTGTCGACAATGGAGCAGAAAATGTCATTAGATGACTTGGGGATTGAAAACCAGGTAGGTAAAATATGTATTGGGACATGGTGTAACAAGGAGTGAAAAAAGTCGATATCAGGGGTAAAATCACTATCAAAACGTTCAATTTGCGTTTCAAAATATTTACGAAGCTCTTTGTTGACTAGTATGTTGTCATTTTCAATTTGGAAAAGGTTGGTAGGCTCGATCTTTTCTAGCGCTTTACGGATTTTATCATTCGAAGTTTCAAGTGATTGTGCGAGTTCACTTAATGGGAATTTAAGGGAGTTGAAAATTACTTCTCGAAATACTTCAATTTCAAATAGGTTTAACTGGTTAAGGAATAGCCGTCTTGATATGTCTGACTCAAAATCATAATCCGTAAGGTGAATTTTATTTTTTCGACTCTGACCTGTGTACATGTTTAAAACCCCGCCTGGTGGTTATGTTTTTTCTCGTAATCAGCTGCAAATCATTTTAATGAGGATAGACAGCTTGTTGAGTTCGTAACTAAGGGGAAAAATCAGTATCGTTCGCAATTATCGGTAAACTTTTGATTTACCTTTATTAAGTCGTTGTCAGTATTCAATAAAGATACATTATATTCAATTTAAAGAAAAAATGCAACGATTGAAATATTAATTATGCAAAGAAAAATATTTGTTTTTAAGACAGTAGAAATAAGTTATTAAAAATAAATTTAAAATTATATAAGGTTGTTGTATAATCAGGATGAATGGGAGGAGTAAATGAGTAGCATCAGAGGAGTCCCTGCGGGCAACCCTAATGACGAAATAAATCATAATAGAGCTCCAACAAAAGAAAAAAACATCTTTCGGGAGCCTAAATCTACAGACCTGCCTAGAAAAATCCTTAAAAACAAGTACTGTAATGCGGATGTTTTATCAGACGTATCTAAAAGAGTACTACTTAATTTAGGTAAAAAACTAGGGGGATCGCCGATCCTTATGTTGAAAATTAATCAAATATTTGACTTAGAAGCTAGTGCTCCAATTCTTTATGAATCGTTAAAGCAAGTTCAAAGCAGGGTGCATAAAGATGAGTGAAAAGGAGAAAAGTATGAAATACGTTTTATCAGACGATGATATTGCGCTTGATGAAGCAGCAAGTAGGCTTGTTGAAGCGTTGATTGAAACTATTGAGCATGAATATAATAGCGAAGTTGAACCGTTTGAGCAGTATTCAAAACGTATACGCTTACACCTTTTTCAAGAAATACACAACTATTCCGACCGTATCGTGCAAGGTCACGAGGCTCTACTTCAAGAACTTAGCAAAATGAAGGAGAAGTAGAGAGCGACATGGACTACATGGAAGAGTTTAAAATCCCGGAAGATGCCTTAGAAAAATTGCTAGACCCTAGATTGTTAACGAAGCAATTTAAAGAGGGGAAAAACTTCCAAGAGATTTTAGGCTATTCCGATGAGACAATGGAAAAATTTTATCAGGTCGGCTACAATTTTTTTCAAAAACAAAACTATGAAAAGTCAGCGGAAATATTTACCTTCTTGACAACCTTGAATCCAACAGTCTTTAATTACTGGCTTGGTCTTGGGATGGCAGAGCAGCTCTTAGAGGAATATCACTCAGCGCTTCTTGCTTATGCTATGGCTGCAATGGTAGATGTTTCACACCCACTTCCCCACTATCACACAGCGAGTTGCTATCGTTCGATACTAGATGATACTAGTGCCATCAGTTCGTTAGATTTGTGTATCTTAAATGCTACGGAAAAAGAAGAGTTTGAAGAACTTTTAGAGCTAGCTCAAAAAGCGAAAAGTCAGCTTGAGTAAATACCAAAAGAAACAGACTCTACTCAGCATTTAAATTTTTAAGCGACTCCTCTAATACATCTTTCATAGCCATTCCGTTAGCAACGGCTTCGATATCATTAGAAAAACTGTCTATGACTAGTATAGCGGTACCGATAATACCCAATATTGTTTTTCTCGGAATCAATCCCGTCGGTTGTAAAAATGTATAGCGATAAAAGATGTGTCCACTGATCTCGTCAATTCCAAACCCTGGTGCGTCAAGTCCTTTATTGAAAAACATGAGTATTCTTGCGGTTTCCCCAATAGAACCTTCAGAGATCATAAAAGGTAAGACTACACTCACCTGCATAAGTGTTTCATTATCCTCTTCTTCTCTTTCTTCTTCGGTTGCATTTGTATCTTCAAGATTTTCAATGTTTTGGGGCTTAGGTATCGTATTTATAATCATATACCGGTTTCGGTTTTGCAAATCAGACCCTATCGAAAATCGGTAATAGTCAAAAGGTACCTCATCACTCTCTTCAAAGTACTCTACCTCGTACCCATAGTCAGTGAGGACTTTGGCACAGTATTTTAGTTGTTTAGAAGCCATAATATGTTCTCCTTTTTATTCACCCTTATACTTTGAAGAATGCTATTTTTAATCTTATTTTGATATTTTATTTTTTTGGTACTAAGTAGCGTTCCAGTAATGCTCTTCTTTCGTCGAGGGACTCCCACTTTGCATCTGAAATATTAAACCCTTCAGTTTTTAAGTGTTCTCGAATAGCTATTGAGTCGTCGCTTGTAGTTTCACTGATCTTATTTTCTAGATCTTTGATTTTTTCATTGGTTTCTCTTGGCGTTAGATTTAAGCTTTTCGATAAACTAATAACTCTTGACAGTTCTTGGTTCTCTTTTATTTGTGCCTGTAAACTTTCTTGTTGCTTAATTAATATTGACATCTGTCGGTTGGCTTTACTCACAGCATTGTCGATTTTAGATTTTTGTCGTTCTTCCATTTGAAGGTACTTTGAGATGTCTTTTTGCATTTTACTGATTTCTTTTCCTAACTGGGCTTCTGCATTAATAAGCGCTTCTTTTTTATCAATCATTTGCTTTCGTTTTATTGGATTGATTTTAGCTTGGGACGACTTTTCCTCACTTGTTAAACTAGCTATCTCCTCTTTAAGTTCTTCTTTTTTTTCTATTAATTTAGTGAGGCGTTGATTAATAGAGGATACTTTTTGGGAAGGTTGCTCCTGGTCTGCAATACCTGATTCATCAGAAAAGCTTACGTTTCTCTTATTTGTGACTTTAAATTTACCCCACTGTTTCTTTCCGGTATGGAATTTATTGAGCCTCTCGTTGGTAGTTTTTTGTATTTCTTCGAGGCGATTACTTTTTTTTGTTATTTTCGAAATTTTCCGGTTTACAAGCTTGTTTTGAAGTGAAAGTTTTACTTTTTCATGTTTAATGTTGATATTATGGCGATTTTTATGAATAACGTAGGTAGCCCCAATACCAAGAGCCGCGATGGTTAAAATTCCAGATGCTAGCAAAGCCATTGCAGAAAGAGCTGATACGACCACACCTGTGAATATTGTTACAGCTTTGATTGCAGCTAGAGTTATAGATGAAACAGTCGAGGTAATACCCGCGCTATAACCCCCAATAGCTATCGACTTAGTTAGTGTACTTAGACATGTATCACTGTATAAAGTTGTATCACTTCGCAGTTTTAGTTTTAGGAGTTTTTTTAGTTCGGGGTTCATATCTCTTTCATTAACGATCATTTCTCCGATTTTTTTTAATTCCTTGTTAATCTGACCCCGTTTTTTTACGTCAGCGTTGATTCCAACGGCCTTCATTTTAATTTTCCATACTTTCACAGCTGTTCCAAGTGTTTGTGCAGCTATCTCTCTACCAGCAAATTTGGCAATGACCTTCCCTTCTTTTAATGAGTATTTAATTAATTTACTGTGAACATGTTTAGTAGCTGCTAGTTTGTCATTGATATCTGTGAGATCTTTCTGAACTTGCTCCAGTTTACCTTGAAGTGCTTCTATATCGGAGCTTATTTGTTGGTAATCAGTTGACTCTTTTGGGGTAGTTTTGAGTAATTCCGTTTTTTCATCGATCTTGGATTGAAGGTTTTGATAAGCTTTTTCAATTTGCTCCAGTTTGCCAAAGTCTACAAAACGTTCACCAGACTTATAGATATAAAATAAAAATAAGCTTGTTGTTGCGATTCCTTCAACTTTATCGAGGGCATCACTGATTCCTTCTATATCTTCTGGGCTAATTACCACTTCTTCAGGAGCTTTCCCTGCAAGGCCTTGTACGACACCAATTGCATCGCCTCCTAATGCTACAGCTCCATCACTGAGTTTGACTCCAATTTCTGTAGCTCGTAACCCTTTTTCTCCGGGGAGCTTATCAATAAGTCTAGATATGGCCCCTTCTGCTTTTTTGACATCTTTTTCCGGCTGGGTTTCTTGTTTTGGTGAAACAGACCCCTCCTTGACTAACTTTGCATTTGGGTCAATATCAGAATAGCCTGGCTGCTGACGTGCATCGGGTTGCTCTTGATCATCAGCTTTCTTGTTAGATGGCCCTTCTGAATCTGGTAAATTTGGAGGTATTTGATTTGGTTCAAATCCTCCTGGAGGTGGTATTATCATAACTACGCCTCAAGGAGTGAAAATATTATAGGAAAGTTAAGATGCAAGTTTGATGCCAAAAAATGCTGCTTATTTACAGCTTGATTTATTGGGGCTGGTATTAACTGCATAAGGAGAGTGAGTAAAAAGTGCCTAGTAGACGGCACTTATTGGTAACTTGACTTATTCCGATTGGTATAAGGTAAAAAATAAACGAGGATAGATTTTCTCTATTTTCTTTGTACAAACCAGAATTGGATAGAGGGATCATCCTTCTGGAGCTCCTTTGCCCAGGAAGAAGCTTCCTCTGGAGAATCAAATAGCATGCATGCTGTTGCCAAGGCATCTGCAAAGGCACAAGATGGTGCTTTAACAGTAGCACTACAAATGTTGTTATCACAAACGATTATAGGTTTTAAGGTTATTGGATTCATCACATGTGTATAAATAGTGCCATCAATATTCCACTGCTGTAAGTAGTCGCCACTCGTTGCAATAGACTGATTATCAAGAGATACTGTGTCGATGGCATGCAGAGGATCTGTATCCTCTAAGTTACTGATGTATATTTGCCAGGACCTATTTTCAGGGTGCCTGCCAGATGCCCTTATCTCGCCGCCCCACTCTACAAACACATCGTTAAAACCTGCTAAATTTAGCCTTTCAACAAGAAGGTCTACACAATACCCTTTAGCGATACCTCCTAAATCAATAGACATTAAGGAGTGTTTTTTTTGAACAGATCCCTCTTTAAAAATTAAGTTGTTCCAGCCAACAGTTTCAGCTACAGATTGAATTTTTTCAGGAGAAGGGACAATTCCCTTGCACAACGACGATTTCCATAATTGATGAGCTGGGGATACAGTTGGATCATAAAGCCCTTTAGTTGCTTTAACAAGTTTTTCAGTAAATAGTAGCAAGGATTCAAGCTTGGGAGATAACTTTATCCAGACATTAGCCTTTGCGTTGTTAAGGTGTGACAGTTCTGATTCAGGATTCCAATTGTTGTATACCTTATCCACTTCCTCAAAGGTCATATCGATAATACGATTCACTTCCGAACGTTTTTGGTTGTCAAGATTCTTTCCAATAATTACCTTATAACTCATTGTCATCGCAATATCAGAAAAAATAGTGACATTATTCTTGGGGGAAGGAGATTGCTCACAGCCAATCAATACAAAAACTAATAATAAGAAAATTCGTTTAAACATAGCTCTTTAACTTGTTGTGATTGGGATTTTCTAAAACTTTTAATTGTATTATTTAGTAGCATTGCTATGGTCATTGGACCAACCCCTCCAGGCACAGGAGTAATATGTGAACACTTATCCTCGAGATTTTCGAAATCAACATCTCCAACAATACGGTATCCCCGCTTTCGAGATGTATCGTCTACTCGGTTAATACCTACATCAATAACAATAGCACCTTCTTTAACCATTTCTTCTGAAATGAAGTTAGCCTGACCAACTGCTGCTACGATGATATCGGCGGATAAACATAAGTTTTTTAGGTTGGAAGTATGACGATTAGCGATAGTAACAGTAGCATCTCCTCCATCTCCTCGTCCCATAAATAGCGAAGCCATTGGTTTGCCAACGATAGTACTTCTTCCAACAATAACGATGTTTTTTCCGCGGGTCTCAATACCACACTTGGATAGCAATACACGTATACCTAAAGGTGTACAGGGGGTATACCCACTATCGTCGTCAATGACAAGTTTACCAAGGTTAATCGGATGAAATCCATCAACATCTTTTTCTGGTGATATAGCCATTGTTACTTTCATAGAGTTTATGTGGTCGGGTAGGGGGAGCTGTACTAAAATACCGTCCACTGAAGGGTCATTATTCAAACGTTGAATGTGGCTTAGTAGTTCTGTCTCCGAGATGTCCGCATTTAAGTGCTCTTTTATAGAGTTAATTCCCACCATCTCACAGGCTTTAGTTTTTCTACTTACATAAATTTCAGATGCGGGATCACTTCCCACAAGCAAAACTGCTAAACAGGGCTTTCGCCCCTCTATACTTGAAATGATTTGACGAAACTCTTCTTGGATCCCTGCAGCAATCGCTTTACCATCGATAATCATTACTTTCTCCTCTAGAAAATCAGGTGGGTGAGGCGTTATCATAACGCATCAAACAGAAAGGAACAACTATTATCGCAATGAACTTGGTTGGATGAAAAAAAGCAGGTTCCATCATTCAAGAGAAGATATAGCTCTTCTAAAAACACGTATTTTTCTAAATGTTTTCAGGATTAACTTTTGAAAATGTCTCTTCTAAAGGTTTAGGATTAAACGACCATATTTGGTCGAAGCTAATTTCACCATACTTAACCTCGGAAGGTACTTGAACTTCTTGGGTATTAGATACAATTTTAATAGACAATTTGTTTGTTTTTCTTATTAACATTCCCTCAAAATGACTGATTGAAAGCTCAGGTATGATTTCTGGCATAGCTGGAATTTTCAATCCTTCAACACCGCTGAGATTCAAACCAGAAAAACAGCCTGGAATCTGCTGATAACGAGGTGATTGACTCTGTGTATTATGAAAAAAGATTGAAGCCTGTAAATTCAAATCCTTAATTCTTTTCAGAATAGAGTCACTTTCATCAAGAGTGTCCAATCTAGTGACCTCAGGAAAATCGACGGTAATTGTAACCGGACGATACAGGCTAACCTCTTCTGCTGTAAAGTTATATTCAAAATTTAAAGGAAATTTTTTGATTGCAGCCTTTCGAAGTAACTTGATGGCTTCTGTACTTTTATCGATTTTCAAAGTGACCTTGTAATCTGTAAATACATAATACTTCTTTATTTTCTCTTGATTTTGCATGCTGTCGACATTTGTATGAAAGGTGTTGTAAATCTTTGCAGAAGCACTATTATTTACAAAGGAATCATAGTCATTTTTTAAACAAAGAAATAATTTATCTTTGTCATCAAATTCTCTATATGGGTTGCTTACGTTGGTGTTGATCATTTTAATTTCTTTTTTTAAGTTTGTTTGGAATAGGTTCGTGTTAACAAATAAGTATATTTTTTTCAATAATATACCTGATAAAACTCAAGGAATAGACCTCAAATCGGCTGCATGATAAATCCTAAAGTCGACTGCTTCCGTAAAGGCACCGTTTAATACGATCTTCTTGAAATGAATATATATACTCAAACATGTCACGTATTCCACTTTCATTAGTGAAATTATAACTAATAAGAGTCTCTCGAAAAATCGTAAATAATAAAGGGTGAAGAATTTTTTCTGCCTGTTTGGGGTCGAAAGGTGAGTCTAGGGGATTAGGTTTCATTGTGCGAGCTTTTGCCATCATCATTCCAGGGACTTGCAACGATTTTTGCTTTAGGTCACTGATAATTAACCCCCATGAGCTTTGACCGACTTTATGTAAGTTTAATGCTTGCTCAACATATCTTTGCTCAAAAAAACTTGTTTCAATCCGCTTTAAACAAGAGGGCGAGTAGTCGTACCCATAAACTTGACCTTTAACAGCTACTAGAAACAAAACAACAAAAGAAAGTGCTAGTTTTTGAAAAATATGCATAAAAGCAACTCCGAACTAAAGGTTCTACAAAAAATAATCTAAATGTTTTCGTCAAAAATAAAAAGTATAACCTAAGTAATTCCAAAACGTTCGTGTAAGCTGAACTGCTCGGTTTGGTAACCGTCTTATTGTTCGATTCTCGAAAGAATAGACGATAAGTCGCGAATAGGGTCTAATTTTAATCGGAACAGCTACAATCAAAAATAAATAAAACTACCAAGATGTGTGATTTATGCAATAATGGCTCGATTATCGTAAAATAATAGCAAATCATTACTAAATATTATAAAAGGTAAAAGAGAGGCTGCACGAAATGTAGCATCTGTATATTTGGTGACAAAAAATTTGGAGGCCCTGTGAAAGCTCTAGTTATACTTCATCTTTTAGCTTTTAGTTTTTCTATGCATCAGTCTTTTGCCGATCAACAAGTCGTTGAAATTGAAGAGGACTGCTCAAAAGACTTGATTCTTTCTTACTTTCCTGAAAAAATCGTGAACAATGTTTTACAATCATACAACATAGCCCAAGAGCTTTGGCCCGCAATAAATGAAGATTTAAAGAGTCAAGATGCGATTATCGTTTCTAAAGTAGAAGATAAAACGAAGTCAATGAATCCCAACCCGTTAAGAGATCCAGCCCAAAAAGATATTGCCGTTAATATATTTAGAGAAACTCTATACGAGACGTTTAGCGATGTCATGAAAAAATATGGTGTTGACAGCCCCGAGCAAAGCCAAGCCATGATGAATCAAATTCAATATGAAAAAGCTGAACACTTTAAAAGATGTATGGATAAAAGAAGGGAACATAGTCGCATAAAAAATAGTCAAGTAAATGAGTAATCGGTGAGGTTTCAATATGTCCTGGTTTTCAGCAATGCTCGATAGAATTTTTGCAGTTCTTGGAGCTATCATTCTCATGCAGTTTCCTATGTTTGTAGATCAATATACGATGCGGCTATCAGGACACGTTGAGGAATTGCAGTATCAAGTGCAACAAATTCGCACTACAGCCAATAAAACACATAAAGAGCTGGAAACATATATCCAGAAATTTATCGATAGCCGTGACAGCGATTTCTCCGATCAAGGAAAAGTCATGAAAGCGATGGTTAAACGAACTTCTAATTTGGCACACTCTTTAGAACAACTCGACCATTCTAACGTTGTGACCCGTCCATTTTACTTTCTATTCTATGGAGATTGGAATATTATTCGCTCTACCTACTCTTCCTATCAGTTAGGGATTTCAATTTCTTTTGAAAGCTGCTTTTACGCTTTAGCTGGTGTGCTCTTAGGTTTTCAATTTTATCAATTCGTATCTTCACTTTTATCCAAAATAGCAAACGGTTTAAAGCGCGCTAGGCAAAAGGAATTGAAGAGCTGCAAAACAGTGCAAAGCAAAGAATTTTAACATCGATAATTAGCAGAAACCTAGAGCTGATTGGCTATTCACAGTTTTATTTTCTGAAATAAGTGGAATAGAATTGTAGGGAAGGAGACCTTCCCTACTTAGGTATCACACGCTAGGCCGTGGGTGTTACATCTTGTATAAATGTCTTTTCAACTTCTGGGTCTACTTGACCACGGAGATTGTAATAGGTTTCTGAAGAATATTCACCATTAAGGTCCAAAGAAGCTGTATAAGAACGGTTAACTTCCTTTTTAGCTTTTTTCATATTCTCATAAATTTTATTAAAGGCACTTACGAGCTGTGTTAATTTCACTTGTCGTTTTCGATGAGCCTCAGCAAAATTTGTGTTTTTTTCGGTGAGGTCGATGGGAGTTTCCCCTTGTATTAATGCAACTCTGTTTACATATTGACTAGGGATCTTAGGGGATTTTTCTCCTTCGGTAACCAGGTTACGCAAATCATTGATCAATGTTAGAACATTATCTCTAATAGGAGGCCATTTCCTGTTATATTCAAGAAGCTCAGCTTTATCAATGAGATAACGATTTTTAATCATTTCAATATGATTAGACTTGTAGGGTTCTTCAGTTGGTGCCTTGTAAGTATCAAATTCTTTACGTCGATCCCTAAGCGTTGTATGATATGCATTTGATTTTTCCCTAAAATCACTTAGCGCTGATTCAATCAGTTTAACCTTGATTGGGATAATTGTTACGTCAGCAAAGGGTATAAACGAAGATTTTAAATTTGTTGTCACTATTTCAATTTTTTCTATTAAATCGATATCTGCAGGCTCAGATAATGAAACACGAACTTTATAAGCAACTTCATTTAGTATATCATTGATGAGTGAAAACTTTGTCACAATATCCTCAAGTTCATCAAGTTGACTGTTTCTCTTAGCATTGTGTGCTTCGATATTAGCCTCAAGTTGTGGTTTGGTGTATAAAGTTACTTTTGCAATACCATTAAGTATATCTTCAGAAAAATAGGGAGTTTCATCTTCTGTAATATTTTTTTGTAACTCAATCAACTCATTTTGAAGCTTCAGCTTTAGCTCAGAGGCAGTTTTACTATGAACTAATAATTGATCAATGAATTTACCAAAAGTTGCTTGAATATTGCTTTGGTTTCTAGAATCTGAAGAAATCAATTTTTGACATTCAGATTTTACTTCAGTATGTAGGGTACTTACCATATTGCCAAGTGCCATAACTTCTTCGTGAGAAGGAATCTTTACGCTTTCACTTTGTTTCTCTACAAGGTTTACTGAGGTATCTATGTGTGGTAAATTAACTAAGTCGCAAGCGCTATTTAATGTTTTGACGATATTTATTGAAGCATTTACGCGAAGTTCTTTTGCCACTTCAGCATTGGGATCGTTTGGTATAAGACTCTGAAATTGTGTCGACAGTAGTCTGATTACTTGAGCAATATTCTGTAAATTTTTCTTTGTCTCAAATAATTCATCAGTTTTATTTTCTGATGTTGAAGTTAGTTCTTTAACACGTTTCAGAGCGTCATCTTTTTCAAGAGACTGTGTAGCAATTGTTTCTTCAGCCTTGCTTAAATCACTTTCGAGATTTTTGATTTTATTTTTTAATTCAGTACTCTGTTTCCCAAAAGCAACTTCCATTTTTTTGCGGATTTTACTTTCGAGCTCTTCCTCATTTGTTTTCGGTAACTCTTCTTTTAAGGTGTCGTTTAATTTATCTCTTACGAATTTGACCAAATCATCCCGGGGACCATTAACAAGGGCATTAGCCTTGCAGACGTCATCTTTCAAAATGATTTCGTCAATAATTTCAGCCATTTTTGAAATAACACTATAAGGTTTTTTTGTAGGGGAACTTTTTTTGAGCGAGTCTGTACTCTTATTTGCCTCGTATTCATCTAAGATAGTTACCTTTTTTGTAAGGGCTTGTTTTGAGCTGCCTTTTTTGTTGAGTGCTGATTTAGCGATAGGCAAATCTTTTGAACTTTGCTCAGTAATGATTTCCTGGGCTTTTTTGTCGGTGATCTTCGATTTAGTATCAGATGCTCCATATCCTTTGTTTTTGTGTTTACGGATTCCTGAATCACTATTACGCACAGTAGAAGATGGTAATGGTGGATATTCCGTTTTAGATCCTGTTAGTGGTGTTGTCATAATATCCCTCCTAATGGTTATTATAAAAATGGTCTTTATAAGACTGGTAACATTTACCTCCCAGTTTTAGTCTCATCTAGTTATTGGCAAATATTCACTTCTAATAATTGACAAAACTTCAATCGAGGAATAAATATATATCCAGAGTTACAGCCTTTAAAACATTCATTTGAATGAATACCAAGTTTTCATACAATAATTTTGATTTTAAAAGAAAGGAAAAGTTAAAATTTTATTTCTTAATTGAAATGAGTGATTTGAGCCCCAAGGGTTTCAGAAAATATTTTTGGGAGAAGAGAATTTGATTGGAAATACCAGTTTGTCAATGTTTGATGAATGGTAACAGCATATTAATATAGAAAAGGCTTTACCAAAGTGGTAAAGCCTTTTCATTAAAAATTGCTTATGACTCCGATTCCTCGGGAAGGTAAACGGGGTGTACTTCAAATCCAGCATCACGTATAGCAAAAATAGCTTTTAGGATAGGTTCCCAAGTAGCTTTTTTGTCGATCTTTAAAAGAACTTGCGTTTTTATTCGATCCTCAGGAAGAATTCCCTTTTGATACTGTGTAATTAATTCTTCACCTATTGCTTCAGGTGTATTCATCATGTAATCTCTGATTTCTGTCACCCATTTGTATTTACCATCCTCGGTAATACTAATGTTGATGATTTTTAAATCAGTATTTGCTTCAGCAATAGATGCTTCAGTACCTGTTTTAGCTTCAACTAAATCGATATCAGTGTCTTTTGTTGTTACTCTAGAAATAGCAAGACAGGCAAAAAACATCAGCATCAAAAATAAGAAGTCAATCATTGGTGCCAAGTTGACACTCGTACGTCCTTTTATCTCTTCTTCCGGTGTAAAGCTCATATTTACATTCTCGCTACTTTATAGTTTTTTTTCTTTCTTTTCCGTCTGAATTAGACTAACCAATGACAGTGACTCATTTTCTATCGAGTTTAGTAGATTCACTACTCGATATTTTAATGATGTATAAAAAATCATTGCCAAAATAGCCACAATAAGGCCCAACACAGTAGTACCAACAGCAATGCCTAAACCGTCAAAGATTGAAGAGATGTTTTCAGCTGTACTCGATGTGTCGTAAAAAGCAAAGAATAATCCCAACACTGTTCCTAAAAGACCAAGCATAGGTGCTATGACAGCAATATCATTGAGGAGACCAAGACGCTGCCAGATAATATTTCCTGCGCGCCTTCCTTCTGCTTGAATAACGTCCATAATGACCTGCGGTCCGTGACCACGTGCATTTAGACCGCTGACGATAATGCTTGATGCAAAATTGTTTTCCCTTTGGCAGTATTCAATTGCCTCCTCAAAAAGACTGTCAGATAGTTGTTGACGAACAGTATGTGTAAATTCTTCGGGCATCATTTCATTAAGCTTTAGTGTGAATATGCTATACACCCATATGACACTCGCAGCTACAGAAAGGATAAGAAGTATGCTGTAAATGATCGGACAAGAGCTAAACACTTTTCCGATATCGAAAGTTGGAGGGGCTTCACCCGGCGTAGGGGTAACCGATCCTAATTCGGAATATAGATAGCTGCCAGAAAATGCAATAACAGCAAGTAATGTTATTTTTAAGGAATTTCCTAGTCTCATAGTGCACCACCAATAGTTATAGTTCTACTAGGACTCACCGTAACATTAGTCTAAACTATTATTCAAGATTAAATGTAAAAAAATGTTTTTACAGAAAAGAGGGGGTCTTTACTTAACCTTGGTCAATATAATGCGTTTTAGAAATATAATGTATTCCAAGCATTAGAAAGCTGAGGAGAGCCATTAATCCACCGGGCATGAAAGAGTGAGTGGTAAAATAGCGCATACAAAAAAATGCCAGTAAAAAAAACGTTAATAACGCAGAGAAGATAAAACTTTGCTTTGGGTAGTTTTTTAGAGTACATAAAACCATAACATACCCTAAAGAAAAAATAGAGCTCATAACGATAGATGCTGTACTTCCAGCGGTAAGATATCCAATAATCCCTCCAGCAAAAATAAGTAACGTATAGATAGAAATAGCTGTGATAAAAATATTCATAAGTAATTCCCTGGGTTATAGAAGCTGTTCGTTAAAAAAGGATTTTGTGGTGTTCCAAGCTCGTTTGCTTGCAACTTCATTATAGGCTAGACCTGATGATGCGTCTTTTACTTTTGGATTAGTAAAAGCGTGTACTGTATTTCCATAAATATGCATCTGCCAATCGATATGAGCATCAGTAAACTCCTTCTGGATATTCTTGATGTCGTCATCGGAGACTAAAGGGTCATCTTTACCGTGTAACATAAGTACAGCTCCCTTCATTTTTTCTGTTGATGGTGCTCGTGTTGCAACCTCTTCGCCCATCTTGTCACCTAGAACACCGTGAACACTTACGACTCCGTTGACCTTAGCTCCACTTCTGAGTAGTTCAATAGCAGCAAGACCTCCAAAACAGTAACCAATTACACCAATGCTTTTCTTGCTAACAAGGTTATGTTCACGAAAAGCTTCATGTGCAGCGCAGACTCTCTCGCGTAGAAGTGCTCGATCTTTGAAAAGGGGCATCATTAAGGCCAGGGCTTCTTCGTCTGTCTCTGCAGTTTTACCATCGCCATATAGGTCTACAGCCATAGCTACATACCCTAATTTGGCAAACTCTTCAGCTTTTTCACGAGCAAAATCGTCTTGTCCTTTCCAAGCGTGAAAGATCATTATTCCAGGGCGAGGCTCTTTTACTATCTCGTTGTGAACCAAATATCCTTTGCAGACAGTGTTGCCACATTTGTAATCTAGTTGCTTTCTTTCCATAACCTAATCTCCGGTTGCGACTGCTTGCCGAGATACTAGGCATTTGAATTTATTTTTTCAATATTAAAAAAAAAGGATCTGTTTTTTATTGGAAGCTCTATTTATGCAAGAGCCAGAACTGACGCATCAAAATTTTAAATCGTGATAGTTTCTATCGTTTTAACTCTTCTTGAGCTCTTTTCTTGCGTAGAAGACCCTTGAATTGAAAGGTCTAAACGGTACCCCCTTATCAATGTCCTTATATTCACCTTTGCTTCTATTCTTTTCGACCAAAACAGTTGGTGCCAGATCGAAGAATTTTGTGACTGAAGACAAAGCAGGTTGAACTATGAGATTTAGAATTATTGATCAAGATGGGCAGGATCGCCTACGGCGGCATGATAATAATCAGGGTGACAAAGACGCGTGTACTGAATGTTTTAAAAAATATTTATCCTGTAGCCGGAGGCTATCCTGATTATCTTGTTCGAAAATTTTAATAGATCTTCATTAACCTTCAATATCTTAGCTTAAGATTGCGTGATTATCGAGGCACACAGATTTCAAAAAAAATGGGCTTAGTGCGGTTTTAAAGCAAATAGATCCAAAAAAACTCTCATATCAAAGCTCAAAAAGGCAGCTTATTCCCCTGATTTTAGGAGAAAGTGCCTATTGGGGTAGTTTTGATGCGTCAGTTCTGATGCAAGAGTTTCCCGGGTTGAAATCTTGAATCAGCTGAGATAATTAGTTAGCGCTATCTCAAACTGTTTTGTAGATTCAGGAGTTGTTCCTTGATAATCACTTGGAAGTGGGTGCTGACAAAAGAGGACCTCTTTACTTCTTCGGTCAGTTAAATATGCAAGGAATTGATCATTATTATCATAATCGACTTCAATATTATTTCTTTTGAGAATTATTTTTAATTTTTTAATCATACCCCTTTTCAGTTTGTATATCTCAGCAGACTGTTCTAAGATATCAATTTCCTCTTTTAAATTTTTCAAGTGGAGAAAATAAAAGGTACGCAATAAACGATTTTCGATCTTTTCAAGCGGTGCAGAATTTTTTGCTTCAGCTTCTTTTACTTGTTCCAAAACTTCACTACAGCAAACAATGATTTTTTTCAGGAATTGCTCTTTTCTCATAAGCTTTGCATACAATTTCTCAGGGGTGTTAAGTTTTCCACTACGTAGAAGTTTAAAGTATTTATCATTTGTGCTGACTTGGACTCTCGTTTCGAACATCTCTTTAAGGGTGTTTTCTGCAAGTTGGGGTGTAGCTTCTAAAGAATCGTATCTATTAAAGTGATTATAGTAGGCTTCAGGTCCGTAATATTCGTTGATTTCTTCCTCTTCAATGTCTATTTGATGTCGGTGCTTAGAGTGAGGAATACCCTTGATTAAATATAAAATTTCTTTTCCGTTCAGAGATCGTTCCACTTGTTTTCCGTTCGAGAGAGTTATTTTACAGAAATGTTGGCATGGAAAGGATGGATGACAATAATTCATATTGATCGAAAATTTCTCGACAGATAGTTCAGATTTGAGTTTAGGCGCTTCAATCCATTGTTGACTCATTTTTTCCTTAAAAATAAGGCGAATGGTAGGAAATAAGTGCGATATCATAGAGTATTCAGTTTCAGTGAATTCTATAGATCTACTTATTATACCAAAGGATGCTCCTCCTTTTGTTTCTGTCGTGTTATTTTTAAAAATTTCATGAGACTCTCCACTGTAATAAGCTAACCGAAAGGCTTTATGTAGATACTCTAGACTTTCTGCTGAAACTTTAGGGAGTGAGTCTTGTAAAAGGTTAACAATTGAAAGAAATGATATATTTAAAAAAAGGCTGGTTTTAGTATGATGGTGGATTTCTAAAGTACTTTGTCTCCAACGAGTTATAGCTTGATCAATCAGTCTTGGATCAGGAGTCGCTCCGTTTGCTAACGCTAATTTTACACCATTCAAATTACAACTTCTAACGCTTGCTTTTAATAATTTCTGTTGCTCCCGATGAGAACTATTGAATTTAATTGGGGGTGTTTCAGAAAAATTTGGTCTTGCGCTCAAGGCATGGGAGATTATTGTGTTAACCATCATTTTTCTCCTTACAAATTTTTGCTCATATCAAAGCTGTATTTTAATTATATTTGAGAAGATTTTATGATAAATCCTTGGTTTTACTCAAGGATTCTTTGTGAAAAATTGTTGTCGTTAAAAATTAACGGCTCTTATAAAATTTTCTTTTCGTGAACTTTACATAATAAAGAAAAACTTTTTTTGTTCCTATTTATGCAAGAGCCTATCGGGTTTTAAATAATTTAATTTTAGTTTTCATCCTTGCCCTCCTTTCGAAATACCGCTAGAGATTTAGGTATCTTGCTTGGGTTGAATAGTCCGTTAACTTGTAATATGCGCGCTGGCCGGAAATCCTCTTTTATTAATGCCCCAGTGTATTCTTGCGATTTAGTCGAATTCTTAGAGGCGTAGTGGGTGTTGATTGCATACAGAAGTTCGTGATCCTGCAAATTAATCACATTATCCAATACTGTACTTAAGTGGTTTTTGACTTCATAAGTTAGAGGCAACATCAATGCCATATTATGAATATCAAATGGAATAAATCGATGTGGCACCATCACTGTGCCTGATTTCCAACTTGGGTGTATACCTGCGGCTACACCAATCGATAGAACAACATCGGCGTCCTCATACGTGGTGGGAATAACTCCGTGGCGAAGCTCCATAACCACTTTGTATTGGGGGAAGATAAGTAGCTGGGCTCCTTTATCGGTGACGCCACCATCCACGAAGTTGAATTCCATGAGTTCGATGAGATTTTTTAGGAAACGAAGGTGCGCTGGGCCAGTTGAGTTTCGGTGCACTTGAACTATGATATGGGATTGATCCATATCGCTCAGGGATTTAAGGGTGTGAGTCTGAGTGATATAGTATTTTAGGGTAATCGCAGTTGCGAGCGCTGCTCTGCGTTCGTTGTAGTCCATGATGTTGGCCTCTTTTAATGGATAGGAATTTTTTCGGGTAATATCCTTAAGTTCTACTCCATCATAGAAGGGACGGTCTAAGATAAAGCAAAGATTGGCCCAAATTTGATCCTTACGAAGGTGTCGTTGTGGAATTAGCCCTCCTTCAATGTTGAGAGCGTCTCCATACTGCCAAATTTCTGATACTGGCTCAGAAATTACTTCAGTACTAACGAAGGACGTATGCATAGTAAAGCAAAGAAAAGTTGCGATGATTAGATAAAAATACATTTTAGGCTCCTGTTTCGTTTAAGCCTCATTATCAGTAATTGACAAAAATAAGAAAAATGAATATTACTGAATGCTTTATTAAGTAAATCTTATAGTTGGTTTATGCCCTCATTTAACTTGCAGCACCTGAAATATTTTTACGATACTATAAGACTAGGCGGTGTATCTCAAGCAGCGCAGGAGAGTCACGTTAGTCAGTCTGCTGTTAGCCAGGGGATAGCTAAGCTTGAAATTTGCTTGGGTAAGGCCTTGCTTGTTCATCGAAAAAATCGAATTCAACTAACAGAAGAAGGCAACGGGGTTTTTGCACAGGCAGCTTCAGTGTTGAAGGCTGTAGATGAATTAGAGGAGTCTATTCATACTTCGGAGGGAGAGTTCTCAGGTCAGATAGTAGTAGGCTGTACGCACTCTTTAGCTCAGTCGTTACTCGTGGACCTTATACATCGCCTAAATGTTGAGGCCCCAAAAGTTACATTAAAGTTACGGTTTGGACACACCGCCCTGGTAAAGCAATGGTTATCTGAAGGGTCTGTTGATTTTGGTATCGCCCTCGATAATGAGGATTTATCAGCACTAGAAACTGTTTTATTGTATCGTGGACGTTTTGAATTATTTCGAGATGTCTCAAAGACGCCTCCAGATAAAATTAGGGAGGCAATTTTTTCAGAGCCTAGACCAGAGGTCCATATGATAAAAAGAGCGTATCACGAGTTGTTTGGTACGGAGCTAGTTTCGGTTATGGAAATTTCAAGTTGGGAAATGATTTTCAGCTTAGTCTGTGGTAGTACTCAAATTGGTTTTTTTCCCGATTATTTGATGCTACATCCTGAGAGAAAGGGTCTTTTAGTTCCTTGTGACCTAGGTCTTCCTGAAGTCCCATATCGCCTTTTTCTCGTTCGAGATAGAGCGGTTCCATTATCACGCAGTACAGAGTTTTTTTTTGAGATGGTTAAAACCCGATTTGTGTCCAAGTCTCTTACCTAGCACCACTTAAATACACGAGATTGAGGTAATGAAAATTCGAAAAAAGCTGCTTTATTCCATGAAAAGTTAGCTTACTAAATGTAATTTCTCATGTTTTGTTGACTAATTTTTTCAACCTCGTTTAGCACACCTTTACGTAAAAGATCAAAATACTCATCATTTGTGGCAATTCTTACTCGAGTTTTAAACAACTTTTTCAACTTGTTTTCTGCGAATTGGGGTGTGATTTCTATAGAATCGTATTCATTAAAGTACTTATAGTATCTTTCAGGCCCATAATATTTTCCAGTATCAATTTCTTTATCTTCGTATAGTTCACGGAGCTTTGAGTGAGGGGTTGCTTTTATTAAACATATGATGTCTTTTCCTGTTAGAAATTCTTCAACCTGTTTTCCGTTTGAGAGAGTTATTTGACAGATATGTCTACGAGAGCAGGGGTGACAACTATCAATAGTGATAGCAAGCTCTTTAACCGAAAGTTCTGATTGTTGCTTGGGAGCATTAATCCACAGTTGGCTCATTTTTTCTTTAAATACATTGCGAATAATAGGGAATAACTTTGTTATCATAGAATATTCAAAATCTGTGAACATGATTTGTTTACGTGTAAATGTAATGTTTTTTCCATTCTCTTCCATTTTGAATTTAACAGTTTCATGATATGCGCCACTGAAGTAGGCTGACCGAAAAGCTTTGTGAAGAGTTTCTAGGCTTTCGACAGATACTTTGGGAAGTGATGCTTGTAGAAGATTAACCACAGGAAGAAACGATCTATTTGTAAATAGGCCATTTTGAGCGTATGGGTTGATATACGAGTTACCTTTTTTCCACTCAATGATAGTTTGGTCAATAAGCCGAGGTTCCGGTGTTGCGCCCTGTTTTAGTGCTAACTTGATCCCATCTAGATCACAGATTCTAAAGCTTGTTTCAAGCAATTTCTGTAGCACTTGATTAGGACCATTATACTTCATAGCGGCGACTTTTGAAAAGTCTGGTCCTATACCGATAGTTTGATTTATTACATTACCCACAGCACTCCTCCTTATCAACCTTTATTTTCATAAATAGTTTATTTTATTTGTTTTGAGGCATAGTAATATAATTCCCTTGTTGTATTCAAGAGCTCTTTACTTGACTGTATACTACTGCGCAAACTACCCGTGAATAAGCATGAGAAAACTTAGACAAAATGTAGCGTATTAGTTTTTTGTAAACACAAAGAAACTTAATTTTTTTGAACGCAATATGTCTCCCATAATTGGTAATTGAAAAAGTTACATGCTCTGACTTTTCTTAGAACTTCAAAATCAATTGCACCACAAATGTTTAACAATTCCTTATGAATATAGTGACCATCTCGTAATATAGCATCATATTTACGGTTAAGTGTTTCTATTATTTGGTTCAAGATCTTATAAAATTTTTTGTATTCTTTATTAAATAATTCCAGTCTTAATATATTTTTATGATTGTTTGTGAGACAAAATTTTTCTAAGCGAGCTTTGTTTGGAGTTGACGTTCCTTCATTAAGAGCACAGTCATTATTCCCTTTTTCTGAGTTCAAGATTACTACCCATCCATTCATAATTTTTTCAAGGAGCTGCCAAGATTCAACACATTCAAAGAACTGATTTTTGTTTGACTTATACTCTTCTTTTAACTCATGAACCTTTTGAAAGTGTTGAAATTTTGTACTTACTTGTGATCGATCGGAACCCAAAAAAATGTACTCTTGATCTTGTATTTGAAAATTCAACTGCTGTAATTGGCTGATAATATTAAGGGCTTGAATCCTAATTAATTTAAGAGGGAAACTAGGTTGTTGTATCTCAAGCACTTTTGGAGAGGGCTGTATGCTGTTAAAAGTTTCGTCAACGGCTTGAGCACACAGAGTTATTTCCTCAATTTCAACAATTTTACGAATACGGTAAGCGTTAATCTTTTGAGTAATCTCAGATCGACACTCAGGACATTTTTGCTTATATTTCATGAACAAATCTGCGCATTTGTTGTGGTAGTCATGCCCACAGGGAACTAATGTTATTGTTGTATTGTCAAGACGCTCATAACATATGGAACATTCAAGTAGGGAAGAAAGGGGGGGGGAGACACTCATTTTTCTAATTCCAAAATAAATTGTAAATCATTCGTTATATATTGTTTAATCTATTAATTACAATTGAAAAATTTTAGAAGTCCTTGCTGCTAATGCTTTTGGAAATAGCCCTTGCACACAACTAATTGATGTTTTAACTATTTTACGAGTACTTTTGATCATTTGTTTGCAGTAAGGGGCATGTTGACGAGAAAGATTTTTTTTCTTAAGGGAAGTAACATTATTTGATCAATTTCGAATAGTAAATCTTCTAGTTCGTATGATGTATATGCTTTGTCAGCCATAATGATGCTACCTTGTGGTAGCGGTAGTTCATAATTTTCTAGAGATTTTACGTCTGATTTAGATCCTGGAGTTATATAGAAACTACAAAGTACACCATGTTCATTGACAACTATATGCACTTTTAAGCCAAAAAAATTAAGCTTTTTAGACTTAGAGTAACCTAAAAACTGCCTTCCTTGATATAACTTGCTTTATGGGAGTCAATCTTACCTATGCCACTTGAATGCACAATCTTTTCACCTCAATCTCGTGCATTTAAGTGGTGCATAGGTAAGAGATTTGGACTCAAACCGGGTTTTAACTTTGCTTTGATGTCCTCTCTCATCATAAAAGCAAAAAGCATGTGACGGTTATATATATCCAGCCTTTTGAGATCTTTAATTTGATGGATATTAAGAAAATCAAGGTTTTCTTTAGCTCGCTTGTATACATCAGAAACGTTACTTTTTAATCCCTGAAATTCCTCGTTCGAAATATCTCCTAATAAACCTGTATTTCTATAGTCATCGGGATCAGTAATAGCCCAGTCACCAAAGATATCAATCACGTCATCTTCATCATCTAGGTCACACCTTTCAAAAACATTTCTAAAAATAATTCCCCATACACATCCAGCAGGTCTATTTTCATAGGAACGTTTTTCAGATAGTCGGATCGTAAAGGTTTGATACTCTTTTACAAGTCCCTCAAAAAGAACATGTTTTGATTCAGGATGCTTAAGTATATCCTTCAAGAGGGTTTGCAGTTTAGGAAAAATTCCTCTCTGGATATTTACTTCATTTGCAAATCGGTTAATGTCATTAATTTCAGCTAATGTGATTTTATGGCCCTCATCATCATCGCGAAAACGAGAGCATAATAAATCTATGTCGATTTTCATGTGATTGCACTCGCTGATAAAACCATCTTTCATTCTTTCAAACTGCTCCTTCAGCCATTTTGTACAATTAGTATCGCATTTTATAAGTATTTCATTGATGAAACTTAGGGTGTTGATATCAAGTCCTGCAATGACATACTTGAAAACAGGTAGACTCATAGAACCCATCAAATAACTTAACTTCCAGTTGTGTTCGTGATCGTTGACAATTCTTTGGATTAAATTCATGCACTCATAGGCTTGGATGTTTTTTCCGACATGCTTGATAGCTTCTATGTCGTTGATGCTTTTTAATGCAGTTGCTATGTTCTCTATCCAATCTTTTGAATTTTTAGCTGTAAGAACTAAGATTTGCTGTGCCTTTAAAATAGATTCAGTTTGGCACTTTTTTTGACTAAAATCCTGTGAAGCAGTACTAGAATCAACACTTTCTATTTCCACTGAATCATTGATCACGTGCGGAGGTTCAGAGTTAGGAATATTTAGTGGCTGTATAGGGTAGTTAAAAGTATTTCGTGGAAAAAGGCAGGGAAAAGGTGAAATTAAAGGAGCTATTGTCTTTATAGGATTTTGGAGAGTGTTTACCGAATTGATTCTAGTAATAACCAGTTCTAGCTTTGATAATGCCTTTTCGATTTTTTCACTATCTGAATGCAATGCTTTTAATTGCTTACGTATCAACGCAATGGTACAATTGTCAATTATTGTTTTTACCATATTTTTTAAGTACTCGATTTGGGGAGGGTTATACATCACCTCCCAAAGAATAGTATCTAAAGACTCTGTCCAAGAGTTAATTTTTTTCCTTATCAGCTTGCTAACTTTCTCTACCTTAGCATCAGTCTCTGAATGGACTATGTTTTTGTTCCAAGTAAAAGAGGGGATAAAATTTTTAAGAGATTTTTTTCTTTCAGGTGCATCTTCATCAAAGGATATGTCATTGGGAAGAAGATCCAAAATTTGAGACTCTTGGTTGAATTTTATAAGATCGTCGAGTAATCGATAAGAGTCTGTTTGAGTCAAGTTTTGATATCTTACTAACATAGTACATATTCCTTTAGTTACGATTGTTGGTATATATAGTGCGAATGAGATTTAGAGTCGATATGAAAATACAGAGACAATTACTGAATTTTGGCTCTGACCGAAAATAAAAAGTTTTTTTTATCCTTGGATTTTTTTAACTCAGCTAACTCTAGTGTATTAAGGTTAAGAGTTTTTCCGCTCTTCTTGTTTGGGTAAATACACTTCACGTTTAGGGTAAGGGATCCCTATTCCATTTTCTCGTAGTGTCGTTTCAATAGCCCACAAATAATCTGAACGGGTTGTTCTAGTTCGTTTTGTATATTTTTCAGTTACCCAAACGACTAATTCAAACTCCATCCCATTATCACCTAAACGGGAAAGTCTAACGACTGGCTCTGGAATTCCTAGACGCATTAGAGTATGTGGAATTTTTTTGGCAGCCTCAACAACGACTTTAGCGACTAAATCTTTGTCGGTATTGTACTCTACAGAAAAAGGAACTTGAACTCGACGATAGGGAACCTTCAAAGTCCAGTTTAAAACTTTTTTACTGATTATTTCTGAATTAGGAACAAGAACGTCGATGCCATCATTATCCGTAATGACTGTGCTCCTCACATTGATTTCTCTGATTTCTCCTCTTAATCCCGAATCAAGCTCAACATAATCACCAACTTTTAGGTGGCTTTCGAAAAGAATGATTATTCCCGAGAGGAAATTGTTAAATATCGACTGCAAACCAAATCCAAGACCCACACCGAGTGCACCAGCAATCAACAGCAAGCTAGAGAAGTCAAATCCTATTGCAGTAAGGGCAACCACCAGACCAATACCAAGGAATAAGTAATTGAATAAACGGGAGACTCTATAAACCAAGGATTTGCTTATCCCCTTTCTCTGTCTAGCAAAGCGGGATAGTGTCTTTAGTAGAACGCGCGAAACCCACACAGTGGCTACAATAATTAAAAGAAATTGGATGATATTGAATAATGTTACAGGGTTTTTCCCTACGGTATACAGTTCTTTATTGAGCCAATAAGCTGACTGGTTATAGGCCTTTGTACTAAAATCAGATAGTAGTTGAAGCCAGTGCTTACTGCCACCAATCTGTTGGGAAACCCTTCGTTGAAGAAATTTTAACAGAAATTCTGTATCGTGAATTTCATTGTTAAGCTGCTGGATAAGTACTAGATTTTCTTGAGCCACAGATAAAATGTCTTGCTGAGTTGCGGACAGCTCTTTTTTTTGATTTGCTTCGACTTTACCATTATTTGCAAGAATTTGTCCTGTAAGTTGGAGCTGCCTTTCTGCCTGAGCAGTCCACTCAGGCATCTTTTCTTTAAAGCTCCTTGCCGTAGACTCAAGGCTTTGAAGCTTTTCTTTTAAGAGAAGTGGTTTTACTTCTTCGGGATTGGTAAGTAGTTGTGCGACAAAGAACTCTAAGGTTGCAAGTGTGTATTGATTGTTTGCTAAAGCTTCTTTGATTTCAGCTTGATCGGTATCTTGGCTTATTTTGATATATGAACTGTCACTTTCAATAACAGTTGATTTCGGTAAAGCTGTAGCCTCTTCGTTTTCAAGTGCACTTAAGTTTTCACGCGCCTCTTCCCATAAAATTTTAGTTTCCTTAACTTTTTTTGCGTAGACAAAAATATCAATTTCACTAGTTGCAATTCTTTGCACAGCTTTTTGAAGCTCTTCCTCTTGAAGTTGTATCATCTCAGTTTTGACGCTTTCAGTTGACTTTAGATACTCGATATTTTGTCGTAGAACTTCTAAACTTGTTCTTATTGATATTAATTCTAAACCATGAAGTATTCTGCTAACGGAGCGTTTTTCAAGACCTTTGTAATCTTGCTTTGTTTTTTCAAGTAAATTTTCCGTGCTGCTTTTTAGTTTTAACCTCTCTGATAACTCACGTTGGATAATAGCAAGTTCAGATTTTTGACTGCGAAGCTTTTGGTTCAGGCGAATAATGTCATCAATAGTATAATTGTTTAGTATAGGGGGAAGTTGTGAAAGGGTAGGAGATTTTCTGCTAATGTTTTGAGAAAAAGTTTGTAGGTTAGAGTTAGTTTTTTCAATGTAAGTCGTCGCAATTTTTTGCTTGTCGGGGGATAGGGTTGGTGGGATGCTCTCTAAGGCGCTAATGAAGACGTTAATTCTCGATTGAAGAGTATTTTCAGGAACATCAAAGTAACTCCACCACACAGCACTCAGCTCATTTACATCAGGGATCTCTTCATCTGTAGCTTCTTGTTTTTCAGGTTGCTGCCCCAGTTCTTCACTTTGAGAGCTCGAAGGAAAAATCAAAAGAGAAAAACAGAAGATAAATCTCAGAAAATACTTAGTCATATGAACCTTTAACCATTTATTATCCTTATACCAAATTAGAATAGATAAAATAAATAGTTGATGATTAACCTGCAGGTTTTAACTGTTTCTATCAAGCTGTTTTATGTGTACAAAACTGCAAGTCTCTGGTAAAAGTGTGTGGAAGATAACTTTACAGTAATAGAACAAATGGAAGAAATACCTTTAATTCAAGCAATTACAATAATTTTTGTTTTATCGATAGTTGTACTCCTGCTCTGTCATAAAATTCGCATACCTTCTATCGTGGGTTTTTTGATGACAGGTGTCCTTTGTGGACCTCACGGCCTCGCCCTTGTTAATGAGGTCATAGAAGTGCAAACTTTAGCAAATGTAGGCATTGTTCTTCTTTTGTTTACCGTTGGGATGGAGTTTTCTGTTAAACGTATCCTCGAGTACAAGCGTTTTTTATTGATTGGGGGAACTCTACAGTTTGCTCTCACCGTTCTCGCTGGGTTTGGGATTGCATCAATTTTAAATAGGCCTGTTGGAGAATCAGTATTTTTTGGGTTTCTTCTTTCTCTCAGTAGCACAGCAATTGTAATGCGTATGTTCGAGGAACGAGGCGAGTCTGTTAGCCCTCAGGGGAAAGTTGTACTTAGCATTCTCATTTTTCAAGATATTTTGGTTGTTCCTTTAGTATTGCTGACTCCTGTTCTCGCTGGTAGTGAGGTGGATTTTGACGCAGCTTTGTATTTTACTGTAGCGAAAGGAATTTTAATTCTCATCGGAGTCTATTTTTCAGCTGTATGGATTGTACCAAAACTGTTGTTTTACATTGCTAAAACTCGAAGCAGAGAATTATTCCTTTTAGGAGTCTTAACTATCTGTTTTGCAGTCGCTTGGCTAGCTAGTAGTGTTGGGGTTTCTTTGTCACTTGGGGCCTTTTTAGCCGGATTGATTGTTTCTGAGTCGGAGTACAGTCATGAAGCAATTGGTGATATTATTCCTTTTCAAGATGTTTTTACGAGTTTCTTTTTTGTTTCAATGGGCATGCTTCTAGACATAGAATTTATTATTCGTAGCCCTTTATTAGTAATTTTTTCAGCTATAGCAGTTGTCGTTCTTAAAAGCTCTATCGTGGGCTTTGTGACTTTACTTCTTGGTATGCCTATCCGAACAGCAGTACTTACAGGCTTAGCTTTAGGTCAAGTCGGAGAATTTTCTTTTGTTCTTCTTAAAGAGGGAATAGAAGCAGGGATCGCTAGCGATTATCATTACCAGTTTTTTTTAGGTGTCTCTTTAATCAGTATGGCCGTTACTCCGTGGCTCATTAATTTTTCTCCAAGGATTGCAAGCTATATCTCTGAAATGCCACTCCCACCAACATTAAAATTTGGATTAAAACCTGTTCTTCACAACTCAGAAAGTAAATTATGTGATCATGTTATTATTATTGGTTTAGGTCTAAGTGGTACAAACCTAGCAAGAGCGTCAAGAGAAGCGCAGATTCCTTATACTATCCTCGATATGAATCCAGAAACAGTCAAGCAAGAAAAGGAAAGAGGAGAACCTATTCACTTTGGTGACGCCACTCATGAGGCGGTTCTTAAGCATGCAAATATTCTTAAGGCAAAGGTTGTTGCTATAGCAATCAATGATCCGCTCGCTGGATTGCGAATCGTTAAGAAAGTGCGAAAACTCAATCCCACTGTTTACCTTGTCGCGAGAACTCGTTTCGTTGAGGAAGTAAAATTAATGTATCAAGCCGGTGCGGATGATGTCATTCCAGATGAATTTGGTTCCTCTATAGAGATATTTTCAAGGGTCTTGAATAAGTACGATGTGGATTCTGATCATATTAAAGAGTTTGTTTCTGATCTAAGATCAGAAAATTACGAAATTCTTCGCGTTCTTTATAGAGAGCCAACAGTGTTTTCAAATATTAATAAAGCGTATGAAGAAGTTAAAACGGAAAGCTTTAAAGTCGGCAGGAGATCTCCTCTTGTAGGGAAAACACTTAAAAACACGGGGCTTAGAAAAGACTACGGTGTGACAGTATTAATGATTCATAGAGATGATCAGATTATCACAAACCCTGAAGCAGAAGAAACACTTCAAGCGAAAGATTTAGTTATTTTAATGGGGGATCCCCAAGGATTATCGGACGTTGTTTGTTTGTTTCGCTCTTCTCGCATAAACAACTTGGATTGAAATATTTATGACTAAATTTCCTAAACCTGTAACCCTTCCTCATACAGTTCAGCAAGCACGTAGAATTAGAAAAAGAGACGTCACTAAATCTGTAAAAATTGGCGTTATTATCAGACTATTTATCGTTGTTGTTGAATTAGTGGCTGTAAGCCTCTATGGAAGTTCTGCGTTATTCATGGATGCCATAGCAACAGGTGTTGATATCGTTTCGAGCCTGCTTCTATTAATTTTTATTAAAATGGCAGATAAACCTCCAGATACTAATCACCCCTATGGACACGGTAGGTTTGAACCTTTGGCGGGGTTGCAACTTGGGATATTTCTCATTTTTATGGGGGGGTCTATGCTCTTTCAGCAATCTTTTGAGCTTTATCATCAACAAACCAATGAGGTTATCAACCCGTATTTATGGATAATACCTACCCTAGGTGTTGTCTGTCTTGAGCTTACTTATCGGTATCTGATGAAGATAGCAAATAAAAGTAACAGCGTAGCACTTCTATCCGAAGCAGCGCACTATCGCGTCGATGCAGTTTCTAGCTTGTTTGCTGCTATTGCGTTGATGGGGGCCGCATACTTCCCGGTTTGGAGTCCCTTAATTGACCATTTTGGCGCGATTACGATTGCTATACTTATGATTGGCTTGGGTGGAACTTCTGCCTGGGAAAATATGCATCAGCTAATGGATAGAAAACCTAAAAAGGCTTTTTTCCAACGGGTAAAAAAAGCTGCAGCTAAAGTTCCTGGCGTTCTCGATACAGAAAAAATTCGTATACAAAATTATGGTCCTGACGCTCATGTTAGTATTGATATCGAGGTTGATCCCCAACTTTCCGTTGATAAAGCGCACGAAATTAGTCAGCATGTACGAGCAGAAATACAAAAAGAATGGCCAGCTGTTCGAGATGTCATTGTTCATATAGAACCTTATTATGAAAATGATCACTGAAAATTATTAAGATCTCTATAAACGCGGTTTGTGTTTCAAAATCCTAGTTGTTAACCATTTTCAGAGATAAAATAATCTTTTCCCTTGAGCTGCTTTTTTCCTAAAACTAAGTAAGGGAGTATGAAAAAAGTAAATGCATATGCAGCATCACAAATGGGCATCACCACAAAATCGCAGATGAATAAGTTCAGGGTGAGTGGAGGAGCCTTACCAATTCCATAATAAATACCAGTTTCTATGGTTGTTGCCAGCAAAGAAAAAAACAGTGTCATCAAAGGAAGTGTCGTTAAATAGTCAGAAAAAAAGTTTTTTCTCTGACCGTACAGTAACATTGTAGAAAGGCTATAAACGACTGCATGAAGACCAAGTCTTGAATCAGCAGCAAGTAAATCGAGAACTAACCCACAAGCTATGGAGTACCATAAGCACGTTAACAGGGGTTTTTGATAGTAAGAGGTGATAATAAATGGAATGAAAAAGTAGAGGCGCGCAGATGGAAATGTTGATGGTATTAATAGCGTGAGGATTAAGGTTATGAAAAATAACGCTTTTAAATTTTTATAAAGTAGGTTCATGAATAAATTTTAGTATGCTCCTTTAGAAGTGATCATTGAAGGTATTGTTTTAGCAATAAGCTTTAAGTCTAGCATCATTGATCGTTGATCTACATACTTTTCGTCTAACATGACCCTTTTGTTGTAGGAAGTGTCATTTCTACCTGAAACTTGCCATATTCCAGTGATACCTGGTCTGATCGATAAAATCTTTCCCGCTTTAAGACCAAAGTGTTTTTCCATTTCATCTTCAACTACTGGTCTAGGTCCAACAACACTTAAGTCTCCTTTAAGAACATTCCAAAACTGTGGAAGTTCATCTAAGGAGGTTTTACGTAGTATATTTCCTATGGGAATGACTCTAGGATCTTTTTGTAGCTTGCGGGTCAATTCCCATTCGCGCTTCATATCTGGATTACTTTGTAGGATTTCTTTGAGGCGTATCTCTGCGTCAGGGTACATTGTTCTGAATTTATAGCATTTAAATCGGTCTCCACCTCTTCCTATACGTTCATGACTGTAAAATATCGGACCTTTTGAAAATAATTTAATGAGGAGAGATATGATTCCAATTATCGGCAAGGAAATAAGCAAAATAAAACTGCTGAAGCTGATGTCGAAAATTCTTTTTAAAGGAATGTGTTTAACTCTACATCTAATATCATCAAATAAAACCGTCTCATCACCAATTCCTAAGAACCTTTTTTGATACTTCTTCATACGTACTTCTTCATTAATTTTGATATCAGAATAATTATATAGGAATTCAAAAATTATTATGCAACTGAAATGTTTTCACTACCGAGAGCTCCTAAATCTCCAGCTGCATCTCAAACTTATCACTTTGGCACTCTTCTTGCATGTCTATCTTATTTCATCTAATGGAGCACACAAAATGACAGATATGGACCCATCAATTAAGCCACAAGCTTCTAATTTTGAGCGTTTAGAGAATTCTAGTAGCATATCCCTTGAAAAAAATACCCTCGTAAACACAACGCTTCCATCTGCATTAGAGGTATTTAAAGAAGGGGATTTTACCGAAAGCTTTTCCGGAAAATTAAGTGAATCTATAAACCCTCAAACGACAAGAGATCTTGGTGAGGAATTAAATACCGCAAGAGAGAGCATTAACGAAACTGTTGATAGTATTCAAGCGGATGCTCAACGGGCTGCAGAAAAATTGAATGGCGGTGAAGACCCCAGTAAAGTGTTTCAAGAAATTGTTAAAAAATTTGAGAGACAAGCAAAGCCCCAAAAAACGACAGCGGAAAAAATAGAGGGAGCAGAGGCTGGTGTTGAAGCTGTCGCGGAAACATCAAGCAAGGTTATAGAGTATTTAGCTTTTATTGATGAGCTAGCAATGCAGGGGATTCCGAGCGAAGTGATTGATCTTATTGACGTGGGTATATTTGAAGCTAAAAGTGCTGTCGCTTTGGCTCTTAATATTTCTAAAGTCTGCGTGATGGGAAAAGAGGTTAAAGCTCTTAATGAAAAATTGCAGAACCTTATAGAAGAGTGTGATAGTGAGGCTAATCCAGAAAAGAAAGAACTCCTTGAAAATGAAATTGCCCTTTTACAGGATAAAATCGAGGATTTAACAGAGAGCATAAAAGAAGAAGCGCAAAGTCTTTGTCATAGCTTTTTAGATACAGCTCTTGATTCGTCAAAACAAGTGTTAGATGTAACATCAAGCTTCCTGCAATCAACCGCACATGTTTCGTCACGCGTTTTAGCAGATCTTGCAATTACCTCTTCATCAATAGGTTTAGCTACAGGGCTACTCGGTTTAGGGGTCAATACATACCAAGCAGTTAAAGCAAATAAGAACCTGCATGTCATTCAAACAAAGATCAAAACATTAGAACAAGAAATTCATGAAGGCGAAAATCCTATTCAAAATGTCATATTAAGTGCAAAAACAGACCACTTAAAAATTGTTAAAAATGAAATGGAAATTAATACGGCAAAAGCAGTTGTTGGTACTGTTGTTTCAGGTCTCGCACTAACCGGTGCAACGAAGGGCTTGCTTGTTGCAGCAGGGGTCTCTATGGGGACTGTCGCTGCTGTCAGTTTAACGACAGCTGGTGTCGCAGGCGCTGTATTAGGTGGGGGAATGACAGGAGCTCTCGCTATTTATGGAGGATATAAAGCAAGACATGACATCAAATACGTTGCAACAACAGCAGACATACCTACAAGATTGTTTGTTAACAAACAACAGTTAAGTAGGGAAATGAAAATGCAAGAGGCCGCTTTAAATCAAATGGATGAGTCTAAAGCTATTTTCACACAATTAGATGCAGCTCGAGATGTTCTAGAAAAAACTAGTAAACTTCCTGGAGGCAAGGAATCGTTACAAAAAAAGGCGATGGCTTCGAAGCAGTTTACCGATTTACTAAGTAAAATGGACTCTGCTGTAGAGGGACTGCAGGTAGGTAGTGAAAGATTGGAGCTATCGAGGAAAAATATTAGAGCTCTTGAAGAAAAAATTTCTGTTCTCAATGAAAGGCTTTCTAAAGCTAAAACACATAAAACTTGGAAAAAAACTGAAGCTCAATTTAAAAAGTTTTCAAATATATATACCCTAAATGCAGTTGAATCAATGGTTACCGAGTCTCTGAAAGATCCTCAACAGCAAAAAGAGCTCACGAAGTTTTTAGAAAATCATGACTTCACATCTAAAATTCCCGTAACTTTCGATAATGTTTTAGATTTTATTTTAGCGGTATAAAGATGATTTTCATTTACAGAATATTTTAAGACACTTAGCCTCTTTATATTGTTAAATTCAATATATTAGAGGTTTCAAAGTGAGCATACAAAATTCAAGTGAAGTCAGAAAAAAT
Organism: Chlamydiota bacterium; assembly: GCA_036164375.1. Lineage (GTDB taxonomy): Bacteria > Chlamydiota > Chlamydiia > Chlamydiales > Criblamydiaceae > JAYZJO01. Next base: position 1,593 of record JAYZJO010000040.1, on the reverse strand, counting down.
GGAATAACTGTCGAAGTCTATCAGACTGCAAGAAAAGAAAATTGGTATGGTTGGTCTGTAAGAAAAGTAAAACAATATACAGGTTGCTTAAACTATTTGATTCCCTGTGAGTGGAGAAATCGATTTAACAATATTAATGAAATTGTCCTAGGAGATCATCAAATTGTTGAAATGGGCAACATTATTCGTGAAAGTAGCGAACCAATGAAACAAGTGCCCATATTGATACCACTACCAGGTTTGTTAGGTTTTAAGTATCCTCGGTTTCGAAGTCTGTATATCACCGATAACCCCCTTATTTACAAAGCTATGACAAATAACTCTCAGCCACGTGTTGGTGAGGAGGATTCCCACTTTTTTGAAGATACGATAGTAGCAAAAATGCTACGTGAGGTTACAGGTGGGCAAAGTTTGTTCGATGCTCCAGCAACGAAGCATAGACAGCTTCGCCCAGACATAGTTCAATCCTTTAAGCACGATAAAGTGAAAGACATGATCCCCTCAATTAGTTGTACCATTCAGAAGTATCTAGAAAGGTGGGGGAGTTCTGAGGGGTCTGTGATCGTTAATGAAGATATTAAAAAAATGGCGTCAGCGATTATTGGTACCGTCATGGGCTGCTCAGATAGTGACTTAACAAAAATAGAAGATACCGCAGGAACTTGTATTAGTGCTTTAAGAAATAAAAAAATAAGAGATGAATTAGGTAAGCCCGGAGGGGTTAGAGAGACTTTGCTAGGTGCATTACCGATAGAAAACGGTGATTTTTTTCAAAATCTAGAGAACTACAGTTTGGAAGATAAAAGGGCTGGAGCAATTCTTCTTTTTCTCGCAGGACAAGAAACCTTAGCGAGTACATGGACATATTGGATGTGGCTGTTAGCTTCTAGGCCTGATATTCAAGCGGAGATTCGGAAAGAAATTAAAGAGGTTACTGCTCAAAATCAAAACCTACCGCTACAAGGTCTAATAAAGCACTTAACCGGACTTAGAAAGAAAATCAAAGAACTTCATAGAATATTTCCAGCTGCATGGTCAATTGCAAGATGGACGAAAGATGACCTTACTATAGATATAAGTTCTGAAGGAGGTCATTATCAGTATAATATTCCTGCCGGTAGTTTAATAAGATATTCTCCTCTATACGCTGGAAGAAACGAAAATTATGCTGGAGAAAATCCAGATCAGTTTAATCCCGATCGTACAGTAGCTATAGATAACTTAACTTTTGGTAATGGCATAACATCCTGTCCAGGGCGTAGATTTGCTTTTGAGGAAATAGCTGTTGGTACGATACTCCTGTTGCAACGATTTGAAATCTCTACAGAGCTAGAGAGTGTCAGTTTTTCTTCCACAGGAGTATCGCAAAGAATAAATGAGGATCTTCCGATAAAATTTAATCCTATAATGGGGGATGTTTAAACCCGGTTTGCGTCCAAATCCAGTAGCAAGGCTTTCGTAAAATAGTGAAATGCAATGAAGATTGTGAAAGGCATAGCGAAGCTATGGCTGAACCATCTGAAGTAGCAGATTGCTGTTTTACGAAAGCCTTGCTGCTGTGAAATAATCAGTACAGCTCTTTGCTAAAAGAAA
>JAYZJO010000039.1:0-37658 GCA_036164375.1 Chlamydiota bacterium | reverse complement strand
GTATTTGAATATCAATCAAAATAGCCGCAAATATATTCTTTTGTAAAATATAGAGAGCCTCTTCACCTGAAGTTGCTGTTATCACTTTTAGACCAGTCTTAATCAAATTTTTTTCGATAGCTTTTATATTATTCTCCTGATCATCAACTACAAGTATATTAACTTTATCTTGTTGATTATCTCGCGTTTTTTTTCTAAGCTGGCTTAACTCTAAATAGCTCTTAACTTTAAATCTCAATACATCTGGATCTATAGGCTTGGAAAGGAAATCAACCACTCCACAATACAATGCCTTAGTAACCTTTTCTCGATCCTGTTCATAAGCAGAAATAAAGACTATTGGAGTATTAGAATTGTCTGCATCTTTTTGTATTCGATCCGCTACGTCAAATCCTGACAAATGAGGCATTTGAATATCTAAAAGAATTAATGAAAATACTTCATTAAAAATCATTTTCAAAGCATCTTCACCTGAATTTACTTTTACAATATCCACATCTAAGCTTTTTAAACATTTTTCAAATGCGATTAAATTGACTTCTTCGTCATCAACGATAAGTATTTTTTCCCTTTCAAACATATCCCACCTCATTAATCGTCCTTATTATGTTATCTAAATCCCGAATTTTTGCTTCTTTTACTTTTTTCAGTCCTGATAATGGCATAAGTCTATTAGTTGCTGTATCTGGATTTTGTACAATCGTTAAACCGCCAAATTCAGCAATTTTAGCTAACCCCTCGGCTCCGTCACTATTAGCACCAGTTAGCAATATACCTATTACTTGCTCACAATAACACTCTGCTGCAGACTCAAATAACACGTCAATATTAGGTCGAGAGTAACAAACAGGCAGATCTACCGTCAGACTAAAAGTTTTATCCAATTCTTTCCCTGTATATACAATATCGGTAGGTATGTAAATTTCATCTTTAGCTGTAGCTGCTCGAGTTACATTATTACTTATAGTAGATATTAAGTTTACAATCGTCTGCCTTTGTGAGTCATTATTTTCTACAAGCAAAATACTTTTTTCTTGTTTAGCACTATCCTCTTTAGGCATAACTTTCCTCAAACGTCTCAAAACTCTCACAGAAAAAAATGAACTACAAATATAAAACTACATATAACACATAAATTATTTGATCATATAGGTTATCTCAAATCATAAATTAAGATTATGACACCCAATCTCTTAATCAAAGCTAGGTACCTAGTCATAAATAAAAAGACTTACGGTAAGTTTGGGTGTCCACTGGGACCTTTTGGAAAAAAAACTGTAAACATTGTCCCCTTTCCTAAAGTAGAGTCAATAGTAATGGTACCAGCATGTTCATCGACAATTTTTTTGGTGTATGTAAGTCCCAACCCGACACCTGGATAAGCGCTATAAGCATGCACTTTTTGAAAAGGTTTAAAGATTTTAGAGTAATATTTTTCTGCGATACCAATACCATTATCTCGAAATTGAAATTGAGGCCCCTCTTCGGTATTTTTCACTTCTACACTTATATGAACGTCTTCAGAATCCTTTCGAAATTTCAAACTATTTGTAAGCAAACACGATATCATAAAATCAAGTTGGTGAAGATCTAAAACACCATAACACAATTCATCACCAGTGAGTGAATAGCTAAAACCTGCCGACTGAAGTTTTTCTATTTCAAGAGCCTTTGCTAACTGAGTGTATATGTTAACTTTTGCTAGTTCAAAAGTAGATTTTTTGATCCGAGATAAAGCAAGTAGCCCATCTAGCATGGTTTTTAACTGTGCAGAATTCTTATGTATTTTTTCCATTAAAATAGCGCTGTCAGATTTATGATCGTTTAAAGTATCATTCAGCATTTCTACATAAGAATTGATCCCTCTAAGTGGAACTTGAAGGTCGTGACTAATTATATATACGAACTCTTCAAGTTCTGATTTACTACTATCTGTACACTCTTTTTTCATTGGCCATGTCTAAAATATTAGTTAAAAAATTAAAGTTAAAATCTTTCTCTAAATATTCATCGACCCCAAAATTCATAGCTATTTCTTTTTCTTCATCAATAACTATTCCAGATAACATAATCACTCTGGGGGGTAACAAGCCCATTTTTTTAATTTCTTTAATAAAATCGTAGCCTTTTACTTCAGGTAAGTTCACATCGATAGCAAGTAAGTCATACTTAGCATCTTGCAGCATTTTCAACCCACTTGATGTATCTAATACACAATCAATAACATCGACATACTTTTTTACTTTCCAGCAAAAAATATCACAAAAATCTTCATCGTCATCAATTAATATAATGCGCATAACAAAAAAAAAACTGAAAATTTATTTAAACACTTAAAACTGGTTTTTTGTACGTGAAACTACCCATACGACGTCTCATACCTACTTAACTGTAGACTGACATACCCAAAATAAATATTCAACAATACGGCGAAAAAACTTGGCTTATCTAAAGCAAAGTCTTTAGTTACCAATTAATTAAGATTGGAAGTCGGAAGTGTAACAACTGTAAACCAAAATTCCTCAAACATGGTAACAACTTTTTGAAAGGAACTTAAGTCTATAGGTTTTTGAAGAAAGCAGTTTGCATGATTTGAGTAAGATTTGATGATATCTTCGTCATGTTTTGAACTTGTCAACATCACAACAGGAATCGTCTTAGTTACTTCATTTTCTTTGATCTCTTTTAAAATTTCGATGCCGTTAGCACCAGGCAAATTAATATCCAAAAGAACTAAATCCGGAAAAGCATTTTGACCATCCTGAGACAATTCCTTAACATAATCAATCGCATCATCACCGTTATCAATGACCGTTAAATTAACGTGAATTTTATTTTTGTTTAAACAATACTTAAATAAATCTATATCGTTCTCGCTGTCTTCAACTAACAGTAAATTCATCGATTTTAAATTATTCATAACTGATCACATAATTGAGGTTGTTTGTATCATTCTTCTCTTTTTATCCTGATAAGTCAACGAAAAAGCTAATTTTTTTCTTTTCTCTCTTTTTCAATTCACTCATCTTGTTACATAATCGCGCACGGAACGCACCTTTACATCATGATGATTAACCTTTGTAAGGCACTGTAAAAACATTTGAGCAATTGGCAAGTTAGTAATTAGGGGAATATGGTGATCAATAGCACACCGACGTATTTGGTACCCATCACTTTGATTTCCCTTTGGAGACAATGCTCTTGGTATATTAATAATTAAATCAATTTCCCGATCAGCGATCGCCGTCATAATGTTAGGTTCCATTGCATCGCTTGCTTTATATAAAAAATGCGATCCTATACCATTACGTGTCAGATATTCATGCGTATTTTCGGTAGCATATATTTCCCACCCCTGCTCTTCAAGCTTTCTAATTTCAGGGAAAAGTTTGACTTTTTTGTCACCACCAATGGAAACTAGAATTTTTTTACCGGTAATTTGCTGTTCTGTTGCTAACCAAGACATAAAAAATGCTTCTTGAAATGTATCTCCAAGGCAGGCAACTTCTCCTGTTGATGCCATTTCAACGTGAGCTACGGGATTAGCCCCTTTTAGGCGACTATAAGAAAACTGAGGTGACTTAACACCAACATAATCTAACTCGAGAGTTTCATAGGACTTTTTTTTGTATTTACCAAGCATCACATCAGCTGCAGTAGCAATGAAGTTATGATTTGTCGCTTTAGAAACAAATGGAAATGACCGTGACGCTCTTACATTACACTCAATCACTTTGATTTCATTATCGCGAGCAATAAATTGCATATTGAAAGGCCCTGTTATATTTAATGCCTTGACGATATCTTTTGTAATGCGTTTTGTTCGACGAATCGTTTCCATATATAAACGTTGAGGAGGAATCACTACCGTCGCATCCCCAGAATGCACACCCGCATTTTCAATATGCTCTGTCATTGCTTCAATAACAATTTCCCCACCATCAGCAACACCATCAACTTCCAATTCTTTTGCATGCATGATAAACTGACTAATCACTGCAGGATGATCGGGGGATATTACAGCCGCTTCCCTCAAAAAATCTTCCATTTCTTCTTCACTGTGGACAGTATTCATTGCAGCACCTGAAAGAACATACGAAGGCCTAACAAGAACGGGATAGCCTACTCTACGCGCAAACTCTTTAGCTTTAGCAACAGTAGTAATTTCTTCCCAGTCAGGTTGGTCGATATGCAACTTATTAAGAAGTGATGAAAATTTCTGCCGATTCTCTGCATTATCGATATCTTCGGGACGTGTTCCGAGAATGGGATATCCCGATTTATGAAGAGGTAGCGCTAAATTATTGGCGATCTGCCCACCTACAGAAACGACAACACCTTTCACTTTTTCATAATCAGCAATATCTTGAACGCGCTCAAGAGTAAGCTCTTCAAAATATAGACGATTTGACTCATCATAATCAGTTGAAACCGTTTCAGGATTGGAATTTATAATAATGGTTTGCTCACCCTTACGGCGAAACTGCCTCACGGTATTGACAGCGCACCAATCAAATTCCACAGAAGAACCAATACAGTAAGGTCCTGAACCTAAAACAATAAGAGGCGCTTTTTTTGACCGAGTAATATCATTGCGTTCAGCATGATAAGTCATATATAAATAATTCGTTTCTGCTTCAAACTCACCAGCCAAAGTATCTATTTGTTTAACAAAAGGAACAATTCCTTTTTTAATACGCTCTCGACGCATTTTTGCTTCTGTCATCCCTTTTCTCATGCCTAAAACTTGATCTGAAAACCCCAAGCGCTTGGCATCACGAAGCAGATGCTCTGTTAATCGTTGTTCAGAAAAATCCATTTCAAACTTAACAAGCTGATGAAGGTGTCGAAGGAACCATTTATCGATACCTGATAGTTTAAATACATCATCGACAGAGGCACCCTCTTTAAAATACTCAGCGATAGCAAAAAGACGTCGATCTGTTGCATTACTTATTTCATTCTTCGGATTTTCAATTTCATGAGGATGATCGAGTAGTGATTTAGATCCAATATTAATCATTCGCAAAGCTTTTTGAAGAGCTTCAGGAAAAGAGCGCCCGATAGCCATTACCTCACCAACACTCTTCATTTCAGATCCAATAGAACGGTCTGCAGCTTTTAATTTATTAATATCCCACCTTGGCATTTTAACAACAAGGTAGTCGAGAGCGGGTTCAAAAAACGCTGTTGTTTTTTTGGTAACCGAATTTTGAATTTCAAATAAACGTTGTCCAAGAGCTATTTTCGTTGAAACAAATGCAAGAGGATACCCCGTAGCTTTTGAGGCCAAAGCACTCGATCGCGATAAACGCGCATTAACTTCAATCACACGATAATCACCATTATTTGGATTCAGTGCATATTGTATGTTACATTCACCAACAATGCCTAAATGCCTAACCGTTTTGATGGCCACTTCCCTAAGGTGATGGTATTCTTCATTTGTCAACGTTTGAGAGGGAGCTACTACAATACTTTCGCCTGTATGAATCCCCATGGGATCGAAATTTTCCATATTACATACAGTAATTGTATTATTATCGCCGTCCCTGACAACCTCATACTCAACCTCTTTCCATCCAGCTAGATACTCTTCAATAAGAATTTGAGGAGCTCCTGAAAGTGCTTCACCAGCCTTTCGACGTAGCTCCTTTTCCGTACACACTCTACCTGAACCAAGACCTCCAAGAGAGTACCCCGAACGCATCATTAGTGGATAACCGATTTCTTTGGCTGCAGTAATGGCATCTTCAACTGTATTGACGGTGATACTTTTCGCTGTTTTGACTGAAATTTCATTGAGTGCCGACTTAAACAAATCGCGGTCTTCTGTAATTTTTATAGAACTAGTAGGGGTTCCAAGTACTTCTACATTATATTTTTCTAAAACGCCTTCCTCTTCCAGCTTTAGACCTAAGTTTAATGCTGTTTGCCCACCAACGCTAAGGATAATACCGTCGGGTTTTTCTTTAGCAATAATACGCTCTACAGTCGGAACATTAAGTGGCTGCAAGTACACTTCATCGGCCATATCACTATCCGTTTGAACAGTAGCAATATTTGGATTAACTAATACAGTTTTTACCCCTTCTTCTTTAAGAGCCTTTATTGCTTGAGAACCGCTATAATCGAATTCACCAGCTTGACCTATCCTTAAACCACCTGATCCAAGGATTAATACTTTTTTATGTTTTAGGCGTGCTTTTTTTTTTGCTTTATTTGTCATAACATCTCATAAAATTTTTCAAATAACCAGTGAGTATCTGTAGGCCCTGGTGTTGCTTCAGGGTGAAACTGCACTGCAAAAAATGGTTTCGTCTTGTGCGCTATTCCTGCAACTGAATTATCGTTTAAATTACGATAGGTGACACTCCAGCCTTTTGGGAGAGAAGATTCATTTACTGCGTAGCCATGGTTTTGACTAGTAATGTAGCATTTTTGTGACACTGTATCAATACATGGCTGGTTATGGCCACGATGACCAAAAGGCAACTTATATGTTTTTGCTCCCGCTGCAAGCGACATGATCTGTATACCCAAGCATATTCCAAATATAGGCTTCCCTTTTTTCATCACTTTTTCAATGATCGCTACTGTTTCAGGACACATTTCTGGATCTCCAGGGCCATTTGAGATAAACACTCCATCAAAATCCTCATCTGTAAAGTCATGATTATAAGGAACACGGCGAACTTCGATAGGCATATTTTTTAGTGAACGTGCAATGTTTTCTTTCATTCCACAATCAATCGCATAAACAACTTTTTTGCTGTTCGTATTTTTATGTACGTCTATATCATCAATGGATACTTGCGAAACTAGATGCTCTTCATTGGGGTTTTCAAAATCATATTTATCTTTTTTTTCAGTCGTAATCGCTCCTAACATCGTACCCGAACTTCGCAATACTTTTGTTAATGCTCGCGTATCAACCCCTACAATAAGTGGTACATTTTGAGAATGAAGCCACTCAATAAAAGTAAGCGTTCCTTGATGATGATAAAAATGAAGGCAAGCTTCACTAACGATAACTCCCCTAGCATGAATCTTTTTCGACTCCCACAATTCCTTTGGAGGAATACCATAATTTCCAATAAGCGGATATGTAAAACATAGAATTTGCCCCGCATATGAAGGGTCAGTAAGAGTTTCAGGATACCCCATCATCCCCGTAGTGAAGACAACTTCACCATAAAAAGTACCTCGATTCCACTCCGGACAATATCCCGAAAATTTTTCTCCATCTTCAAGGATAATAGCCGAAGGAACCCATGAAGGCATAATCCCACCAAGTGACAAATTAAAACCTCATTTATTCATTTTAATATTTTGAGGAGAACATAACTAATAACATATTTTTATAACAACCAAAAAATGGAACGTAATCTCACTGCATTTTTTTAGGTTTTTAATAACAAATAGTGTAGAATCAAGGTCTACACCGAAGTACAAGTGGACACCCCTAGTGGAGACCAATGAGTAAAATATTTAAGCAATTATCTCAAATTATTCCTCTCAATAAAACGAGTAGTGTTCTTATCACACTATGCCTCTTATTGCTCATTTGGGGCGGCATTCGATCCTGTTCAGAGCCAACAGGATTTGACAGATCGAGAACTTTCACTATCGCCCGTGATCCTTCGTGGTACCCGCTCAATCTCATGGGTAAAGAAAAAAACGTTCTTGCTTTTACAAACGACTTAATATTAACCATCGCCAAACGTAGAAACGTCCGCATACAGCTCATGTCCGTTGGTTCCAATTCTCTATTTAACGGCCTCAATGACGAAGAATACGACGCCGTCATCTCATCTCTAGTTCCCAATGCCATCAACAATCGTATCTACAACTTTTCACACACCTTCTTCCTTGTCGGTCCCGTCCTCATAGTCCCTAAAAATTTTGATTTCAAATCAATGGATAATATGAGCAACAAAATCATTGGAATCGATAGAAACCTAGATAGCAGCTTCAAATACACTAAATATAAAATTTACTATAAACCGTACGAAAACATGACCATGGCGTTCAATGACTTATACGAAGAGCGCATCGATGGCATTTTTATGCCCGTCCTCCAAGCCTTTACCTATACCAACACCTTTCATAAAGGAGAGTTTAAAATCGTCACTCCTCCTCTCTCTCGACAAGGGTTACGCCTCGTCACACGACAAACAGAAGCTTCCAGTTATGTCATCACAGAATTCAACATTGGCTTACAGGAAATGATCGATGATGGCTCATATGGAGACCTCTGCAAAAAATGGGGAATTACAAACCCCTTTGACTATTCCAAATAATCGACCATCTCAAAAATATTCGCTTTTTCGTTAAAACAGACACAACTAAATCGTAATATCGTAGTCAATATCAAGAGAGTTGCCTATAATTCATCTACATGCTACTTTTACAGCCATGAAAAACTTACGCCTCTTTCAAAAATTTGTTGTCCTCATTTTCTTATTTTTTTTGGGTATCATTATCTTTGTTGTTGCCTATGCTAACTCAAGAAAATCTGGAGTAACCGGACTAAACATGTCCCGTATCCAAGAAATGCGCATCGAAGCAGAAAAAAATCAGAACCGCGATCCTAGGTAATGGCACTACTCCTCACAATGCTTCCCATCTATCTTTTTGGAAATCTACACTGTATTGGCATGTGTGGTCCTTTAGTGATGATGATAGGAAAACATAAGTACAAAAACTATTACTTCATAGGAAGAACTCTATCTTTTACACTAGCTGGTATGATTGCTGGTGGCATTGGATCTGTACTAAACGTCATCATTGCTGAATATCACATTCCAACCATCACAAGCTTTCTTTTCGGAAGCACCATTTTACTAATCGGCTGTTCCTATCTTTTTAAGTGGAAGCTGCCTGGAGGAAAAGCTATCGCTCACATTCTTAATCCAATCAACAAAAAAATAACGCCGTTGATCATGAAAGACGACCCTATATCTACCTTTCTCTTTGGATTCATGACGATTTTTTTGCCCTGTGGACAGACAGTGATTGTATACTCAGCATGCGCTCTCTACGGCGATATTTTTGTAGGGACACTCAATGGCTTTATCTTCGCTCTTTTAACTTCTCCATCGCTATTTTTTGCTATGCAAGCGCACCACCTCCTATACAAAATAAAGGCGCATTACAATTTACTGATAGGACTCAGTGCCATTGTGATAGGAGCTTTAGCTTTATGCCGCGGCTTTGCTGATTTAGGCATGATTCCCCACTGGATATTAAATCCAAACTCTGCTGAAAAATACCACTTAGTCATGTTTTGAGAGCGATTTACGGCATAATCCTTGCTGTTGAACTTGGACGCAAAACGGGTTTTAATATTGATTTCAATGGGTAAGCTATGCATACTGTCTCAAAATACAACATGGAGACCGCAATACTCATGAAAAATCACTTTTCAATCCTTTTTTCATTTTTCCTAATCATAAATTGTACATCATTCTTTGCTGAAGCTAGCCTCAACAAGCCTGAAAAGGAAGATTCCTTAATTCTTTTTTGCGGTAACTCAAACCTTGAACTCGCCAATGCTATCACTAAAGAACTCCAAATTCCTATCGGAAAGGCTGTAGTTAAACGCTATAACGACGAAGAAATAAACATACAGATCAATGAAAATGTGAGAAATCAAGATGTATTCGTCATTCAATCGACATGCACCACCCCTTACGCCTCTGTCAACGACAACCTCTTAGAACTATACCTTATGATCAGAGCATTAAAACGCGCTTCAGTAAAATCAGTTACTGCAATTATACCTTACTACGGTTACGCTCGCCAAGATAGGAAAAACAGCCCACGCGTTCCTATTTCAGCTGCCGACATCGCTATGATGTTAGAAACTGCCGGAACCGATCGAATTATCGCCATAGACCTACACTGTGGGCAAATCCAAGGATTTTTTCAACATATTCCTGCTGACAACCTTTACGCGTCAATCATTTCTGTCCCATACTTCGCAAACAAACAGCTCGTTAACCCTGTAGTCATCTCACCGGATGCAGGAGGAGTATCCCGAGCAAAACGCTTTAAAGAAAATCTTGCTAAAGAGGGTGTTAACGCTGGATTTGGTATCATCATCAAACAGCGAGCCGATGCTGGTGTTGTTGCCCAAATGGACTTAGTAGGCGACGTAAAAAACCGGGACGTTATCATCGTCGACGATATCTGTGACACTGCCGGAACCTTAGTAAAAGCAGGAAAAGAACTCAAAAAATTTGGAGCCCGTAATGTTTATGCCTTTATTACTCACCCAGTCTTTTCCGGTCCTGCACTTGGCCGTATCAAAGACTCTGACTTCACCGAAGTCGTAGTCACTGATACCATTCCACTTGATGGAGATATCCCTGAAAATATTACGCAATTATCGGTAGCCCCTTTACTCGCGGAAGTGATCCATCGCCTGCAAAGTGGAAAGTCTGTATCAAAGGTATTCCAGTAACCTAGCGGGATTTTTCTTTCCATCAATTTCTTCGGCAATTAAAATGGTTATTTACAACGAATTAGTGAGGAGGGCACCTAATTCATGAATAAAGAACCTATTGGCCTTTATATTTTCCGATTTATTTTAGGCTTCGGGCTCTTTGCATTCATGTGCATGACATACTGGTCTACTGTTCTCATCGAACAAAACATCAAAACCATGCACAGCGATGTTGCCCATCTAAAAAATGATATCTACCAGCTAAAATCCGAAACAAGCAAAGTCCGCGATGACGTTCTTCAATCCATTTTAAACGAGCAAAAAAATTGGCAAGAGCTCCTACGTTTTAGTAAAACAGGCGACAACGCCCGAAAGATTGGATCCATTCCTCAACCTGTATCACTGATGCCTTTTATGACTCCAACCCAAAATGGAAACAACCCTAATATCGATCCTACCCTTCCTAACCTTTTGCAAGAGGACCCTTTTTATGCAGTGACCCTGCCAAAAATTTTGCCTAATAACTTCAAGCCCCATGGAACACTTCAAAGAGCAGCACTCGGAAAACCCCACAATCTACATCCATTCAGTGGATGGAGCCATATTTCCTCATGGAACAGCCTATGTAGTGTTTCTGTATCGAAAATGCTATTTGGAAAGTATGAGACGATGGCACCAAATATGGCCATTAAACTCGAGGAAAGAGAAAATCCCAAAACGGGAATTCCTGAATTCTGGATACACCTGCGCAACAATGTATTTTGGGAACCTCTCGATAAAAAATTTTTCCCAAATATGAACATTGCCTCACACTTTCTTCGTAGACATCAGGTTACTGCTGAGGATTTTAAATTCTATTTCGATGCGGTCATGAATCCTTTTGTTCAAGAACCTGGAGCTATCTCACTTAGAAATTACCTCGACGACATCCAAGAAATTGAAGTGGTCGATAAATTAACGTTTATCGTTCGCTGGAAAACACAAAAAGTCAAAGGTGCTGACGGAATAGAACAAGAAAAAATTAAATATATTGCAAAACAGTGGACTGGTAACCTACAGCCCCTCGCCTCTTTCGTTTATAAATACTTCGCTGATGGAAATAAAATTGTCGAAAATGACGCTGACCCGAATACGTACCGGACAAACTCCGTTTGGGCACAAAATTTTTCACAACATTGGGCGAAAAATATTATTCCCAGCTGTGGAGCTTGGGTTTTTGATGGAATGAGTGACCGACAAATTCGCTTCCGCCGCAATGGCAATTTCTATAATCCTCTCGCTGCACTCGCTGAAAATATCATCGTCTCTTTTAAAAGTACACCAGATGCATTTTGGCAATCTTTTAAAGCAGAAAGCCTTGATACCTACTCAATTCAACCTGACCAACTCATCGAACTAGATGACTTTTTCAATAGCCCTCAATATATCAAGCAGGCCGATAAAAATAACGCTATCAACAGATTAGACTACCTCGCCAGATCCTACTCTTATATCGGTTGGAATCAAAATACCCCCTACTTTAATAATAAAAAAGTCCGACAAGCAATGACAATGGCTATCGACCGTCAACGCATCATCAGTCAAAACTTAAATGGACTTGGCGAAGAAATTACAGGCACTTTTTTCCGCCACTCCCCCTCCTACGATCAATCCATAGACCCATGGCCCTTTGATCCTCAACGCGCAAGACTTTTGCTCGAAGAGGAAGGATGGTACGACAGCAATGGCGATGGCACCATTGACAAACTGATTGATGGAAAACGTGTACCCTTCGAGTTTGCATTAACATACTACGTTAAGAATCAAACCGCTAAAGCTATCGCCGACTACATCGCTACAGCCCTAAAAGAAATTGGAATCACCTGTAATCTTAACGGCATAGATATCGCAGACCTATCAGCGAAATTCGAAGAAAAAAGCTTCGATGCAATCTACCTTGGCTGGTCACTTGGAACACCACCAGAAGACCCTAAACAGTTATGGCATTCTGCAGGCGCTAAACAACAAGGATCCTCTAATGCTGTTGGATTTAACAGTCAAGAAGCTGATCAAATCATCGAACGGTTGCAGTATGAATACAATCCAACAAAACGTATCGAATTATACCACCGTTTTAATGCAATCATTCACGAAGAACAACCTTACACATTTCTATACGCTCCCAAAACTGCATTACTCTATAGGGATTATTTACAAAATGTATTTATACCAGCAGAACGGCAAGACTTAATACCTGGTGCCAATGTAGCAGAACCAGATACAGATATTTTCTGGTTAAATAAGAAAAAAAATCAAGATCAGTAACAGACATGCTTAATTATATCATAAGACGTCTCTTCTTATTACCTCTTACCCTCTTCTGCATTATAATCGTCAATTTTATTATCGTTAATCTTGCTCCTGGTGACCCTGTAACAGTCACAGAAATATCTCCTGAAGGTACAGCTAGTAGAAAAGAAGACAGCTCCGTAGCTTTTGGCAGCGATGATAGATATTTGCAATTTAGGGAGCACTACGGATTAACTTTACCGGTAATCTTTAATTTATGGCCCTCAATTCCACTTGAAGAAGTGAAAAGCAGTCTTTGGAGTATTATTCATAAAAAAGAATCCTCTTCCGATACTGAAGAAATGCCATTTAAGGATTGGAATCATATGCGTATCAGATTTGGAGATAAATCGCGCTTCATCATGCCAAAATTACTAGAAGTGATTAACAATCAAAACACTCCTGAAGACATGCGGTCAATGGCTTCACGATTTTTTGTTCGAGGAGGAACAAGACAAGCCATTTTAGGGCCTAATCTTTCGGTTAAAGAAAAAAACTACAACAAAAAAACATCACATGACAACAACCAATTAAAATCTTTGATTCTTTCATCGCAGGACCCGGAAAAAATAAAAGAAAATAAAATTGCTTCACTAAATGAATGGTACGAGGAAAATAAAAATTTTTACCAATTTAATCCAACGACCAAAGAAAAAATCATAATGTTTTTCACAGAAACACGCCTATTTCGCTATTTGAGTAAAGTTTGTACTCTCGACTTTGGAACTCTACGCAACGATAGTAATAAAACGGTCATCAGCGAAGTTACTAAAAGATTCAAATATTCCTTAACATTATCAATACTACCGATGATCATTACCTTTCTTCTTTGTCAAGTTGTTGGCTTCACCATGGCTGTCAAACAAAACCGTTGGCAAGACCTGACTTTAAATATTGCATGTCTCATTTTATACGCTATTCCCATTTTTGTCGTTGCACCATTTCTTATTGAAAAAGTTGCATTAAATGGACACTTCCCATTTACAAATACGCCTATTCCTCTTAGTGGATTCACCAGTCCTGAAACTAAATATGAACAAATGCTCTCCTACCAAAGACTATTTGATATTCTACAACACATTTTTCTTCCACTTATTGCCATACTCTACGGAAGCCTAGCTGCGCAGTCACGTTTATCACGTACAGCTGTATTAGAAGTCATGCGTCAAGACTATGTCAGAACAGCAAAAGCAAAAGGGGTCCCAACCCTCACAATATTATTTAAGCACATCGGAAGAAATGCAGCTATCACTATTGTAACAGCTATAGCAGGCTCTTTAGGCGTCATTTTAGGAGGATCCCTGATTGTAGAAACATTATTTGAAATCGATGGCTTTGGAAAGTTCTTTTACGATTCTATAATCAACAGAGACTACAACGTTATTATGTTTTCTGCTCTAGCAGGATCTTTTTTAACCCTTACGGGCTATCTAGTAGCAGATATTGCATATACCTTATTAGATCCAAGAGTTACCCTGGAATGAACATGAAAAATACTATAAATCATAAAAGCTACTGGGACAATGTTCGAGATAGATTCAAAAAACATTTTTTAGGGATGATTGCATTTTTAGTTATTATCTTATTTTGTTTGGTAGGTATATACGCTCCATTTCTTGCATCAAGCAAACCCATAGCTGTCTACTATGATGGAACATGGTACTTTCCACTATTCAGATATCTTTTTTACACTGGTTTTTTCACGAAAAAAATAGACATCTTTTTCAATTTGCTAATTTTCACAATTCCACTCGTAATAGCAACGTTATATATATTTAAAAACAACAAGAAGTTAAAAAAAATGATCACTTCGGTAATTTGTCTCTCTCAAGTGATTCTATTTATCATTTTTGCAACAGGTGTCGTCAAAGATCCCGCTGCAGATCCAGAGCTAAATAAACAAAGGCAAATAGCCGTACAAAAATCTATTCAAGAAAATGGACATTCACTTCTTCCTAATTGGGATCAACACCTCTTATATAAAAACGATTATGCTAAATTAAATATGCTTTTAAAATACATTCAAAGGAAAGAACAACACGAACGTCTTCAACATTATGAAGAGCTATTTAAAGAATCTAGCATGCAAAAATGGATATCCCAATCAATAGCAAATAAGCGCGCCTCTTACATTAGACAAGGTATACCAAAAAATGAAATCCCTGACGATGCAACATTGAAAGAAAACATTCTCGAAAGTGTACCTGCTGAAATAATTACAACCGTGTCTTCAATGCCAACACTTCATAATATCAACCGTACGCACCGAAATAAACGTCTTATCCAACTCGATAAAACAATCGAAAGATATGAAATAGAAGGCAATACAAACAATCACAACTACAGAAACGCTAGGGCACGAAAAAAATATATCACCGATAGATACAATTGGATTGTGTCTGAAAGCAATAAAATTTCAATACGCATCATGCCACTACTTCGCTCCTTTCACTGGCAGGATGATGCAGGAGGCGAACAAAGTCTAAACAAATACATTAGTTGGTGGGAGCTTACTCGTATTAACCGCAAAGATATGCTAGCAGCTCTAATATTCGGCATCCGTATTTCTCTTGTTGTTGGGATCACTGCCGTAGCTCTCTCTCTGTTTATCGGAGTTCCCATTGGATCTTTTGCCGGATACTACGGTGGCAAATTTGATATTATCGTCAGCCGACTACTAGAGATTTGGGAGTCTATGCCCACATTTTTTATGCTACTTCTCGTTGTTGCTATTACACAAAGCAAATCTATTTTCCTTATCGTTACTGTAATTGGAATTTTTGGATGGACAAGCTTTAGTCGATATGTCAGAGGTGAGTTTTTTAAACAACGCAACCTATCGTATGTCGAAGCCTGCAAAGCTTCGGGGTTTCACGACTCCTATATTATTTTTACACATATACTTCCAAATGCTGTCCCGCCGCTTCTCACCCTTCTTCCATTTGCAATTATGGCAGCCATCACCAGCGAAGCAGGTCTTTCGTTTTTAGGACTCGGTGAAGAAGGCTCCTGTTCATGGGGCGTTCTCATGGACGAAGGTAGAACGGCATTTCCAGGTGAAAGCTATCTTCTGTGGCCCCCCGCAATATTATTAACGACTTTACTTATTGCAATAGCTCTTGTCGGCGATGCTTTAAGAGACGCGCTCGATCCAAAATTACTACGCTAACATCCATTTTGAAAAGTCTCTCCATAACACTCCTAACTACAATACAATAAGACTCCCAAAATTCTTAGATGCTAAAAAAAAGGGAATTGGTTATTTTAAACAATTATTTTAACAGTAAAACAAAAAGGGCCTCTAATGTTACATATGAAACAAAAACTACTTATCACTCTTTTCAGTCTTACTTTCCTTGCAAGCACCTACGGATATACACTTTCCTACGAAAAACCTTCCCTTCTGCATTCCTCAACGACATCTACCAAAAAATTAAATACCTTAAATATCCATTCCTGGGTAGAGCATGCAAACGATCCCGACTGCGACTTCCCCATTCAAAACTTACCTTACGGCGTATTTTCTAGAAGGGAAAGCCCCCTCGAAAAACATATCGGTGTTGCGATTGGTAACCAAATCTTCGATTTAAATCGTGCTGTCGACGCTGGTATTCTCCAAGAACTCACTCAAGAAGCTAAACGCGCTCTAAAAGAAAACTCTTTAAATTCCTTTATGGAACTAGGTAAAGAATCCTGGCAACAAACAAGGGAAACAATTACCTCACTTTTAAGAACAGATTCCTACCAACTACGCGACAGCGAAACTTTGAAAAAATTTCTATTCGTAAATATACATGAAGCAATTATGCACCTACCTTTTAAAGTTGGTGACTACACAGATTTCTACACCTCACTCCACCATGCCACCAATGTCGGCAAACGCTTTCGTCCACAAAATCCACTTCTCCCTAACTTCAAACACTTACCTGTTGGTTACCACGGAAGAGCCAGTTCTATCGTTATTAGCGATACGCCCATAAACAGACCCTACGGTCAAACCAAAGATCCTACTGAAAACCAACCAACCTTCCAACCTACAAAAAAATTAGACTACGAAATGGAACTCGGCATCGTTGTCGGACCAGGCAACGAAATCGGTAAGCGTATCAAAATGGAAGAGGCATCCGAACACCTTTTTGGAATGGTCATTCTCAACGATTGGTCAGCTCGAGATGTGCAAAAATGGGAGTACCAACCCCTCGGCCCCTTTAACTCTAAAAATTTTGCAACAACAATTAGCCCGTGGGTAGTGACTATTGAAGCTTTAGAACCCTATAAATTACCCGGACCTAACCGAACTGAAAATGACCCTGATATCCTCGATTACCTAAAACCCATCGACGATATGGCTCTTGACATCACAGTGGAAGTGTGGATAACTTCAAAAAAAATGCGAGAGTCTGCAATGAAACCTATTTTATTAAGTAGAACAAATTTCAATTCTATGTACTGGACGATAGCTCAAATGCTTGTTCATCACACTTCTACCGGTGCAAATATGCGCCCTGGAGACCTCTTTGGAAGCGGTACCATTTCGGGTCAAGAAGATGGAACAAAAGGCTGCCTTCTCGAAATTGTAGAACCCGGTGAAGATGGGATTTTACTTTCAGATGGAACCCGAAGAATTTTCTTAGAAGATGGCGATGAAATCATCATGAAAGCCTACTCTCATAAAGAAGGTATGCCTCGTATTGGTTTCGGTGAGTGTAGGGGCATTGTGTTAGAGGCTATGTAAATGTAGAGATTTGTAATTCTATTATACTCGACACTATTTTTAGATACGCTACCATGTTTACTCAGCATCTATATCCAAATCATTTGTTAGAGTGCCTTTGCCTAGCGTGATTGACAGATTTTAAGGGCGTACTTTTCAACGATAAAAAGATTACAAAGTATTTATGACAATTCAGATGCACGGATAACTGTGAAGTGAGTTGAGGAATAATTTTTCTTATCGTTATATCGTTATATCGTTATATCGTTGAGAACTATTTAAGTTTGCCATTACACTCAAGTACATTTTATTAAAATTAAATATCCTTTGTAGACAAGCTATCACAACCTCATCAGAGCTCTAGCTGCGTAAGGTGAGTTATTTAGTAACGGGTATGATCTAAGATTCCATGATCACCGGAAAAATCAATCTGGACTCATGGCTATTTCCGTAATAAAGGGTCTGTTTAGCGGTCACCTCTTCGCTATCGCCCTCATTACTTCCTCCAGTATTTAAGTTCCTTTCATGATTCGGAAAATCTGATGAACTGATCTGCAACTGTATGCGATGCCCTTTTAAAAAGGCATGAGCAGTATGACTTACCAAAAATTCCACCCGATATATTTTGTTAGCTTCAATACCATGAGTTGCTTTAACTGAGTCCAAAAACCTCATTCGTACAAATCCGTTAATCAAGAAAAAAGACTTACCATCAGGGAAAACATCGCAAACTTTTGCAGTAAAATCTGTATCTATAGCATTCGAAGATACGTATAGTACAACTTTTACCGGCCCAGCGATTTCAATATCATCCTCAAGGGGAGCTGTCTCATAAAATAATATGTCTTCACGATCATAGAGCTTCGACTGCTCGCGTGGACCATCAGTCATATTTCCATATAACATGCGATTTCCAATAGAAGGAACAGGGTTTTCGGGATTATATATATAAGTATCTGAAGATCTATGGGAGTCGTTTTCGAGACTTAATGTACCGTCCCCTTCATGAGTATTTGCTCTTTTTGTGCTGCCAAGATAATAAGTAATTTCTTCCGTGTTTTCTGGGGGCCAACATGCCGATTTTCGCCACTCATTTTTACCCATCATAAAATAATCAATCGGCAATGCATCATCGAAATCCCATTTAGCTCCCTTAACCCAATGATTCATCCAGCGCACCATAGGGTTAAATTGATGACGAAATTTGGCATAGTACCCATAGTTAAAACCTGGAAACTCCACTGTAGGCCGATGTCCCCATGGTCCAACGATCAGCCTAGAACGCCCCGTATTAGAAGTGGGCTCAACTTTAACCGTCTCACTAAAATCAACCATCGTATTATTAATAAATCTGTCGAACCAGCCGCCAATAAAGAGAATAGGGACATCAATTTCATGTCGTCGATGGCTGACGCTAAAGGCCATCCAATACTCATCCGTTTGCAAGTGATACATCCACTTTTTAAAGGTCTCAATACCGTCCTCTAACCTCTTATCAAACTGGAGCACTGGTAACTGTAGTATCAATTGATCAACCTCTTCGTGACTAACAACGCGCCCTTTTCGACCATGATGTTTTAATAGCCACATCAAAATATCTTTTAGATAGGGAACACCATAATCCAACCAACCCATATAGGCATTTTGACAGCAAAACATAGGAATAATAGTTTTTACTGGTTCCATTGAATTAGTTGCCATCACCCAAGCGCAAGACCCCAAATAAGAAAACCCCCACACAACCACTTTTTCGTCAGACCACTCCTGCTTCACCACCCAAGATACGGTATCAGTACCATCTCTATACTCATTTTCAAATGGATAAAAAACTCCCTCCGAACCATACTTTCCGCGAATATCTTGGATAACAACAGCATAACCCTGACTACAAAAAATATTAGCTATTAAGGGATAACTATGTGACACGCTCCCTTTACCATAAGGAGTACGTATAATAATCGCTGGGTAACGAGCTTTGCCCTTCGGACGATATATATCAGAGACGAGGTTTATACCATCAGACATAGGTATCAGAACATTATAATCAACCAAAACGCGATTTTGGGGAGTTGGTAAATTAAGGCCCCAAGAATAAATGTAAAGGTGAAACTGGCTAACATACCAAAGGGCTGCTACAAAAAAGAAAATAACAACCAGAATTATAATACTAATAAATAAAGCGTCCAAATCAACAACCAATCATACTACATAGAGGTGTAATTAACCCTCCCTTAATGCGAATGTATCGAAAAATCAATTATTTAAAAACAAAATTTACAATCTCAATTATCCACTTCCACAATTTGCAAATAAACGTGACCCCACTTAGCGTAAAAAGCAAGCTCCTAGAAGAAGTTTGCTTACGCAATTGGGGTCTAATCTCTATAGCAGTTTACTCTGCTTTATTTACGACTGCATCCAGTTTGAGCATCGTACCACCCGAAATAGGCTCTAAGGTAACGGATACATCTCCGGTAGCAAAATCAAAGCTCTGCTGCCAATTATGTAAATCTGTGCTAAACATAATATCGGAAGAGTCAAAACGAATATAATACGTCTGCATAATTTGCAAATATACCGGCTCTCTCTCTTCAGGGACAATATTGACCAAATTACCGGATAAATTAACGCGAAACGGAAGAAGTGCCCCTTCTGACATTTCAATAATTACATTACCGATATCTCCAAGCATAAAAGCATCTAACATATCAGCGTTAATATCGCTGACATTGATAATAGGAACACCTTCATGATAACTTTTAGGCTGCAAAGATAAATCCCCAAAACTCACCACTTTTTCGCTTCCATTTGCATTCGTCACTGAAGCAAACGCAAAAATAGCAAAAACTGATAACAAAAATTTTTTCATCGTTTTCCCTCCAAATTATAAAATTGATTTGTCAACACTCTTTTCAAGAATACTCTTAACCCCTTTTGAGGTCAATCCTGCAATGAAAATCACACAGAACTGATAGATTCGCTGCTCCTGACTTCTGCCAAATTTTGAAAAAATCTAAAAACAAATAAACTGGTTTTAATATTCAATGGTTTACGAATTTATTTAGTGTGTAAAACCGCACTAAGCCCATTTTTTTGGAAATCTGTGTGCCTCGATAGTCACGTAATCTTAAGCTCATACCAATCCCAATAAATAAAGCTGCAAATAAGGATGAGATGCCGGTGCAGAATTTGACAATCTTTTTTCATTCATATTCAGTATACTGAAGTTTAATGAGGATTAATATAAATTTTTTGAACAAGATAACCAGGATAGCCTACGGCTGCAGGATAGGTATTTTTTGGGACATTCAATACAAGCGTCTTTGTCACTCTGATTATTATCGTGCCGCCGTAGGCGATCCTGCCTATCTTGATCAATAATTTTCAAATTTCATAGTTAAACCAGCTTTGTCTTCAGTTACGACAATCTAATCGAGGAATCGTACTAATTAGCAGAAGTCACAAAGTCACCTTCCTTTGTAAAGCGGCTTTACAAGGTCAACGATCAATGGCTAAAGCACCAAAAGTACCTGATACCAATCGGAATAAATAAAGACATCTGCTAATATATCAATTAATCCCTAACACATTTAAAAAAATGACAGATAAAATACATATATACACTGACGGTGCCTGCCGTGGAAACCCTGGCCCAGGGGGATGGGGCGTTGTACTCAAATACCAGCAGCACGAAAAAACCGCTTCTGGTGCCGAACCTTTTACCACAAACAACAGAATGGAGCTGACGGCAACGATATCCGGACTCGAGTTACTAAAATCCAGTGAACGCGATGTGGTTATCTACACCGACTCCCAATATGTCCGCAATGGAATCACACAGTGGATCCATGGGTGGAAACGCAATGGGTGGAAAACAAAAGATAAATCGTACGTCAAAAATATCGACCTCTGGAAAAAACTAGATGGACTCATTCGGAAATATAACGTGAAGTGGGAATGGATTAAAGGGCACAACGGACATCGTGAAAATGAAATGGCCGACACGCTCGCGACTTCGGCAATCGACATTTTTTTCAAGTCTTTAAATATTCACCAAGAGCCTCGCCAGGCAAATCTTTTTGACAACTAGAAATATATTTTACTTTCGCCACTGCAATGCTTGGACGGCATTGACGAAAGTAAGATAAAATAGGTGTGACTGCTTTTGTGATTATGGCTTAATTCTGCGGGCAAAGTCTCTGTTCCCAACCTTGCTGCTGTTTAGCTCGACATCCAATCGCAAATCTGACTAAACTACTGCAAGGTTTCAGTAAAGCATAATTCAAACCATAGTGAAATCCATCTCTAGGTAATTTGTAAGCATACCCAGCATACCAAGCTGCATATTGCATTAATTGCTCTTTAATTTGCTTTTCGGAAAGATCTACCCAATGGTGATTGCATGCTAATAGTTTCTCTAGCTCCTCACCTTGATCGATAACTTTACGCTCCTGATACTCTCTCGCTTTCACACTAGGTGGCACACTAAAGACTTTCGATGTATGTCTCGGCAAGATACCTGTAGCATGACCGGCTAGCCCTTCTTCAGAATCCAAGTACACTTTAATGACTCTCTTTGTGAAAATTTTAGAGTCTCCAATTTTAGCTCCTGCTAACATGTCACCAAACCACCCCACAATATCTTCGGTACATTTATCGAAGAATCTCACGTGCGTCACATCGATATCTAATTCTAGTTCTCCCTTTTTAACTTTCTCCTCCAATGAATTATGTATTTTATTCATTTTAGAAATCGTTTTGATAAGTAAACCTTCCTCTAACTTAGGGGCATTGTGCGATATCAAAATTAGATGCTTAACTTTTCTCCATGGACTATTTTCATCAGACTGATCAATTTTTTCCATAAGAACCAACAAGGCCCTCTGAGCATCGCATCCACCTAAACTGTGACCAGCAATAGTAATTGTGGTGTTATTTGGAGTTTCCGGTTTACTCAAATAGTCCTCAACCAATGTAGCGATATCATTTGCTCGTCTATTAAAGGTGTCGGCACCGACTCCACCTGACTGTAAATCTCTAAAAATTGTCATTAGCGCATCTTCTTGCTGAGGTTCAGGGCAAGTCCCTCTAAGGCTGAGAAAGATATCTGTGGTTTCGTTTTCACCAACTCTAAATTTATTGTTTACATTTGTATTCACAGGGGTAATTAAATTTGCTGAGAAACCATCGCCCTCTTTAGCGGTATACCCTTCAACTTTATACAAACATTCTTTAAAGTTTTCATTTAATAAAGGAATAATCATTCCTTTTCTCAGCTCACTATACACAATTTTCTTACCGAGATGCTCTGAGATTGACAATCTAATGTCCTCTTCTTCTAAAAACATATGCTGATAAAGCTTACTCAGTAACTCTGCATCGTGAAGAAAGTAATCAAACTGATTAGATTCGGGCCTTAAATTTGCACCTTCTAACACTCCAATAAATGTCGGTACATATTTAGAATCCTTATCTAATATGGTATTGAAACAGCTGCGCAAAAGTTGCAGGTCTGCAGTGTCAAGATCTTCAAAACTTTTTTTCACACATATCAATTCAACAATATATTTTGGTAAAAGACGTCCACAGAGCATTTCTGAATCCAATTTGTTTTGCTTCATTGCCTCAAATAGCTCTCTTAACTCTTTATCTCCAGCCAAAGTGGCTGCTCCGACAAAAACTTTTTTCAACTCGCCATAAGTCAATCTTTTAAGAGTAACGTCTCTCTTGTGATTTCTAAAGTAACGGTTAAATAACAGATCACCAAACATTGTACCATAGGTCGTATCAAGCGCCTCTTTAAAAATAGCGAGTGTTTTTTCTGAAGACTCAACGTCATCTTTATTTAAAAACGGGACTAAGCATCCGTAATCATTATACCTTAAAAGTGTGTCATCGCTTAAGTCGTCAAACGACTGAATGTTACATAAGTCTCCAATCAAATTAAAGGAGGGTTTTCCTAGACAGGCTTCATTCCCTTTTAGAGAAAGAATTCTCTCCTTACCTTCGATAAGTGTTTTTCTTCGTGAAACAATTTCAAAATCATCGGCAGGAACTCGTTTATCAGAAGGAATACACCAAGAACCAGACAAATCTGTCAGCGACTCGCTATCTTCAGAATATAGACCCTCAAGAGTAACACTATTTTCGCCATCAAAAGATTCTACTTTGCATTGAAGCTCATCTATAGGCTTAGTGATACTTTCTTTTATATCTTGAAATTCTTGACTGCAGGCTAAGGTGAAAATGTTATTGTTGCTATCGCATAAAAATTTCTTAATCTCATCGATAGAGTCCTCGACCTCTTCCTCTGCCTTCAAAAGAGACGACTCAATTAACTCATTCATGCGACTCTTTTCTTCTTCCGCTTTCAATGCCTCTATATATTCCGAAGACATTCTACGAGTAATTTTGGAGCCCATTGAATTCAAAAGCTCTACAGGGGTAACAGGGAGGGGCTGCATGGGGGCTTCTAATGGGAGTTTATCACCAGAAGATCCGATTTGAGCTTCAAAGGAACCAACAATACCCGCGATTTGTTCCCCAATCACTTTGGGATCTTGCAAAGCATTGAGATCAATAATTTGTACAATAGCAATAGGCTTTCTGTTACCTATGCTTGAAACTCTCCATCCTTCTATTTCGACCAGCCCATATTGCATTCCTCGACCATTCACCAGCCTACCAATTTTGACAGTGCCGCTTACCTTTTCATTACCCAACAAATAATTATTAACCTCATAAACCTCAGACTGAGAAACTTCGTAATTACCGGCAGGAACTTTTAGCGAATTGCCCTCAATGACTGTCACAATTTGCCTGTTACGCTTGAGTTCGATTTTCAAGTTATTAGGCATCGGCGCGACCACCTCAGGTAAACCTTCTTTATCTTTGGCTGGCATGATCGCTAATTTTTGCGCGGGAGCCTCTAAACACTGAGTATGAGTACCAAAAATCTCTTGGACATGCTCAATAATCGATTTTGAACTTTCCAATTGATCGAGAGGAATAATTTGTTCAAGGACTATACGCTCTTTTTGACCTGTCGATGACACAGAAAAACCGTCTACTTTGACTAAACCAAACTCTTCTCTATTGTCATAAGTCAACTTACATGTCTCGATAGTCCCTTTAAAAGCAACTTTATTACCCAACTGATAGTTATTTACTGCATACGTTTCAGGCTGAGAAATTTTGCATTTTCCACCAGGTAATCCAAGGGCGTTTTCGTGACTAACCTTCACAATTTGCTTCTTACTATGAAGGCCAATATCATCAAAAGAACTTCCAAAACGGATGCTAGGATTTAAAATAGACTGTACAATCTTCTTTTGCAGGTGATCACAAAGTTTTTGTATTTGTGTCTCTTCTGTGATAGCCGTCTGATGTAACTGTTCATCAAGGCTGCTCAGCTGCTGTTCTTCAATTTCTTCAACCGGCTTTTCTTGAGCAGAGATTTCTTTTTTCAAAAAAGCATCGACTGTATCAGTAGAGAAAACATCGTTGCTACGTATTAGATCCATAAAGGAAGAGAAATCGACGGTTTGCTCGAATGATAAAGACGTTTTTTGACCATTTGAACAAATTTGATCGCCTGCAAAATTTATTGAAACAATTTTTTTTCCATCTTCATCAACCAAGCCCCTCAATCTGACCCTGCCATTTAACGTAAAGCCGCCAATTACATGATTTTTTAAAATAAAAACTTGAGGCTTAGACACCCTATAACCTGAAGGAAGTCTGCCTACTGAATCATTAGTTTCTACAGTTCCTTGATTGTCTAGCTGATCGTTTATCGGGATAACGATGTCGGACTCTGCTGAAGTGCAATTTTCGTCTCCGGTTGATGTACCAAAAAATTCATTAAATATATCGGCTAAAATAAATTCATTAGTCCCATCATTTGATACACCAAAAAATTCGTTGAATACATCCCCTAAAATACAATCGTCTTCGTCTTCAACATCCTCTATCTTTTGTTTCTGGGGTCCTAATTTTTTGATCGCAAGATCATTTGTCTCTTTAGTCATTTTATTGGCTTTTATCAAGTTTACCTTATTAAACCTGCCGACTAATGCTCGATAAACGGGCACCATAGCAATAAAAAGACTCAAAGGTGTCACTATCGCTGTCACCATCAAAGTAATAAATTGCTGCCACGATTTTAAACTTCTAAAATCTCTGCAACTGTGGTATTGCTGTTTATTAGGGTTTATTGCTGTTGTTGGACCCATGACTATTAACCTCAAAATAGTTTTTTTGTTTTTATTAACGCAATTAATAAACAAATGTTAGCATAACCTATTTATTAAAAGAAGTTTTTTTTGTATTAAATGATAGAAAAAATGATATTTATTTTACATCACAACCGCTATTGGACGGAATGCCTGAGCTTTCTCACCAAAAACACTCAAAAATTTTCTTTAATTTCCAGCACGCAGGCTGTAGAAGGGTATAATCATATTAAAATGGAGGTTTTTGACCCCAATAAACATAAAATTATTTTGACACCTGGTAGGCTTCATGAGCCAACAAGTCAAAATATGATTATTATGCGATTTTTACACTCACCCGGTTTCTTTGCTTATCCTGTAGTAAGAGCCTATGCAGAATTGGTGACGCATCACAAAAATTCAGATTATCGATTCCTTGTATTAGACGATTTGTATAAAGCCCTAATTTTACGTGAATTTGAGAGCGAAGCTGTCGAGCACTTCAAATATCAAATGATGGAAGATCCCAAAATTGTCAGGCTAAAGCTCAACCCAACGATGCATCTCATCAAGGAGGCTCCTAAATTACATACTCGATCGCCAGGTACAGGACTGCTAGCGTTGACATGGCTTCTCGTCGATAACGACTTTCCTCGATTTTTAAATATTTGCAGAACTTTACGCAAAGAATTAAAAATAAACATTTTACTACACCCCCTCATGAGAATGGAAGAAAAAATATTAAAGCAAATTCAAGATCTTGAAGGGACTCTCTTTGAAAGGGTTTACTATAACCTAACAAAAGAAGAGCTTATTCAAATCTATGATCAAAATGAATACATTATCTCTGATGGGAGTGGTTCTTGCTACGAAGCGATGGTGCGTGGATGCAAACCACTTGCCGTCAGAGGATTAAGATGCATCCCCAACAACGAAGTCTTTAATGAAACTTTAGACGAAGAATACCTTCCGTTCCCTTCCTATGACGAAATAAACAAAAATATTTTTTTTGACACCGACATTTTTTTACAAAAACACTTTAGCTACCTGTACAAATATACAAAGCAAGAAGCTGAAAAAATTGCTGAAAATGAAATCCTCTCTTTAGATATTCTAAAATAAACTCTACTCCCACTCAATCGTTCCAGGCGGTTTAGATGTCACATCATACACAACTCGATTAATCCCTGGAATTTCGTTAATGATACGTGTACTCACTCTCCCTAAAATCTCATAGGGTACCTCTGAGAAATCGGCAGTCATTCCGTCTTTACTAGAAACAGCTCTTAACGCAATCACATTACCTTGAGTACGTTTATCACCCATTACACCGACAGTCGATACAGGAAGCAAGATGGCAAATGCCTGCCAGATTTTATCGTACCATCCCGCTTTTCGAATTTCTTCTAAATAGATTTCATCCGCTTCCCTCAACATCTCTAAACGCTCTTTTTGAATTTCTCCAATAATGCGAATAGCCAAACCTGGACCAGGGAATGGATGCCTCCAGGCTAAGACATGAGGAACGCCAAGGCTTTCACAAACCATACGCACTTCATCTTTGAAGATATGTTTGTTTGGCTCAACAATAAGCCCCTGCTTTCTCTTAGCTTCGACGATCGGAGGATTTACATTATGGTGCGTTTTTATGACTGCAGCGTTGTTTCCACACCCTTTACCACTTTCAATAAGGTCGGTATAAAGAGTGCCTTGGCAGAAAAAAGTTTTTCCATCATGTGTATCGAATTTTTCTATTTCTTTTTCTAAGATTTCAATGAATAAATTTCCAATGATTCGCCGTTTTTCCTCAGGATCAGTTACCCCCTTTAAGGCGTCGAGAAATCTATCCGAGGCATCAACAAAATCAATATTAGTAATACCGTGCTCTTTCAAAAGTTTAACTACACTTTCACTTTCTCCTTTACGCATCAAACCATTATCGATATGAATAGGAAACACTCTTTCTTTTCCAAGTGCTTCATAACAAAGAAGTGTACTCGCTGTCGAATCCACCCCTCCACTAATTAAACTAACAACACGACCATCACCCACTTGCTCTTTGATTTCATGTTTTATCGATTCAATATAATTTTCCATATTCCAATCGCGCGAACATCTACAAATTTCAACGAAATTGTTGATGATTTGACATCCATTAGGTGTGTGTGAAACTTCAGGATGAAACTGAACTCCAAAGTGAGGGCGAGTTTTATGTGCAATCGCTGCAATCACTTTATCAGTACTATTTGCAATCGAATGAAAATGGGGAGATAAATTTTCAACGCTATCGCCATGACTCATCCACACTAACTCCGAATCAGCAAGCCCCCGAAAAATGGCAGCTCTAGAATCGACTGAAAGAAATTGTTTTCCATATTCCCCACGTCCAATACTACTGACAGATCCCTCACAAAGGGTATTCATCAACTGCATCCCATAACAAATACCCAAAATAGGGATATCGGAATTAAGAATATTTTCATCAAAATTAAATGTTTGCGAGTGTGTAGATCCAGGTCCTCCCGAAAGAATAATCCCTTTGGGTGAAGAGGCTTTTATCGTTGTTAAATCTGTATCAGGAGAAAGAATTTCTGTATAAACATTCATTTCTCTAAGGCGTCTGGCAATTAGTTGGGTATATTGAGAACCAAAATCTAATATGGCAATATGTTCTATGTCTTGCATGTAAGCTCCAATTCAGTAATATCATTTTTTCTAAGGTTTTGTAATTCTTCGACGCCGTGACTTGATGTGGGGTATTCTCCGGTAAGACACGCAGTACAAAGATCTGTCATGCCTATAGCTTCTTTTAACCCTTCGACATCATTATACACGAGACCATCAGCGCCAATATCTTCAGCAATCTCCTCTACCGTTTTTCCATAGGCTACAAGCTGCTCCGAACGAGGAAAATCAATCCCATAAAGACATGGGAACCGTATCGGTGGAAATGTAGAAGCAAAATATATTTTTTTGGCACCCGCTTTCCTTGCAAGCTCGATCACCCTCCTTGACACGGTCCCCCTAACAATACTATCGTCAACAAGAATTACGTTGCGATTATAAAAAACCGATTTAACGGTAATCAACTTTTGCGATAACGCCTTTTTTCTAGCGTACTGTGTAGGCATAATAAAAGTCCTTCCCACATGATTCTGTTTGACAAAACCTTCTTCAAGGGGGATTTGTAAACTATATGCCAGTGATATTGCTGAAGGCCGCGCAGAGTCGGGTATAGGAACGACAACATCGACATCAAAATTATGCTTTTGCACTTCTTGAGCTAAAGTTTTCCCTAAGCGCGAACGAATACGATACACCTCTTTTTTTTCCATAACTGCATTCGGCTTCGCAAAATAGTTATACTCAAAGCTGCAGTGAGTATGAGAGACAGCAGAAAGAATTCGCCTATGAACAGAACCATTTCCCTCAATATAAATAACTTCGCCAGGCTTTATGTCTTCAACATCATCAAATCCATTAAAGTGCAAAGGCCCTGTTTCTGATGCAAAAGCATGCGACTGATGCTCTTCAGAAAAACTATATAAAAGTGGACGAAATCCCCAAGGATCTCGAAAAGCAATCATCCCTTTCCCTGTAATAATTCCTACAATCGAATATGCACCGAAGGTATGCGAATAAACCTCTTCAACAGCATGACAAATATCATCAAAACAAGGGTTTTCATCGGGTATATTTTTTATTAATATCTTAAGAATTGCTTCAGCATCACACGTAGTTTCAAATGTTGTTTTTAAATTTTTAAGTTTCTCTTTGAGCGGAACATAGTTGACTATATTTCCGTTATGAGCGATGGCAATCGTATGCTTGCGATTAACAGCTAAAGGCTGCGTATCCTCAACTCGTCCCGTTCCAATTGTCGTGTAACGGACATGTCCTATCGCCCAAGAAGCATCTGGAAGCGGTAATGTTTCACTATTAAAAACCTGAGAGACAAGCCCTCTATTTTTATACAACTGATGCTGATCACTCTTAGGGTCATATGCAAAAATTCCAGCAGCATCTTGCCCGCGATGCTGTAAGTGAATTAACCCTCGGTATATCGCATCAACAATGGGTTCTTTTCCGATTATCCCTATAAGTCCACACACTATCCCTACTCCTTGAATTTCACAATTTTATTCTATGTCTAATCCATCAGGAAATTGATCGAATTTCTCGATCATCACCCGATTACTTTCATCAAAAGATACTTTACCATCAGCAATCAATTCAACAGATCTAACCAAACAAGGCCAATCACTTTGATGTTTTTGCTTATTTTGATGATCATTAGAAATATCTCTTGTTACAGGATATCCCCCCTCATACATCACTTTAGGTCCCGAAAGAATGATCGGGCCTGTATCGATATGTTCATCGACTAAAATCACACACGAGCGCGTATATTTTTCACCTGCCACCAAAGCGTCATAAACAGTATCACTTCCGACATATTTGCGACGACCAGTCTCATCTTTAATTGTAAGATCTGCCGGATGAACGTTAATGATTTTATTATTAAAATGACCTAAAAGCACCGGTGTGACAATGCGCATATAACCGGCAAGTACAATCAAATCGATATGAAAATTCATTTTTTCAGACAATTTAAGCAGCTGATTTGTAACTTCTGTATCATAGTCTCTTCTAATTTCATGATCACTATAACCCAAAGCCAAACGCTCATGGTAAAAACGATAAAATGAAAGGTAAACTAGTGGTATCTTATTACTTTCCGCTATTTCATGACATCCACATTTCCTATCTGTAAATATTGCTTGAACACAAAATTTACTCCCTCTCTTTTTTTTAGCTTCAAGAAGTGCTTTTAAGTTAGTACCTGAGCCCGAACCAAAAACAACAACATTCATATCCTTCGTTTCAGAAGGTTTATATAAAAGTGTATTTTTTTTATTACCAAAAATAGTCAAATCTATAAAACCAGTATTTTATACTTTCGTATCCATTTCAATAACTTTACAGTTCGCTTTATTGGCAATGTCTGTACGGAAATACATGCCTTGGAAATGAACTTTTTCGACAGCACGATAACATCTTTCAATAGCCTCGTCCAAAGTGTCAGCTATCGCCGTAATCGTCATAACTCTCCCTCCAGAGGTTACTAGATTACCGCGACTATCGACTCTTGTACCTGCATGATAAGTGATAATGCCTTCTAAATTTTTAATTTCATTCAACCCTTCAATGGGATAACCAACTTGAAATGCCTTTGGATATCCTCTCGAGACTAAAACAACTGAACAAGAAGCCTGATTCTTCCAATGAATATCATCACTATTTAAATGGCCTTCACAACACTGAATCATAATCGATGCTAAATCCGTCTCAAGTAAAGGTAATATCGCTTGAGCTTCTGGATCACCAAAACGACAATTATACTCAAGTATTTTAGGACCATCAGCGGTAAGCATGATACCAAAATACAAAAACCCTTTATATAATATCCCTTCTTGTTTTAAGCCTTCAGATGTACGCTCAATAAGATCTCTCTCAATTAAATTCATCTGCTCTTCACTCAAAAATGGAGTCGGGGAATACGCTCCGATCCCCCCAGTGTTTGGTCCTTGACCACCATCATACAGACGTTTATGGTCTTGTGATGTAATCATCGGCACCATTTTACTTCCGTCACAAAATACCATCATCGAAACTTCAAGCCCATCAAGTGTTTCTTCTATAACAACTTGTTTGCCCGCCGATCCAAAAACTTTTTCTTCCATAATAGAAGTCACCGCATCTTCTGCCTCTTTTGTGGTACTGCAGACAACAACTCCTTTTCCAGCTGTTAAACCACTAGGTTTCACAACAACACCACCCCAAACATGAAAATAGCTTTCAATCGCCGCTTTAGCTTCAGTAATATCATTACAAACAACATATTTTGCTGTAGGAAGACCATATTTTTGCATAAAGTTTTTTGACCAAGACTTACTCGATTCAATTTGACTCGCTCTTTGTGTTGGACCAAAAAATCTCTTTCCATGCCTTTCAAAAACATCTGCTATTCCTTCTGATAAAGGGATTTCAGGGCCGCAAACTGTCAAGTCAATGTTCTGATCATTCACAAAATCAATCAACTGATTGAAATTATTCGGATCAATATCGCTCCATGCATCAGGTATCGGTTGAGCTATCTCTTGCGTACCCCCATTACCAGGTAAACAAAAAATTTCGTGCCCCTGTCGCACAAACGTATGTGCGATAGCATGCTCTCTTCCACCACCACCAATTACTAATACTCTCATAAGGAAAGCTCCATTGTTTTAAGTATTCTTTCTGCCGCCATAGCTGCATTTTTAGGATCAATGACAACCATAGAGGGGACATTACTAGGCATTTGTGTCGACGAATGTATGTTTGCTAAATAGTCAGCATGGTCTTTAAATGGAGGGCAAGCAATCACAGGCCATCTTAAATTTGCGGCAACAAGACCTGAAAGAGCATTACTCCTACCTGCTACAGTAATGCAGACAATTGGCTCTAAAGATTGATTATACTCGTCAATAATCGATAGTGTCTTTTTGGGAGTCTTATGGGCCGATGCTACAAAAGTACTGTGGGGAATACCTGAATCATCGAGCTGTGCAGTAATTTTATCTACATGAGGTTGATCTTTCTCACTCCCTGTAATAATCAATACAAAATACCCTTTGATCAATTTCGATTTCTTTAAATGTTCTAAAACTCTATTTGTGGGCGTTTGAGCTGTTCCCTCAAGTTTTTGACCAGTAATTGCCTCAAAAACACTTCGATATCCACTATGAATCTCATCAACAATAGAACTTGGAATGGGGGGTTGAGTACCATTACCCATAAAACCTTGACTCATGCAGTAACTACGGGCAAATTCTTTATCGGGAAACTTAATTTCTTTTCGATCTAAATCTTTCTGAAACCAAAATCTCGACGAATCTGGTGTGTGTATTTCATCGATAAGCGTCAAATTATTCTCATCATCAATCCCAAATTCATATTTAGTATCTACAAGAATAACACCTTTTTCACTTAAAATTTCTTGCCCTCTTTTAAAAAGTTCTAAAGATTTCGTTTCGAGCATCTCCCATAACTCTTTTGTCACAATCCCTTGAGCA
Source organism: Chlamydiota bacterium (assembly GCA_036164375.1). GTDB lineage: Bacteria > Chlamydiota > Chlamydiia > Chlamydiales > Criblamydiaceae > JAYZJO01. The sequence continues at coordinate 4,838 of JAYZJO010000039.1, read as the reverse complement.
ACTAACTCTTCTTTTGTTATATCTTCATCATGACCCTCGTTACTTTTCGTCGTGGGTGTCACAATTGGATGAGGCAATTGCTGATGTTCCTTAAGCCCTTCAGGAATTTCAATGCCACACTTGACTCTCTTTCCTGCTTTGTAATCACGCCACAAGGATCCTGTCAGATAATTTCTTACAATCACTTCGACCATAAGAGGATTACACTTTTTGACTATCCACACATTGGAATCCACTGTCTCCATCAGGTGATTAGGGATAATATCTTTTGTTTTTTCAAACCAAAAGCGCGATAGCTCGTTAAGAATATGCCCTTTTTGAGGAATAGCCTCATTAAGCACGCAATCAAACACTGAAATTCTATCGCTTGTCACAAAAGTCAACGTTTTTCCATTTTCATATATATCCCGGACTTTTCCTTGGCGCCTGTTTCCCAATTCGGGCAAAAAAGTTTTTGATAGTGTCGTTGTCATATTTTTCTCCGTTATTGTTTTGTCTTCAATGTGTAAAATACCTTTCTCCAGTAAAGATCATGCATAAATCTAACTCGTCTGCAGCTTGAATCACTTCGTCATCACGCTTACTACCCCCTGGCTGCAGACAATACTTGATTCCAAAGTCAGCTGCGTAACGTACGCTATCATCAAAGGGGAAAAAACCATCGCTTGCAAGAACGCAGCTCTCTAAATCTTTTTTGAAATCATAATTTAACACACCTGCATTCTCACGCTCTAGGTTATCGATCGCTTTAGGTAAAGCCGATTTCTGTAAACTATCCACGCGATTAGGCTGGCCGGAACCAACTCCAATAAGCTGGTAATATCCCGGTGTCCATTCACGTACAATTACAATTGCATTGGACTTAGCGTAGTTAACGGCTGCAATAGCAAAAGCATACGTACCAAAACTTCCCTTTTCAGGCTTTCTCTTGGTCACAACACCTACTCGCTCATCTGAATGAGTATGAAACAACCTATCGATATTTATTGACTTTAGCTCTTTCTTTGTTTGAACAAGCATTCCTCCAGAAACATTTTTGTACATCATGCGACTCGTCGATTTTTGAGGAGCTTCAAGTAGACGTAAATTTGGTCTTTTATCTTTTGCCCACGCCACAAAATTAGAATCAAAACCTGGAGCAATTATCACTTCAATAAATTTACCTTTTAAGGACTCAATCAGTGACTCATCAATTTTCTGAGTAAAACTAATTACACTACCATATGCAGATTTCGAATCGCCCTCCCATGCCTTTTCAAAGGCTTCTACAAGATTGGGGCCCGTTGAGTAGCCACATAAACTCCCATGTTTGACAACAGACACTCCATACTCTACCTTCATATTGCTTAACTCTTGAGTCGCATTGTAAGCAACATTAGCATCTTCATAGTTGTTATAAGATTGCTCTTTTCCTGAAATGACTTTTGCCTGCGCAATTCCAACCTCATCTTCAAGATGATAAACCCACGCTTCTTGATCGGGATTCTCTCCATAGCGGAGCTTCTGACCTTTTATCAAACTCGGACGTATTATCTGTTCACCTGAAAGACGACTAGACAGTTCTGAAGATATTGCTACTTCATAAATTGCACTTAAATTCATCGCCTTGACAGCTAAATGTTTTCTCGTTTTTTGAGTTACAGCACCATCGTTGCTCTGCATCTCTTCTATCAAACGTTCATAATCGTTCGGATCAGTCACCACAGTAACATCTGAGTGATTTTTAACACTCGATCGTATTAGAGTCGATCCACCAATATCCATAAACTCAATGAGATCATTAAAAGTAAGATTTTTGTCCTTAGCAGCATCCTCAAATCGATATAAGTTGCAAACAACTAAATCGATAGCGTGAATTCCTAATTCTTCAGCTTGCTCATCATGTATCCCACGTTTAAATAAAATGCCCCCCTCAATATTAGGGTGTAAAGTTTTTACGCGACCATCAAAACATTCAGGAAAACCTGTATACTTTTCTAAAGGAATAACACTAATGCCAGCCTCTTCTAAAACTTTAGCCGTTCCGCCTGAAGCAATAATTTTTAACGTGGGATTCATCTGTAGAAGAGAAATCGCAAACTGCTCTAGTCCCGTTTTATCGGTTACGCTAAATAACGCTGTTTTTATTACTACTTGTTTATCTGTCATAAATGTTCCTCTAAATAACTGATCGCATTTCTAAATAGTTGATACCCTTCGCCCTCATTAGGTACCTGTTGATTTTTCCTACGAGCTTCTTCACGAACCCTTTGCCAATGTGGATGATTTGTAAAATACAGTGCTGCTTCAGGGTGTGCCATCATTCCAAAAACGCGCCCTGTATTGTCACAAATCCCAGCAATCGATCGTATAGATCCATTAGGATTCTCTGGGTAACTCATTGTAGGGCTTCCATTAACATCTGAGTACTGAAGAACGACTTGATTATTCTCAAATAAACGATCAATTGTCTCATCGCATCGACCCACTAATTTTCCTTCTGCATGTCTAATAGGAAGATATAGTTTTTTTATCCCTCGGGTAAATACACATGGAGTGTCATTGACAATATGATAAGCCCAACGTGCTTCAAATTTACGACTATCATTAATAGCTAAAGAAACACTCTGTGTCATCTCTATAGAATTATGAGAAGGTATCATTCCTAGTTTTACCAGTAACTGAAATCCATTGCATATTCCAATGATACACTTACCTTCATTTACAAACTGTTGCAACTGCTCTTTCAGGTTTATTCTACCGCTATTTCGGGAATAAGAAAGTCTATTAGCAAAGGCTTTACCAGCCCCAAGCTCATCTCCAAAAGAAAATCCCCCTGGAAAAGCTAAAAACTGATATTTTTTTAAAATTTCAGCATCAGAAAGAAATTCATTTGCATGCATAATTGTTGGCTCTGCTCCTGCTACTTTACATGCCATAGCCATCTCTTTCTCGCAGTTTATCCCATAACCCGTAATGATAAGTGCTTTTATTTTTTTCATACGGATTCTCCTTCACTTAAGGGACGCTTCCAAGCTTTTTTCAACTCTCTAATATCCTCACTAACAATTAGTGATCCTTCAACCCCATTAACTACAAACATAGTATCTTCCCGAACTTCACCAACACGTCCATAAACGCATCCTTTCATTGCTTCTTCAAATTGCTCAGCAAGATCTGGAGCTACACTTATTACAAAACGACTATTTGTTTCAGAAAACAACACCACAGTATCTTCATAAGCACTCTCGCATGGTACTGAACTTAAGCTAATAGAAACCCCTAAACCACCACCAAAAGCAACTTCCGCTAGAGCAACAGCTAATCCTCCATCTGAACAGTCGTGACACGAAACAACAAGACCTAACGAAATGGCAGTATAAAGCGATGCATACAATTTTTTGGCAGTCACTACATCCACTTTGGGTACTAATCCCCCTTTTAATTTATTACTCAATGCATACTCGGAACCCGCAAGTTCATTTCGGGTTGTTCCTAGCACATAAATGTAATCTCCCGGACACTTCAAATCGCTGCTCACCGATTTTTCTATATCGTCAATTTTTCCAATTGCCGATATCAACAAAGTCGGTGGCACTGATATTTTCGTGTCCCCAATGCGACAATCATTTTTCATGCTGTCTTTTCCTGAAATGATCGGCGTGCCAAAACCAATAGCCGTCTCATACAATGCTTTATTAGCGCGGACCAATTGCGCTAATTTATGCTTGCCATCGGGATTTTTCATCGGTTCATATACAGGGTCAGGCCAGCAAAAATTATCGAGAATCGCTAAATGTTTCGGATTTCCTCCAACAGCAACGTAATTTCTAATAGCCTCATCAATCGCGCTTGCCGCCATATGATAGGTATCACTATCGCTGAATTTTGGGCATATCCCATTACTGATAACCACACCTTCTTTACCATCAAAACATTCAATAGGGCGAATAACAGCTGCATCGCCGGGCCCCTCACTTGAAACGCCTACTAATGGTTTTACAACGCTCCCCCCTTGAACTTCGTGATCGTACTGGCGAATTACAGCCTCTTTACTGCAAACGTTATACCGACTGAGGATACTTTTAATTTCTTCGCCATAATCTTCAATTGGTAATAAATCTGCTGGTTGATCTTGCGGCTGATCCCACTCCGCTTCGAGCTCCATTTTAGGTAACCCGTCGTGTAAGAAATCAAGCGAAAGTAATCCTACTGTTTCACCTTGGTGTAAAATGTGAAAATTTTTCGAGTCTGTAAAAGTACCAATATCACAAAGTTCTACTTCATGCTTATCAGCTAAAGTTTTCAATTGAGAAAGACTCTCAGGTGGAACGGCCAAAGTCATTCTTTCTTGAGACTCACTTAATAATATCTCCCAAGGCTTGATATCTGTAGTTTTAAGAAGTGCCTGATCTAAATGAATCTCACACCCTCCAGAAATCTCAGCAAGCTCTCCAACTGAAGAGGAAAATCCTCCTGCACCATTATCCGTTAATGTCCGATACAGCATTTCATCGCGCGCTTCAATAAGAAAATCGTGAAGTTTTTTTTGTGTAAAAGGATCTCCTATTTGCACCGCACTCGTCGGGCTCTCTTCATGTAACTCCTCAGAAGAAAATGTAGCCCCATGAATCCCATCTTTACCTGTTCTACCTCCAGCAATAATAATGCGATCACCCGGAACAATTTCTTTAACATGTGTGCCCTTACCATTCAGCTCACGCGGCATAATTCCTGCTGTGCCACAATACACAAGCGGCTTCCCAAGAAATCTATCATCATAGACAATAGCTCCATTCACCGTAGGAACTCCACTCTTATTTCCCCCATGTTCAACGCCTTTTCTTACTCCTTCAAAT
>JAYZJO010000038.1:0-14119 GCA_036164375.1 Chlamydiota bacterium | reverse complement strand
TATATCGTTATATCGTTATATCGTTATATCGTTATATCGTTATATCGTTATATCGTTATATCGTTGAGAACTATTTAAGTTTGCCATTACACTCAAGTATATTTTTATTAAAATTTAAATATCCTCTGTAAACAGGCTATCACATCCAACTGAAAGTCCAAAGCCACGCAAACTCCAAATTACTACATTTAAGACGTATAAGTAAAAATTTAAAACAATGGCGTCAATCGGGGTTTAATAGCAACCCCTGTTTCAACTAACATAGTACAGCAACCCGCTCAGATTTATAGTGAAGCCTGTACTCGATGTTTCCCAAAAGATGCATAAGTATATTGAATCGGATTCCCAACTCCCACAACTTGCTGGATAGACTATTTATCACGGTGTGGTGACTACTGATTATTTTATGTAAAATGCAATTATTAAATTGAGACACATTACCCCTAATGTATTTTTTCACTTTTTTAAGTCTTTGAGCGTGAGAATTGATAAAATTATTCATTTTTTGTGTTGCTAGACCGACAAACTCTCCAAAAACACCCTCTTCCTGTTTCTTGTGTAATAAAGCTGGAAGATAAACTACGCCTGTTGTCCAAAAATCGTGTCTAGATAATGATTTACAAACTCGACGGCCCCCTTCATATATCCATGTTTCTTTTGTCGCTCCCATAGGAATATGAAAGAACACCAGTACTTTTGTTTGGATAGATTTAGGTAATTTTTTGATGAGATTAAAAATACAAGCTACAGGGCCAATAGGTTCCGTATCTAACAAATGCATTCTAAACATGTCAGGAACATTTCCTTTACCCATAACTGTCACAAGGTGCTCATAAACCCACTTAGCACAGTTATCAGATTCGATTTGATATACAAAGTTAAGTTGTTGGGACTTCAACATGTCAGCCTTAACAACGTCCATCAGCTTCAGGCCTTGATCAGGGGTGATGGTAAAAGATTGATATGTTTGTTGACGATGAGAGTAAAAGACGTTTTCATCAGGATAAGCCACCGTTGCATGTAAGTTTTGGCAAAAAATTGAAACACTTTCAAAAAAGTTTGCAGGAAATTTAAAGGCGAATTTACCAAAGTCATAAATTGCATAACGACCATCTCCGAGTGGAATAGCAACTTCCATAAATGCGTGTGTATTTTCGTAATCCAAACTTGCTGTTCCACGAGTTGCTGTAGCACTCACACACCACTCTAAACCATCCAACCTTTTGTTATATCTTAAAAATGCTTCGTCTTGTGTGATAATCTCAAAAATTGGTAACTGCTTCCACCAGTGTAAGTGAGAAAAGTCAATAAGGTCATACTCTTCTTTAACGGCATTCCAACTCCCCCATTTATGAACATTCCAATTAGCTATACCATGAGCAAGATATTCCAAATTTCCAACGCGATAGGTTTTATCTTCGAACATTTGGAAAATCTCGTTAATGGTCATTTTCATATTTCCTTTAAAGACGATTTCAGCAGATCCATCAAGAATACACCTATCTTTTCCTTCAAAAGGCAGCGTAACAATCTTTTCAAAGTAACTACCACTATCATTTACTTGAAGTGACTTAAACACCTTAAGGTCGGTGTTTCTCACTCTACCTATACGTCCATTTAATTGACTATCGACAAGTTTTTTCCTTAAAGCGGGATATTCAATGAACACTTTTGCCAAATTACCATCCCTAATAGTCCAGAGAAGATATTCATCTCTAATTTGCTGATCTTCCGTAAGAATATGTACAAATTCAGGATAGTGGCTAGTTTCGATGATTTGAAGAAGGTCATGTTGCGTTACTCCTTCTTCGATTTTAAGAAATGGATCGTTACTTTTCCAGTCACGAACAATTTTTTTAAGGAGATTAATAAGAGACATTTGCTTTGGAGAAAGGTCTACACCTCCGTTAACATCTTCAAGTCGGTATTTTAATGCTAACAGTTTATATTTTAGACGATTATAAAGCTGGGAGGCTTGAGGGCTGGATATTGACTTTAACTTTTTAACTAAAACATCAGAAACTTCGAGATAAGGTTGAAAATCAACAACTTGCTTAACAGGAATTCCTTCATTAGAAAATCTTACAGGTTTTGCTTCAAGCTGATCGAGTTTCTCCTCAATAGCTTCAGCAACTTTAAATAAATTGTTACCTCTAAAGTTAAACAAATTTTGGAAAAACAACTTAGCCCTTCCAACGGTGGTCCATCCACCCCTTTGCCACGTTACTGGAATGTTTTGTTGAAGAGCTTCCGACAAAGCTCTTAAATTTTTACTTAGTCTTGTATCCATGACTACCTCCCATGTCCCTCACCCCTATTATACCCAATAAAGAAGTTTTTTCTTGAAAAAATACAAGAAAATTGCAGAACTTTTCGAAGTGAACTCACTCATCGAAAACCAAACCTAAACCACTAACAATCACAAGGTTCAGAACAACATTATATTAAGCAATAATCATGCCAAGCACCTTTTAAACAGTTAGATAACTAAATCTTTATATAACCTCCAACAAACCCACAAAAAAAATATAAATTTTAATTTTTTAAATCGAAAAAATAGTAAAACTATAGATTTGAGCCAAATTTTCGAAATACAATTTACTTTTAGTTTTTCCTTAAGCGTGGTATCCTTATGAATTTAAAACATTGTACTGTTAAATCTATGAGCGAAAGGGACCTATGTCAAAAAAAGATATTGAAATCCAAAGTGTAGAACTACCAAAAGCATACGACGCAAAAAACATTGAATCAAAATGGTATGAATTTTGGACTAAAAACGATTTTTTTAAAGCCAATCCACAATCGAATAAACCTGCATACACAATCAGCATCCCGCCTCCAAACGTTACAGGTGCACTCCATATGGGACACGCTCTTGGAGTTACTCTGCAAGACATTCTCATTCGCTGGAAAAGAATGTCCGGTTTCGAAGTCCTTTGGGTTCCCGGTACTGATCACGCAGGAATTGCCACTCAAACAACCGTAGAAAAACATCTCATTGAAAAAAATGGAAAAACTAGAAAGGAATTTCCACGTGAAGAATTTTTGAAACACGTATGGCAATGGAAAGAAGATCATCAAGACCGAATCCTTGGACAGCTCAAACGTTTAGGAGCTTCTTGTGACTGGTCACGTCTTAGATTCACTATGGATGAAGGCTGTAACAAAGCGGTAAGAGCCACGTTTAAAAAAATGTTCGATAGTGGATTAATATACCGTGGAGACTACCTTGTCAACTGGGATCCTGTTACACAAACAGCGTTAGCCGATGACGAAGTAGAATATGAAGATAGAAGTTCATTTTTATGGCACTTTAAATACCCATTAAAAGATGGCTCAGGACATGTACATATCGCAACAACTCGACCAGAAACAATGCTTGGTGATACCGCTGTAGCAGTATCTCCCCGAGACGAGCGCTACCAAGACCTCGTTGGAAAAACGATCATTCTCCCCATTATGAACCGAGAAATCCCTGTCATCAAGGATCATATGGTAGACCCTGAGTTTGGAACAGGCATGGTAAAAATTACGCCAGCACACGATCCAAATGACTACCAAACGGGCTTAAAACACAACCTACCTTTCATTAACATTATGACCCCCGAGGGATTGATCAACGAGAACGGCGGAAAGTTCGCGGGAATGTCAATGAAAGATGCACGAAATGCCGTTGTTGAAGAAATGGACTCACTAGGGTTGCTAGAAAAAGTTGAGCCGCACCTCCACCGTGTAGGCGTTTCGTATCGATCAAAAGCAACAATTGAACCATACCTCTCAAAACAGTGGTTTGTGAAAATGGATGGTTTCTCTAAAACACTCCGCGCTGCTGTCGAAGAGGGGCGTGTCAACCTTATCCCCAAAAACTGGGAAAACACCTACTACCATTGGATTGATAACCTCCGAGATTGGTGTATAAGCAGACAGTTGTGGTGGGGGCACCGCATCCCAGTTTGGTACAACAAAAGCAACTCGGAGCAAATGATCTGTCACGATGGAGAAGGTGCTCCTGATGAAGTCAATAAAAATCCCGATGATTGGTATCAAGATGACGACGTTCTAGACACATGGTTTTCATCTGCACTTTGGCCTTTCTCAATTTTAGGTTGGCCAGAAAAAACTGATGAGCTACATAAATTTTACCCTAATTCTGTAATGATTACCGGCCATGACATTTTGTTTTTTTGGGTAGCAAGAATGATTCTCATGGGAGAGTATGTTTTAGATGAAGTTCCTTTTCCAGACACCTTTTTACACGGGCTCATTTATGGGAAATCCTACTGGAGAGAGTCTCCTGAAAGAGGGATCACCTATGTCACAGAAAAAGAACGTATCGAATATGACTTAGGAAAAGCAACCCCTAGCGATGTCCATTTCAAGTGGGAAAAAATGTCAAAAACGAAAGGAAATGTCATTAACCCTATTGAAATTATCGACGAATACGGCACCGATGCAATGCGTATGGCTCTTTGCGCCAGTGCAACACAAGCGCGTGAAATAGATCTAGACAGGCGCCGTTTTGAAGATTTCAAAAACTTTGCAAATAAAGTATGGAATGGAGCACGCTTTGTGTTTATGAATCTCGAAGGAGATAACCCTCTTACATCTGAAGAGTTCAGTAGAGGTCTCAACGAAGCCCTTTTAACTCTAGAAGACCGTTGGATCCTTTCCATGCTTAACAAAACTGTAAAAGATGTTAACGAAAAACTAGAAAACTACCTATTCGACCAAGCAGCAATGCAAGCCTATGAGTTCTTTTGGAAAGAGTTCTGCTCATACTATGTTGAAATAGTGAAACCAGTACTTTTTGGAAAAGTAGGTACTGAAGAAGACCGTAAGAACAAACAAAAACTTTTAGTCATCGTTCTTTGTCAATCCATCAGACTCATCCACCCCATGGCACCATTTATATCAGAGGAATTATTTCAGCTCCTCAAACAAAGACTGCCAGCTTTAACCAGCTCGAAAGAGCAAGACCCCTACACCTATGATACCACTGAGGCCCTCAACTGTGAATCATGCATGGTAGCAAAATATCCCATTGTTACTCGTGAGTCTGATCTAAACCCACAAATTGATAACACTTTTGACCTCGTTGGAAAAGCTATCTACACCATCAGAAATGTCCGTGGTGAAATGAAACTTCCTCCTGGTGCATCTTCTGATGTTTATATCGTCGGAAAAAATGGCGATGAAAACTTTAAAATCATACAAGATAATATGGAAATTATCAAAGCATTAATACGCACAAACACTTTCGAAATGAGTCATGATGAACCTAAGGTAGGCTTTGCTTCAACGGGTATGGTCGACGGATTGAAAATAATAATCCCAATGCCCAAAGAACTCTTAAATCAAGAACTAGCGCGTCTTTCCAAAGAACAAAACAGGTTGACATACCACATAGAAAGGTTAAATAAACAGCTAACAAACGAAAATTTTGTGAATAAGGCTCCTGCTGAGCTCATTAATAAACATAAAGATGACTTGAAGCAAAGCGAAATTGATCTAAATGAGATCTCGACAAAGCTTTGCGATCTAAAAACTAACGTTAATTAACTAACAGCGCTTGAGGTAAGAATGAAAACATACAGGCTAAGTTATAATTATTCATATTTTTGGCTTATTCTTTTTATTATTCTTTTTTTTCCGATTGCGCTCATGCTTTTGATAACTGGCTGCAGTTTTCATAACGACAAAACAAGTTATACTATTCACTATAATGGGTCTCGATTCTGGCTTGGATTCTGGACCTTATTCTTCTTCCCCATAGCATTTTTACTCCTCTTCTTCAACGGATTTTCTTTAGAAGAAAAAAGAGAGCCCAGATCATAACTCTCTTTATTTTAATTTGACTTTTTTAAGAAAGTAAAATAAAATGGTTCCTCATTTATATTAGTTTAATTCACAACGCAGAGGATGCTATGATAAGAGTTAATGAAATAAGAACGATTACTTTTGAACTAGATACACCAAACAGAAAACCTGTTCTTTTATCAAAAGATGGCAAAAAAGAATATGGAATCATACTTTTTGATACTTACGGCAAACGCGATACCTTTCGGGGTAGCCTTCATGTCCTCATTCTAAAAGTATGGAACGCTTTTAAAGCTACGTACGGACAGTCTGTATATCAAAAAGCAAAAAAATCTTTTATAAACACAAGAATCTCTGAGTATAATGACGAGATACTTAAGAACCGCCATTTTGTCACATACCTTAAGCAGTACTATGAATTATCCTTCCACAAAAATGCAAAAAACATAATTCAATCATCTAAAGTTAAGGTACAAAAGAATCAAGACATCAAAATTATGCGTGAGGAAATCAGAGTCGAGACAATGAAACTCACAAGCAAAACTAACAAATACTACACTAATAAAATTGCTAAGCTCACCAATGACAAGTCAATTCAGAAAATTTTCAAAAAAGATATTATGAATAACCCTGAAAACGATGAAGAAAATACTATCGCAAACGTAATTAAAAGACATCAGTTCCGCAACGAAAAAAAAGCTAACAAAATATAATTAAAACCCGGTTTACGTCCAAATCCAGTAGTAAGACTAATGAGTAGAAGTGGTTTACCCACCTCTACTCATCCCAAAAATTCAACCCTTTTCTTGAAGTTATTCCTTTATTTATTGATAATGCAATCGTAAGGGGAAAACTATGACTGTATCCAATCAAAAGAAACCGACTAAAATTAAATTTGCAAAGTACTGCCCCGATGACTTTTATCCGGTGCTTAAACGTAGAGTCGAACATTATTTCAAAACAAATAATATTCCTTATCAAGGTAACAGTCAGTTATTTATCAAGGCAATACTTTTAACGATAGCCTACGCAATTATCTATCTCGCTATTATCTCCGATCATTTTCAGCTTCTCGGACTTATTAGTCTATTCGGTCTTATGGGCATCGTGAAAGGACTCATAGGATTTAACCTCATCCATGATGCTTTGCACGGATCTTTTTGTTCAAAAAGAAAAATCAACAACCTTATTGGATACTGGTTTGACCTAAATGGGACAAGTTCATACATCTGGAAAATTTCTCACAACCAAAACCATCATATCTATACAAATATCCCAGGTCATGATGATGACATTGATAAAGCCATTCTTCTGCGGCTCAACCCATCGGACAAAATATACTGGTTTCATAAGTTTCAACATATCTATGCGCCAATTCTCTACAGCCTTATTGGTTTCAATTGGGTATTTTATTCAGACTACGCTTGTTTTTTTCGGGAAAGCAAAAAAAGTAAAATAAAATTCAAAGATGTAACACTATTTCTAACCCTAAAGCTTGCTAATTTACTGATGTTCCTAGTTCTACCCTTAATATTTTTAAGTGTTCCTTGGTGGTACATCGCTTTAGGATATACATCCATGCAAATCTGCGGTGGATTTACTATCGCAATCATTTTTCAACTGGCTCACATTGTCGATAACGTTAAATATTTTGAACCTGATGACAGTGGAAAGATAAATAACAATTGGGCGGTCCACGAAATGCTAACGACCTCCAACTTTGCAATAAATAATCGGTTTTTAACAGCGATGATTGGCGGACTCAACTTTCAAATTGAACACCACCTTTTCACGCATATCAGCCACATTCACTACCCTGAAGTATCGAAAATCGTTAAGGCTACTGCACAAGAATTTGGGATCCCTTATAACGAACAACCCACCTTTTTATCCGCAATTTCCTCTCACTTTCGTACTCTTAAAAAATTAGCTTCGGCCAAACTACAAGACCTCACTGTCAACTCTTAATCGAGTGAACTCCGAAACTACATTTTCTCATTCATATCATAAATGTCGGACTCATCATCTAAACCTAAAATTTCACGAATCTCATGCATAATAAAAAATGATCCGCATACCAAATTAATCACTCTGCGATCTTTAGAAATTTCTACAGCCCTTTCCATTGCATCCTGTATTTTCGGGTAGTACGTGTACTTTGGGGATGTGCCAACAGCTTCTTTAATATCTTCTAGAGGAAGACATCTAGAGCCAACACCGGTAACAAAAGAAATCTCACAACAGTGCTCATCCAGGATTTGCACGCATGACATAACATCTTTACCTTTTGAAAAGCCAACGACGACATAGATCTCATGATCAGGTTGCTCCAACTTAATCTTTTCGAGTAAACGCTGGAGTCCGATCGGATTATGTGCAACATCAAGAACAAAATCGACTCCATAAGTTTTAGAAGTTATTTTTTCTTCTCTACATGGAGGTTGAATGTTTATCCCCTCCAAAATATATTTAGTGTCTATCTGCAGCTTGTCTAATACTGCAGAAGCTATCGCCTTGTTTTCAGCATCAAATGTAGGGTGAATATCTCTTACTTGGAATAATTCACTATGAACCTGCTGAGTTTTCTGTTCGATAATTTCTAAAGGTACCTTTGGACCTATTATTGTTGGTACATTACTTTTGATAATCCCCGCTTTTTCGCCGGCGATCTCTTCTACTGTTTCTCCAAGAATCTGCTGGTGGTCGAGACCGATAGATGTGATTACCACAATTTTAGGATGAACAATATTCGTTGCATCAAGCCTTCCTCCTAACCCTGTTTCTAAAACAGCATAATCAACTTTTTGGTCAGCAAAATATTTGAGTGCCATCATTGTGGTAATTTCAAAAAACGTAGCTGAAGTCCCCCTATTAAATAAGTCGTAAAGAATTGTACGCACTTCATCTTCTGAAATCATTTCCCCATCAACGCGTATTCTTTCACGATATGAAGAAATGTGCGGTGAAGTGAAGAGTCCAACTCTATAACCTGCAAGTTGGAGCGCCCCCGCTATTTTTGTGCAAACTGATCCTTTTCCATTTGTACCGGCTACATGAATAATTTTATATGATTCTGAAGGAGCTCCCATCTGAGCATGTAATTGCTCACAAGTATCTAACCCCAATTTTACTTTGTTATTTGTGTTCAACTGATACAATCGATCCACTAGAGACTGATAACTATCCATTCAGATTTTCCTGATATCTATCATATAAGACTTTAAAGGTGCTTTCACCAACCCAAGAGCAACCTAATGGGATCTGAGGTTTTATCGAACCGTGAAAGTCTGACCCTCCAGTAATCATCCATCCTCTCTCTTGTGCTATCTTTATCCAAACTCTCTCTTGATGTGGCTGAAAGCGTGCGTAATACCCCTCTAATCCATCAAAATCCAACTTCAACAAATCAAGAACAATCTCTTGCTGCTTTATCAAATGAGGATGTGCAATCACAGCAAAAGCATTTGCTTCGCGAATGATAGCTATTGTTTCTTCAGTAGAAACGGTATTTGATGGAACAAAACAAGACTTGCCATCACCAAGGTATTCTTGAAAAGCTTCTTTAAGATTTTTCACGATTCCTTTTCTTATCAATACTTTAGCCAAATGCGGACGACCTATAGAATTAGCATCTTCAAAAACCTCGTCAGCTGAAAGCTTTATTCCCTGCTTACCAAGAAGATCAATCATTTGAAACATACGAACTCGCCGACGTTCATGATGCTCTTTACAAAATTCTTGGATACCACGATGACTCGAGCTAAAAGCATAAGCAAGCACGTGAATAGACTGCCCCTTATGAATTGTGGAGAACTCCACGCCAGGTAAAAGCCTAATGCCAAACTCCTCTGCATAGGAAAAAGCTGTTTCGTAAGCTGTGATCGTATCGTGATCTGTAATTGATAACCCTTGTAAATTTGCAGCCTTGGCAGCCATTATCACTTCTTTTGGTGAAAACGTCCCATCAGAACAAGTTGTATGACAATGTAAATCTGCTTGGAAACCCTCTATCATTCCCCCTCCTGGTAAGGGATATAACGCACTTCACTCTCCAAATTGAAACCCGATTTCTCGTAAATATGGGTTTTAATATGATCAATCAACTTCAAAATATCTTGGGATGTGGCTCCATCCGCATTAACAATAAAGTTAGCATGAAGATCTGAAACTTTAGCCCCGCCAATTGCGTACCCTTTAAGCCCAGTTTTTTCAATAAGTGCCCCTGCATGCTCTTGAGGTGGATTTCTAAAGATACATCCCGCTGACTTTGCTCCATAGGGCTGCGTTTTTGTGCGGTACCCAATAATTTGAATTTGATGTTTTCGTGCCTCTGAACACGGGCTCAAATGAAATTCGGCGCCAACAATAGCTCCCTTCATATTTTGGAATGGTGATGATCGATACGAAAACTCCAACTGGTCGCGGGGTAATACTCGTAGTTCCCCTGATTCGTCAATATAATCGACTGCATATAAAGGATCGCATGTTTCCGATCCATTCGCCCCGGCATTCATATAAACAGCACCACCGACAGAACCTGGAATCCCGGAAGCAAATTCAAGTCCTGCCCACCCTTTTCTAGCTGTTTGCGATCCTAATAAAGAAAAACTGTACCCCGCACCGACGTGGAAAACGCCATCTTTAAGTTCTTCAAAAAAATCTATCTTATTGTAAATCACAAGTCCACAGTAACCTCGATCATCAAATAAAGTATTTGACCCCTTTCCAATGACAATAAATTCAATACCTCTAGAATTCGCGAACTCAAGTGCCATTAACATTTCATCGACACTTTTAACTTCAACAAAATATTTGGCTTCGCCCCCTACACCTAGAGTCGAATAGTTACATAATTGGATCTGTTCCTGGATTTTCAGCTTCGTTAGATTCATCACTTTTCCCTTCTTTCAATGCGGCTTCGTTTGCTAACTTCTCACTTTCAAGCATTTGGTCAAAACTTTCAACAATTTCGTTCTGATTCTCACCTATTTCTCCTGACTCCTTCTTTCGAATGGTGTCAAGGACCGCATTAACGAATAAAGCAGATTCTTTAGTGCTAAACTTCCTAGCTAAACGCATGGCCTCAGAAATAGCAACTTTGGGAGGGATATTTTCATCATAGATCATCTCATACACACCCAAACGCAAAATATTAATTTCAACCTTTTGAATACGTGAGAAATCATACGATGTTGAGGTCGCTAAAATCATTTGATCAATATTTTTTTGAAATTCATGAACATCATTCACTCTATTTTGAGCTTCTCTCATTGTCTTTCTCGTAACTGATAACTCTTTCATTAGAAGCGTTTCCATTGCTTCTACTGAAGGTTCAGCCATATCGTAGCTGAAAATAAGTTGAAATACGATTTCACGAAACTTTTGCTGCGGAACTGCCACCTGTGGACCTCATTGTATGTGCATTATAACAAGTAATTGAATTAGTAGATTATAATATCAAAATTTATCATTAATGATAAGGGATTTAGCAATACGCCACAGGAAAAAAAAGAGTTACACTCTGAAACTCAAATCCCCTTTTTTCAATAACTCGCCTTACGTAGCTAAAGCCTTAAATGAAACGCAAAGATATTTCACAATCCATTGAGATTAGGCTTGATTCACTTTATCGTAAATACTATTTCAAAAATGGTTGAACCGAAACCTTGTTAATGAAAATCTTCATGCAATTTCCCTGGACTAAAATGAGTCATCTGGTGAGTAAACAACTAATCTCAAACAACAAGACCATAAAAAATTGTCGATAATTATCGTAGTATTTTTTATTGCAGAGAGGTAAGATCAAATTAGAAAAACGTACATAGAGGTGCCCATGCTTTTCGATTTAGAAATGATGAAGAAACACTACACAAGCCTAAACGAGAAACTTCAACAAGTGCGTGAAGTGGTAAAACGGCCACTAACTCTCTCTGAGAAAATCCTTTACACTCACAGTGCCAAAAATTTAACGGAGCCAGCCACTCGAGGCGAAACCTATACCGATTTTCTCCCTGACAGAGTGGCTATGCAAGATGCTACTGCACAAATGGCTCTTCTTCAGTTTATTTCATCAAAAAAATCGACAACCTCAGTACCCACAACCGTTCATTGCGATCACCTAATCCAAGCGGAAACAGGTGCAGAGCAAGACCTTCAAAGAGCAAATAAAGAAAGTAGTGAAGTTTTTGACTTTCTTCAAAGTGTTTCCAATAAGTATGGTATCGGTTTCTGGAAACCAGGCGCCGGCATCATCCACCAAGTCGTCCTAGAAAACTATGCTTTCCCAGGTGGAATGATGATTGGAACAGATTCACATACTCCAAATGCTGGAGGCCTTGGCATGATAGCTATCGGTGTCGGTGGCGCCGACGCTGTCGATGTAATGGCTGGAATGCCCTGGGAGCTAAAGTTTCCTAAGCTTATTGGTGTTCACCTTACCGGCTCACTTAGCGGATGGGCCTCCTCCAAAGATGTCATTCTCAAGCTGGCAGGGATTCTCACTGTAAAAGGTGGTACAGGTGCCATCGTCGAATATTTTGGTGAAGGTTGCAAGACAATCTCCTGCACGGGAAAAGGAACAATCTGTAACATGGGTGCAGAAATCGGTGCCACCACATCGATATTCCCTTACGACTCTCGAATGTACGATTATCTCAAAGCAACAGAAAGAGAAGAGGTTGCAAAGCTAGCAGATAGCGTCAAAGACTGTTTAACTCCTGATAGCGACGTCCTCAATAACCCTGATAAATATTACGATCAACTCATAGAAATCAATCTTTCTGAACTTGAACCCTACATCAACGGCCCGTACTCCCCTGACCGAGCATGGAAAATTTCTGAGCTAGCAGAAGCTGTTGAGAAACATGGATTCCCTGATAAAATCTCTGTTTCTCTCATTGGATCTTGCACAAACTCAAGCTACGAAGACATCGAAAGAGCAACAAGTGTCGCAAAAGAAGCGGTTAAATTTGGGCTAAAGGCAAAATCCCCCTTAACAGTCACCCCTGGTTCTGAACTCATTCGAGCGACTATTGAAAGAGACGGACAACTTAAAGTTCTCCAGGACATTGGCGGACTAGTCCTAGCAAACGCATGTGGCCCTTGCATAGGGCAATGGAAACGTCACGATGTCGAATTCGGAGAGAAAAACTCTATTCTCACATCCTACAATAGAAATTTCTCCGGTAGAAACGATGCCAACCCTGGAACCCATTCCTTTGTTGCAAGCCCCGAGATAGTCATCGCCCTCAGCCTTGCAGGCAAACTATCTTTCAACCCCCTCACCGACACCTTGCTTAATAAAGAGGGAATGCCAGTAAAACTTACCCCACCATCCGGAGACGAACTCCCGAAAAATGGGTTTGAGCATGGAGACTCTGGATTTATCCCTCCTGCGGAAGATGGATCGAATGTCACCGTAAAAGTTGACGATAGCAGCAATCGGATCCACCTCCTTACCCCTTTTACCCCGTGGAATGGTCAAGATCTAAAAGATTTAAAAGTCCTTCTAAAAGCTGAAGGAAAATGTACAACTGACCACATCTCCCCTGCTGGTAAATGGCTACGATTCCGTGGACATCTAGACAACATCTCTGACAATATGTTCATTGGCGCTGTTAATGCTTTCCGTGAAGAGGTTGGAAAAGGGTTAAACCCCCTAAATGGTAAAATTGAGGCGTTCTCCAAAATAGCAAGAAGCTTAAAAAGCCAAAACATTGGATGGGTAGCCATTGGCGATGAGAACTATGGTGAAGGATCCTCTCGAGAACATGCTGCCATGGAACCTCGTCACCTTGGTGCTAGCGCAGTAATTGTGAAAAGTTTTGCTAGAATTCACGAAACTAATCTCAAAAAACAGGGCGTTTTAGCATTAACATTTGCCGATCCGGCAGATTACGAAAAAATTCTCGAAGACGACACCTTAAGTATTACTGGGCTCCAAAACTTCACCCCCGAAAGCCAACTAAAGCTGGTGATTACACACTCAGATGGTAGTGAGGAGGTATGCGACCTTGTCCACTCCTATAATCAAAACCAAATAGAGTGGTTTAAAGCTGGGAGTGCCTTAAATTTAATTGCTGCCTCACAATGACTCTAAGATAAAAGTATTCTTACTGTATTCACCGCAGAGTGCATGAAAGAGCAGAAGCAACGGCTACAAAGGAATAAAAAGGTATTATACTAATTGAAAATTTAAATAATACAACTGATGTAATCAGATGTCGCTTTCATACTTGCTCTCCCAATGGTTAAGAAAAGCCTTATATCACATCACTTGTGTTATTTAAATTTTCAATTAGTA
>JAYZJO010000037.1:0-51374 GCA_036164375.1 Chlamydiota bacterium | reverse complement strand
CTAATTGAAAATTTAAATAATACAACTGATGTAATCAGATGTCGCTTTCATACTTGCTCTCCCAATGGTTAAGAAAAGCCTTATATCACATCACTTGTATTATTTAAATTTTCAATTAGTATTAGTTGTGTGCAAGAACTTCTAAAGGTTTTAAATTAAAACTTATTATGTTTCTTTTAGCAAAGAGCTTTGCTGATTATTTCACAGTAGCAAGGCTTTCGTAAAGCTGCAATCTGCTTCACGAAAGCGTTGCTACTGGATTTGGACGCGAACCGAGTTTTAAATGCCTGTAAATTTCTTTACATTAAAAATAGGTTCATGTGCATATGTCACGTAATTTTTTGGTAAAGTCCAACGAGAGTACTCCTTCCTGGAAAACCATCCAACTTGATTCATAAAAGATACTTTATTTAGATCTTTATTATACTGACACAGTTCTAATTGTCCACTCCCTGGGTTGACTAGCCATGTAAAAAAGATTACATGGACATCATCGGACCAGTTTGTATCGTCTGTGACTATTCCTGTAACTGTGAGCCTTTTTTTCTGATTGGCAGGAAGAAGTTCATAGATTTTATTATCTAAACAACGTGCAAGCATACTATCCCAACGATTGTCCGCTCCAGGAAGTCCCAAATCATTTTTTCGAACTAAGCTTGCTGCTTCCATTAATTTAGCTCTAAACTCGCTATTCGATAAACTTTTTGGAAATACTCGTACCATTTCAAGGAGGTGATTGATAGCATTCTCTGACAAATGCATTATGTCAGTTCTATTACGTGCAAAGTCTATTATTTTCTCACCAAGCCGCTTAGTAACCTTTTCACTTAAATCACGATTTCCAGCCAGTTGCTTTGTTTTATTCTTTAAAATTGAAGAAAACTTTCTTTCCCAATATACGTTTCTCGAACCGATATTTGGATCTTCCGCTCTCGAGGATATAACAGCTTTAAAAATACAATCCCTAAACTCATCAACTGAAAAATTCCACAATCCTCTCTCACCATCTATAATGTTATCAAAAGCTAGTTTCGAAAAATCTGTCAATTCTTGCCTTTGTAGATCTTCCTTTTCTGAAGATAAGCTGAACCACGAATTAGTAGTGATTAACTCAATTAACGCATTTTTACTACGTTCCAGAATTTTGGCGTTGGCAATTCTTTGGCCAGGCCCCACAACATTTTGCTTCACCCATTCGACTGTCGGCAATTCACTTTTTACAGCTTGTTGAAACTGAGGTAAACCAGGTCTTAGTAAAAAGGCGTGACATGGTGACATCACTGCTGTCATATCAAAGTAATTTTCTTGCTTTTCCATGATACTTTGAGGTTGTTTTTTTAAGTAATCAATCCTCCATACTAATGTTTCAAAAGGAGTCCCGGAATATTCATGATTTTCTGCTGTCTGTTTATTAAAACTATACAGCGATTTAAGCACCTCATCAGAACTGCCACCCCAGCGGAGCATCCAAGGTGTTGAGTGGCAGGTGAATTCATTGATTTTAAACTCCTTATCCTGCAGATCTCGATGATGTTTTCCAAGCAAGTTTGCTGTGATATTTTTTGGAAAAACTTTTGATCGAATTTGCTTACACATTTGTTGGGCAACATCTTTCCAAATAGAGTTACGAGACTCCCTTTCAAGATACTGAGCTGTGTTCATAACGACATCACAAAGGAAGTCTTGATAGTTTTCCTTTTTGATTTTTTTCCAATTCTCTTCTGCTGAAAACTCGTTAAATTTTTGAGGATAAAAATATTTATCGCCATTTTTGATACATTTAAGAAAGTCTGTAGAATATTCAAAGTCTGCAGGTAACCCCACATCACATAGCTCATAACCATAATAAGCCACATCTGAAACTCCCCTGTTCCCCTTAAAGAAACGTTTATCTTCTTCAATGAAGTGGTTATACCTATACCTCATCCGAGTTATCATAGGAAGACAGACTTGATCTATTAAAGCTGTATATTTTCGTGAAAATTGCCTTCCTTTCTTTTTTTTAACACTATCAGACAGTTTTACTGTTGCTTCAAAAGATTCGTATACCCAAAATGCCATTGTAAACTGGGAAGCAAAGTAACTTACTGCCGCTGCCGCCATCTGCTCCCATGCACTATGTAAAGCATGTCTTTGCTGAACACCAAAGGCATATATTCCAATATTTCTCAGTTCTTCCAGCTTATCCTCACCACTATAAACTTCTCTTTTTCCGTCTGCAAAAGAAATCTCTGCAACCGAACGAATAAGTTCTTCTGAAGTGAAGGTGAATTTTTGCAGTTGACTAATGGCTCGTGAAACAACATTTTTCTCATTATCATATCCCAAAACTCTGCAGGCTGCAACGATGCCTGGTACCTCCCAAACAAAGGCTTTTCCTGAAGGCCTGGCCATTTCCTTCATCCTATCCGGACTACTGTTATACGGTCGAACATCAACAAGATACCCATCGCTATTTATTGTTAAAAGAGTATCTAAACCTTCCCGAGAAGTTCGTAGCATAAAGGGTAAACATTTAGACTCATTTAATATTCGTCTTCTCATTTTCCCACTTTCAATCGCGTCGATATAGTCTTCTACAATTAATTCAGAGCGAGAGAATACAAGTTTTATTAAGGCCGCTGTAGCGAAGCATGATCCTACATTTCCCTGGCGTACATTTTCAATCAGTCCACTTAGAATAGTCACTTTAACATCATAGTTCAGCAAGGGTGAATCGTTAGTTTTTGTTAGCGTTGCTTTCACTAAATCATTTGACGGTATTTTTTTTGATTTTGGAAGACTTGACTTATAGATACTGGAAGCTGATAAAGAGCTCGAAGCTAAGTTTCCCAATATATAGTAGCTGTTTTTTATCGCTTCTGTCCCTTCAAGAATTTCGGGAACTAAAGCATCAATGACATCATCAATCATTCCAAAGTTGAAACTTCCATTTTTAAGTAAAAGATGTTTTGCAATTTCTATGCATGTAAAGTGATTTAACGATTGTTTGATATCGTGTACAGCAGTATCAACAAGAAGTCTATGGTACTTTTCTATTCTACAGACTGCTCCTTGCATGATCTCGTAGGATTTATCGATAATTGCTTCACTCGACACATCAACTTCATTCCTGTCAAAACACTCGCTAATAGAGTGAGGGTCATTATCTAAAATAAAAAGGATGTTCCCTAACACCCTTGAAACGTGGTACTCATCATTATATTCCTCTTCACTTTCATCTTCTTGAACTTCATTTTCTGAATTACGAGCAACTAGTTGTATCGTTTGCGCTGCTTCAATGATTTTTTCTTCGGGAACTTTTATTCCCAAAGTTTTTTCTACCCCTTGAAAATACCTTTGAGCTTTCTGCAAATAACACTCTTCTAACTCCGTAAATGTATCCATTTCTACATCCGCATTCTCACCTTGTAAAGTCTCTAAGAGTCTTTCTGCAAAACGTAAAGCTTTACGAGTGGTATTTGGAGCTACTTTAATCGTATCCTTGCTAAGAGCGATTAACTCAAGCATTTGACTTGCTATAGTTTGCGAATAATTTTTAGCAATCTGCTCGATATATGAAGCGTCTTCATCTGAAAGCTTTTGCTCCGTTGCAGTCTCTTTTACTTCAAAGTCCACTTTATGATACCCCCATTCATTAAGCTCACTGTCACTCATGTCACTTATGACATCGGCAACACGCTGTGACATTTTAAAAAGGCCCAAATCAAGTGCATCATCTCTTGTTAAAACCTGCGGTTTGTCCAAACGTGATTCACTGAGTGGCCTTCCTGATCGATCTCGCTTAACTCCAACCTGAGGAAGCTCTAATTCACAATCTGAGTTTTTAGAGATCGGCCGCCCTCGCCATACTCCATTTTGGGAAGTTGTAGATTTAGGATCTAAATTTCGATAACTTTCAACACCACTTATAGTCACGGTAACCTCCAAGTCTTAAGAATAAATATGTCATAAATAACTTCCTGATCTTCAACAGGAAAACCATGTCTAATTATTTCTTGAATTATAATAAAGAAATTTCTTTGTTTTTTAAAGAAATCTAATTCTTAGGAACTTATGAAATTTAAAAAGAATATCAACCAGTACCACGAAAACACATGTCACTGTGTTTATGTGAGTTAAACAACCTATGGAAAGTTATTAAAATTTATTGTATAGAAAACTCTAACAATTCTTATTATACGAATAATTATACATTTACCGGAGGACCGTATGTCTATAGAAGCATCTACTATTTTTCAAACTGTTTGGAACTTAACAAATCCTAGTACCTATTTTCAAGCTAGTGCCTCAGAGATAGAAGATGATTCATTAACACAAGAAGAGTCTCTCGCCAGTAAAGCAAAAACAACATTTTCAGAAAAAGCTCAACAATTAAATGTTCAAATTGATCCATTTGTCAAAATACACGGAAAGCTACAGCAAATCATTAATTATGAGCAATCTAAATATCAATTACTCTACGTTTCAGAAGAACAACTTTCCTATTATACCCCTAAATCACCTTATGGTCCCTATTATTATGGCGATGATGTTATCAAATTAATCGAACAGCATATTTCTGAACTCACAAAACTGTACGAAGAACGGCCTAAAAAAGATCAATGGAAAGTCCTCTTCATCGCTCGTCAAGTTATTCCAGGACTAAACTCAATCATTCAAAACTACCCAGATGCCTCTTCCTATAGCTTATTCAAAGAGTGCCTTATTTCAATAAAGTTAAAACTCGAACATGATATTTCCACCAAAGCAACTGCTTTAAACAAGGCTGTAGAATCACTTCTAAAACGCAATGAAAATGCTACCATTTACGATATCCTAAACTTATACGCAGACTCTTATCCTTCAGAAGTTATCCAAAAATCAATGGCTAAATCCTTTGGCTGTCGATTAACAAATAAAATTTTTGAATTATATGTAGATAGAAGCGATCGAATCTCTCACAAAACAGCCTACGGTCTTTTATTCGCCGTTGCCACAAACGTGACACGCGAAGACCTTGAGTGGAAGTATACAGAAAAATGCAAAGGGTCTGCGACAATTATCCCCTTTGAAAAGCTCTCTCAAACTGTCATCGACAGATTACTACAAAAATTTAGAAATGCTCCTGATGGATCAAACTTACTCGATCATTTTGATATCCCCATTTCCCTCGACAAGTTCATCGTCGAAGAAAACCATCTTAAGTTATACTCTTCAAAGACTCTTACTGAACATAGCCTTGATTGCGAAATGTGTATATATGCAGACATTGAGTCCACACACATATGGCATCCCGGTCGCATTATACAAATGAGTGACGTACAAATGTTTGATCAGCTCAGCAAGTTTTTCACAGAACCAGAAAATGCACAACTCTTTCACGATGACCGTTACATTAGTTTTTTAAACGTTGCAGCAACATCTATAGCATTCCTCAATGCTTTTCAAAATAATAGAGAAGCACTTCAAGACATCTTTGATCTACTACTAAGTTCTCTCGATAAGATCCAAAAAAAAGCTAACAAAATATACCCAGCTAAGTATGCGGAAGTTTACAGAATCCATTGGCTTACTCTTATTGGGCAACTAAACTTGGCAAAAGAAAACCCTGAAATAGACTTAACGGATTACTTTCTAAAGCTCTTTTCACACCCGATTCAAACCGATGAACGACACTCCGCGACGCTTGAATGCCACCGTAGGCTACAACCATATGAATTTTTAGCTCG
This sequence comes from Chlamydiota bacterium, assembly GCA_036164375.1. Lineage (GTDB taxonomy): Bacteria > Chlamydiota > Chlamydiia > Chlamydiales > Criblamydiaceae > JAYZJO01. The sequence continues at coordinate 45,663 of JAYZJO010000037.1, read as the reverse complement.
AAAAGTTGCCTACTGGAATAGGTACTATCTAAGAAACAAAGTATTCTTGAACGAAAATAGTGAACTCATAAATCATGATACACTAAAGCGTAGAATTGGAACCTTATTTCATGTTTCAGAAGGAGATAAACTGAGGCTATACGAAGTAAAAGACCTGATTGAACGCGACGGTTTCATTTGTCAAATTAGTGCTCCATACGATTGTGAAAACTTCATAAAAAACAACAAACCGATTCCTCTAAAGATTACATTTCAAGGCACTATAAATAACGTTAAGTCTACAGACCGTGATCCTCAATTTGATGGTACAGGATACGAATTATGGGAAAACGAAAAGGCTGATTTAGTCATTCCAGAAATTATCTACTGGATGACCCATTACCGTAATCTTTATGAAAATAGACCAACGTTTCAACTGGACTTTATTGGGCATAGCCTCGGAGGTTCTGATGCTCAAAATGCAGCATCTTTTCTCAGCACACCTATATTAAAAAACAAATTAAATCCTGACTGTATTGACACGATAAACATTCATACCTTTAACACTTCTGGAGTTCCTAGAGATACAATCACTAGAATAAATACACACTTTAAAAATGATATCAATAAATTTGGAAAAATCACTCACTCTATTGTCAGAAATGACTTCGTTAGTAGGTCTTGCCATGGTAAAGTAGGTGCAGAGTTCCCTCAGCCGGAAAAATTAGAAATTTTAGAGGTTAGAAATTTAGGGATGTTCCATATTCTTGAAAATCACTGCGAGTATATGCACTCACTAACAGATAACATCCTCCCTCACAAGCTATTGAATTTTAGAGATCTAAAAGACGTCCCAATCATTCATAAATACCTACACGGCATAACAAATAGCTTTACTGATTTTAAAGGTCACTTGAGAGATCTCATTAAGACTGACCCGATTGCTCAAATTGGAACTGGAACAATCTTACTTGTTGGCGCCTCCTTATTAAATTATCAAATTACAATAGCTGCCCAAGGAGCAATAGCGGTTTGTAGTGCTTTAAAGGCTGTTATTACCTTAGCACAGAATTCAGGTGAAAGTTACACAAAGTCTCAAATTAGTGAATCTGTTAATGAGATAGCTCAAGGTGTGTACTACAACTGGTACGGAACGCAGATACTAGAAGATACCCCTTAGCCCCAATTGCTACTGTTATACCCGATTAAACTCAAGAATAGATTTACCTCAAAAATCACGAGAAAGGTTTAGTGAACGGTCTAAATTTGTAACCTATCGTGTGCTCTGTGGTTTTCGATTCTTCATTCAAGATATACTGAATTAAATTGACAATCCCCCATAAAGAGGGTATTTTATTCACCTAAACAATACTGAAACACGCAATCTTACAAAAAAAGTGGCTCTTTATGACCCTATTTAATCCCATAAAGTACGATATCTCCAGGCAAAAAGAAATGACTTTGTGGGAAATAGAACAAGCAACCAATTCACAACCCGATAACGTTTCTTTTGCTTCCCTGTCGAGGAGGTTGGCAAACATACAGTCTCTATCAAAGGAACCTCTTAGAATTATTGGTTCTAGTGCCTTAAGAGTCCTCGAGTACTCGCAAGGTAAAAGTTTTTTTCCCGGCCGAGATTTCGACTGCGCCGTCGTAGTTTGTAAAAACATAAATTCACACGAAGTAAATACCCTCAGGCAAAAAATTATAAATCGTACAAACGAGATTGTTGTTAACCTCATTCCAACAGTTCGCGATCGCATTCCTGAAGGATTCCCATTAGGCAATCATACCATGTTTGTTAGCGGATATGGGTTTTACCTCCAAGAAAATCATAAAGATACTATTATCGACTTATCCTTTTTCGATCACTCTGAAGACCTTGCAATGAACGGTTTGTTAGCGAGAGACCAAGTACAAATTATTCTAAAAGACAATTCTTCCCTCGAAGAATTTTATAAATATGCTTCAGTAACTTCGCTTGATCAACTTAAAAAAGAACAATGGGTAGTAGATCCAAATGACTTTTTTTCTAAAAATGAAGTGCAAAACGAGCAAATTATTCACTGGTGTGAGATAGAAAAAAAACCTCTAAGTAGTGTAATGAGGCTCATTCGTTCTTTAGGAAAAACTAATAAGCTTCCCTTAGATACTTCTAAAAGTGGTCATGATTGGAAAAATATACATCAATTTATAACTTCGGCCTGTAGATGGGACGTCAATAAAATCAGTCTCTTATTTTCGCGTATTTTAACAGACAAACACGCACCCTTAGAACTGACAGCTCTTCATCAACTTGGAATATTTAACAAATGGGCCACTCCATTTTCAAAGATATTAGATCAATTAAACCTTGAAGAGCTTTCAGAAATTGTCAACCTAGGAAAAACAGAAACACCATTGGCTATATTAATGCATCTCAGTGGTGGACTCTCTAAAAGTGATCAACTAACCCTTTTTTGGGAGGTGATTGCACCTGTCAGTTATAAACTATTTATAAAAAAGGCTATTGAAATACTTTCTACAATACTTCCCGAACTAGGAGCTTGTGATCTTAGAGCCATTGACCCCCTCTTATCAATTCCCAAAAGTCAAAATGTAAACAAACGATTCACACAAAAAATGAAATGGGTAATTAAAAGCTCTACACTTACTTTAGAGGAAAAATTCACCCTGATTATTCGTGAAATAGCTATTTACTGTTCCCCTATTTCCTTTAAAGACACCCTTACACAAATCTTCCCTAACTGTGATAGTTTTTTCCTAACCAACTTTGAAAATAATATAAAAAAATCTCGTACAGGACTATTCACCGGTGTCTTTGATCCAATCACCATTGCTCATACAAAAATTTGTAAAATAGCAATCAAGCAGATGATCCTAGATGACATTTACTTAATCCCTGTGATACTGACAAATCAAGGCAGAACCCCTTCCAAGTGGAAGACGCGACAAGAAATGATCGAGCTTGCGATACTAAATATACCAGAAGCAAAAACTTGTCCCTTAAACATGAAACCTTTTATCAAAAAAGGAATTGAAAATACATTTAATGAGCTTCGCTCTCGTCTAAAATTTTCACCCACTTTCATACAAGTTCAAGGATCGGATGCTTATAATCGTTTTAAAAATTACGGTTTTCTCAAGAAGCCAAATAGCGATATCAATAGAATTCTTGTAATCCATCGACTTTTCCAAAACAAAATCTCTATTCCTAAAGGTAAAGAACGATTAGTTTCCTTTTTTCAACCTGAAATCCCAACAGGCTTAATAGGAGATCAGGCTATTTCATCGACATTAATACGAAGAAAAGTGGAAGCTGGTTGCTCCATCAGCACTTTTGTTTGTGATAAAGTAGATGAATACATACGTTCAAAAATGTTATATAAACCCCCTTTCCCTTTTAACACCTCGTTTCAGTTAATATGTGATCCCCAATATATTGACATAGTGAAAAATCAGCTTATCACCGTAACCCCCTCTTCTTTTAAAGCGGAAGCCTACAGCTCACTTAGTGCTAGAGATGCTGTAATAGCAAAAATAGATGCATGCTCAAAAACGGGGAGAAAACAGGTCATTGCTATTGAAACTCGCTACTCTGACCCAAAAACTAACTTAACAATATCCCCTAGGGATATCGGTAAAAATACTTTTAAATTCTTACGCATTGAAGTTGTTGTAGGATATTTTTGGGAAAAGGGGCACGATCCTGAATTTTTTGAGTGTACACGTACCGCCCCTTTAGAAAGATTAGAAAAAGGTGAAGAACTTGTAGCCGACGTCATACGGCAACTTGTTCATCACCTATTAAGGCATTAAGTACTCTTAACTTCGGAATGTAATTGACTCATCGATCTAAAGTAGGTGATGCCACCTGTGATCAGAGCAGATCCAACGGCAATATCGATGACTCCTCGCACATCTTTAGGCACGTCAAAATACCTCATTGCCATCCCCAACGACATCATAAATGCCACAAGTAAAAGATATTTTAATCCATACAAATCGGTAAAATTCGCTGGATTCGGTAAACTTTTAATACGAGTAATCCCTTTTACGACCACTTTAGAAAGAACCATTTTTGCTTTCATTGTACCAAGCATTAAAGAAGTTGCAATTAAGATAACTCCAGCAGATTCCACCCCTCCAAAGAAAGGAGCGATACTGGAAATTAATGGGTAGTGGTTTAAAGGAGATTTAGAGATCTCTTCAATAGAACCAACAATAAATTTTAATCCTAAGGGAAGAAGGAACAAGCCTATAGCTAACCAAATACATCCTGAAGCAATTAAAAGTGATTTGTGACTCATTTTCATCGTTTTTTCCCGCCATGATAAATTAAAAATATAGTCATTTATATCATGCTTCATAACAAGTGACAAGATTTATTATTTTCTTGACAGGAAGCATCTCTGACGTTAATTTATGCCGAAAGAAAGTTATGATTTTTTTTGAATTTATATGGACAAGAATCAGAAAATTCAATATAAATAACTACTTGGAAACTGCTTGTAAACTGCAGTAAAGACTAACAAAAACAAACTTGAATTTTTATCTAAAACGGCAGGATCAATCAATGGACGTGTCTTTAACTTTTATACGCATCATATTTTTACTACTTTGTGCTCTTATTTCAACTACATACACTACATCAACCATGGAAGGTGGTTTAACTCTCAATAGTATAGCGAATGGAATAATTGCTGGAGGAGTGTTTGGCACGGCAATTATAGGTCTTGACACCATGTTTAGACGCTTCAATCTTCGTTCCTTCAATATTGCCATTCTCGGCATGTTTTTTGGTTATCTTCTAGCTCAAGCAATTGTCACCATTATGACTGGGTTTATCGATTTTGGAGCATCACAAATCGATGAAAACACTCTTGTTTTTATAAAAGCTTCTATTTACCTTTCAATGATCTACATCGGAATGGTTATGACAGCGAGAGCTGCTGAAGAACTATACGTTAGCCTGCCCTTTTTTAAACTGAAGTCCACATCTCTAAAGAAAAAAGATATATTGATCGATAGTTCGATTTTAAACGATGCCCGTTTAATAGATCTTGCATCCTCAGGTCTACTTGACAACCACCTAGTCATCCCTCGTTTCATCATCAACGAATTATATGCCCAAAATGACAAAGGTGATGAAGCTACCAAAAATCGAGCTCGAAAAGGCCTTGAGACTATCAAAAAACTTGAAAGCCTACACTCCCTAGATCTACGATACACTGACAATGACTTCCCTGAAATAAAAGCACCTCTTGAAAAGTTAACTAAGCTCGCAAGAATGATGGACGCTAATATCATAACAGCAGACATGAGTCAAATCCAGCAGTCATCAGTGGAAGATGTACGTATCATCAAATTCCAGCAGCTTTGTAATGCCTTAAAACCTCTATCACAAACCGGTGAATTCATCTCAATCAAAATCCAACGCTACGGAAAAGAACCTCGTCAGGGAGTTGGTTACCTTGATGATGGTACTATGGTTGTAGTCAATGGCGGTGCTGAGTTTATAGGTGACTCAATTAAAGCTCAGGTACTTTCAGTAAAGCACACTTCTTCTGGAAGAATGATTTTCTGTAATGCTTTAGAAGAGAATTTGCTAGAAGATGAAGACTATGATCACAGCGCTCACTATTCTCATGCAAGCCATCAATCACATGAATCTGATGAGCCTGCAAAAAATTACTTCACCATGTAATCAACTTTCAGCTGCTCAGTTCCTCTGAGCAGCTTTTATCATATAGGTTATCAAATGATGGTTAAAGGTATCGGAAACGATATAATCGCAACAGATCGAATTAAAGGTGTCATTAACCGCCAAGGTCAAAAATTTCTCGACAACACGTTCACTAAGCAAGAGCAATCCTACTGCGACAAACACCAAGAGTCTTTTAGAAACTATGCTGGACGTTTTGCCGCAAAAGAAGCTGTTGCAAAGGCCTTGGGAACTGGTTTTCGTGAAAACATCACCTTTTTAGACATAGAAATCATGAATGATGATAATGGCCGTCCCTACGTGGTGCTATCGAAGCGACTCGAAAATTTACTTGGAGACGTAACAATTCATATTAGCATAAGCCACTGTAAAGAGTATGCAAACGCTGTTGCCATACTTTGCGACAATTAGGGGTATACCCACGAAGTGGGTATATAAATTACCTACTGAAGCAGTTGACGATGGATGTCCGGTGGATTTATTTTCTAGGATGTTTGATTTTTTGAAGCGTGTTTTGAAATTTATGTCATTCACACCTTTGGATATGATTGCAGGGTTGGTATTATAGAAATTACCTGAACTCTGATTGTTACAGACCGAATGGGTAAAGATAGGATACACCAAAGAAGTTTACTTGCTTAGGACAGTTTTTAGCGTGGGCGCGATGCGCCACTGTTAAACTTAACCATCCGTCATTTTCAAACATATACCGATACATGATCCCTACATCAATGGACTGATGAAGGATATTTCCATACCCGTTAAAAGGGACAAAAACGTTTAGATTTTTTTCACCGAGACCATAATTTGCTTCCGCGAATACTCTAAACCTTTGCGTTTCATACCAGTTCACTTCAAATGCCGAGAGGCCAAAAATCCATGGTGAACCATGATCAGCAATACCTAGCCCAGCAACACTCCACATTCGCGATGACCACGTATTGTAACAGGTAAATTCTTTACCGATTGCTAGGTGAGCCTCACCTTCAATACCTCCATGAAAAAGAGTGCTAATATCTTTCAAAGAAAGTGAAAAGACCTGTCTTACAGTCATACCAGCAACAACGCTTGCAAAATCACCAATCACATCATCGAGTACTTGATAACGAAAAGTTGCTTGAGCGTTATCGGGACCAAGATGATGGCGGCCCGTAGATGAAAAAGTAAACTCTACCTCTCCGCAAATATCGTCGTAAGCTAGCTCTAAGCTACCTGTATAAAAATCATTTTTTTGTGATTTTTCTATTGTGGTCGATCCGGAGTCTACCGAACAGTATCTTTGGTGGAAATAAGATAGTTGCGATTGAATTTCCAAATAACGAGGAAACCAAGGTTTCAGGTCTATTGCCTGAAGCCCTAAAGGTAAACATAATATTAGTAAAGACAATCGCAATAACATTAGTCGGTTATTCCCTTTGCTGCAAGCTCACGTTCGGCTTCGATAGCTGCCATACAGCCGGTTCCTGCTGCTGTAACCGCCTGACGATAAACATGATCCATTACATCCCCACAAGCAAAGACAAGCTCTTTATTAGTACGTGTTGTCCCTGGCTCTACTTTGATGTAACCTGTATCATACAGTTCTATTTTATCTTTTAAAAAGTCTGTATTTGGTTTATGTCCCACTGCGAAGAATAAACCTCCAGCTTCGTGTGTAGATTCTTCCCCCGTTTTTACATTTTGGATAACAACTTTTTCTACGACATTGTCTCCTTCTACACGTGTAACGACACTATCCCAAAGAATTTCAACATTAGGATGATCTATCGCTCTTTTCTGCATGATTTTAGAAGCGCGAAGCTCATCTCTTCTGTGTACTAAGTATACCTTCTTAGCAAACTTAGTAAGGAAGGTCGCTTCTTCTACAGCTGAGTCGCCACCACCGATAACATAGAGATCTTTGTTTCTAAAAATCGGCATTGCACCGTCGCATACCGCACAAGCTGTAACTCCTTTTTGCCAAAGCTCGCCGTCGCGGGTACCTGGAATATCTAAACGTTTTGCCGTTGCTCCTGTAGAGATAATAACAGCATCTGCAAGAACCTCATTATTTTTTCCTGAAATTTTATAGGGATGCTGAGAGAAGTCTACTGATACTACATCATCTGCAAGCATGATCGTTCCAAAGCGGGAAGCCTGCTCACGGAAATTTTCCATGAGTACTGGTCCAGAGATACCTTCAGGGAATCCTGGAAAGTTTTCAACATCAGTAGTTGTCATCAACTGTCCACCTGCAGGTCCTGAAAAGAATCCTTCGAACATTACTGGTTCTAGGTTAGCGCGTGATGCATAAATTGCCGCAGTGTACCCTGCAGGGCCTGATCCGATAATTACAAGTTTTGCTCTTTTCGTCATTATTACTCCTTGGTGGTTTTACTATATCATAAAAAATTTAGTTTAAGAAACAAATTCTCGAGGCAAATGGCTAATGAAGTAGATCTTCTCAGTGAAAGCCTTGCATCTGCAATGACTTTCTCTACGGTCTCTACCGGTATAGGCTCCGCCTCTATTACTTTTTTTTGGATTTCAGGAACATAGTCCTTATTTATAAGAAGTCTACTATCTCCGCCTAGGTAGAGTAAATGCAAATCTCTAAACCAGCTTAAGATAACGTTAAAGAAGTTAGAGGCTTCATGCGCAAGGCGCAAGGCTACAGCCCCTTCAACCTCTTTTTTTAAGACTTGCAATTGGGCTGCTGTCATATCTTTTTCAGAAACACCTTTAGAGAGCTCTTCACGAATCTGCTCTTCAACTTCTTTTTTTGAGGTATCAACTTTCGCACAAATTGTTTTCACAAAGTCGGTAAGTTCAAAGTAAGTCTTAACTTTACCTTTTACGATAAAATTAAGAATTTGATCTCTTACGGGGTCTCCACTATCGTGATTAAGCTGTATAGCCCTTCCAACTGAACCATGAGAAAGTTCAGCGTAAAGACGAGCTTCATCTGCTTGACAGTGAAACTTTTCTATTAATAGACAGGCTATCTCTCGAGTATCTACATGATGGAAATGTAGTGTGCGACAACGCGATAAAATCGTGGGGAGAAGAGATTCTTTCGCGCTAGTCATAAGAATAATGATCGTATCGGGCGAAGGTTCTTCAAAAGTTTTCAATAATGCATTAGCACTCGTTGGCAACATTCTTTCAGCATCATGGATAATAAATACCTTCCATTTTGCTTCATTTGGACGAAGGTAGACCTCTGCGTTGAACTGCCGCATCGACTCTATCGTATGCATCCCCGTTTTACCTTCGGGCCTATAGTGCTTGATATCCGGGTGATTCCCTGATTTAATTTTATGAATGTGAGGACTAGAAGGATTTCCTTCAGAAAGCAGTAGTTTTGCTAGCCCTTCAGCGAAAAGAGTCTTTCCAATCCCATCGACACCTGAAAAAAGAAGGGAGTTACCAACGGATCCCGATGCTACCATATTTTGGAGGTACCCTTTGATATGATCGTTACCTATGATACCTTCAAACATCTGATCCTTTCATTTTTTCATTTAACTTTCCCATCACAACATCTATCGCTTTTTGATAAACCACTTCAAGCGGCAAACTTGCGTCAATCGTGACAATGCGTTTTGGATCGTCGCTTGCTAGGTCCTGCATTGCCTTTCTCACAGTGCGATGAAAATTCATCTCTTCACTTTCTATCCGATCAATTGCACCTTGTTGAGCAGTATCTTTCGCTGTTTTTTTTGTCCGTTCGATTCCGATTTCGACATCTACGTCAAGGAATAAAGTTAAATCAGGCAACACTCCATGGCAAGCTAGCTCACACTGCTGTTTCACAGCATCGACCCCAAGTCCTCTAGCAGCTCCTTGATAGGCTATTGTTGAATCATTGAATCGATCACAAAGAACAACTTTCCCTGAAGAAAGCGCCGGTTCGATCAACTCATCGATATGCTGTGTACGTGCTGCAAGAAAAAGCATCAATTCGGCATAGTCACAAATGGCAACGTTGGCGTCTTGGTTGAGCACCCATTCACGAATTTTTTCTCCGAGTTTAGTACCTCCGGGCTCACGCGTTGCAACGACATCGAGCCCTGAGGTTAACAAGGAGTCTAACAAACGCTGTATTAAAGTCGTTTTGCCAGTCCCCTCTCCACCTTCGATCGTGATAAATAAAGAGCGCTTTTCATCCATAGAGATACCTACTCTGATTTCGTTTCCTCAGGTTCAGAGCTGCCAGCTGTATTTTCTTGTTCTGTAACAACTGTTTCCTGCTCATCTACAGCAACTGACTCTTGCTCACCGGCTTCACTTTGGTCATTGACTTTTTCAAGCTTTTGAATAACCACTAAGTTATCGCCCTCTTTCACGTTAGCGAGGCGAACGCCTTGAGTATTTCTACCCATCACTCGTACGTCCTGCATACTGATACGTATTGTTTGTCCTTGCGAAGACATCATAATGATACCATCTGTATCTTCTACAGTTTTGGCTCCAATGACTTGACCATTACGCTCTGAAGTGATAATCGATTTAACACCGACTCCTCCACGTTTAGTTTGTCGGAAATCTTCAACATAGGAACGTTTTCCAAATCCTTTTTCACAGACAATAATCACAGATTCATCGCCATTAACAATCTCCATGCCAACAACTCTATCACCTTCACCTCGAAGTGACGCGCCCCTGACACCACGAGCTGTACGGCCCATGGCTCGAGCATCAGCTTCATCAAAGCGAACAGCCATTCCATTAGCAGTGAATAGCATCACTTGTTGGTTCTTTTTGACTAAGCCTGCAGCGAGAAGCTCATCACCTTCGTCAATTTGCAGAGCCCAAATCCCTTTTCTACGTGGATTGCTAAATGCTGATAGCTCGGTCTTTTTTACGACCCCAGCTGTTGTCGACATAATGATGCATGCATCGTCATCAAAGCCTGGAGTTCGTAGAATTGTAGCAATTTTCTCGTCTGGTCTGATATCTTCAAGTAAATTCACTAAAGCTTTCCCTTTAGATTTTCTACTTGCTTCAGGTATCTGCCAAACTTTAAGCCAATATACTCGCCCAAGGTTGGTAAAGATAAGAAGGTGATCGTGAGTTGAAGCAACATAAAGATCTTTAATCGCATCATCTTCACGTTTAAGATTTACCCCTGAAACACCTTGACCACCACGCCTTTGTTCTCTGAAGGTATCGAGAGGCATTCTCTTAATGTAGTCGTCAGTAGAAATTGTGATGAACACCTCTTCGTTTGCGATGAGGTCTTCCATATTCACATCTGTTTCTGCAGGTATAATCTGTGTTTTTCTTTCAGAACGGTGCTTTTTAACAACATCAAGGAGCTCTTCTTTGATAATATCTTTCACCATTTGCTCACTGGCAAGAACAGCTCTAAGGTACTCAATTTTTTTGAGTAAGTCATTGTACTCGTCTTGAATTTTATCTTTCTCCATCCCTGTGAGCTGGTAGAGGCGTAAATCTAAGACAGCATTCGCTTGCTTAAAGGTGAAGTCAAACCTTTTGATTAACTCCTCACGGGCCTGCTCTCTGTTATCACTATCTCTAACAATTTTAACAACTTCATCAAGGTTATCGATAGCACGAAGATACCCCTCAAGGATATGAGCACGAGCTTCAGCTTTATTAAGCTCGAAGCGAGTTCGTCTGCGGACAACTTCGATACGGTGATCGATCCATGAAGTCAAGAAATGCTTCAATGTCATTGTTCTAGGGAGACCTTTATCAAGAGCAAGCATGTTACAGCCGAAGGTCACTTGTAGATCACTGAATTTGTACAATTGATTAATGACAACATCAGCAACTTCGCCTTTTTTCAGATCAACAACGATACGCATTCCATCTTTATCTGATTCATCACGAAGGTCAGAAATTCCCGTAATTTGCTTATTGTTGATGAGTTCTGCAATATGCTCAATCAATCTCGACTTATTGACATTATAAGGAATTTCATCGATGACAATACGTTCACGATCAACGTTATTATCCCACTGTTCAACACGAAGAACACCACGAACTGTAAGCTTACCGCGACCTGTATGATAGGCTTCATGAATACCTCGATATCCGCAGATGATTCCGCCTGTTGGGAAATCCGGTCCAGGAACTTTTTCAATCAAACGTTCAATAGATACAGTTGGCTCATCTAAAATCAGAATTGTCGCATCGACAATTTCTTTCAAATTATGAGGAGGAATATTTGTTGCCATTCCTACGGCAATACCAGAAGAACCATTACAAAGAAGGTTCGGGAATTTCGCTGGGAAAACCACGGGTTCTTTTTTTGTTTCGTCATAGTTAGGAATGTGGTCGACAGTGTCTTTGTCGAGATCTTCCATCAGATAAACAGCTGCATGAGTCATGCGTGCTTCTGTATATCGCATAGCCGCTGGAGGGTCTCCATCGATAGAGCCAAAGTTTCCTTGACCGTCGATCAGAGGATACCGCATCACCCAATCTTGCGCCATTCTTACGAGCGTAGGGTAGATTACCTGCTCACCATGTGGATGGTAGTCCCCTGAAGTGTCACCAGAAATTTTGGCACACTTACGATGTTTGGAGCTGGGCCCGAGGTTCAGACCGAGCGAGGCAAATAAAATACGCCGTTGAGAGGGTTTCAAACCATCCCGAGCATCAGGTAGCGCACGCGATATAATCACGGACATCGAATAACGAAGGTAGCTTTCCTTCATCTCGTCTTCGACATTTCTAGTGATGATCTTTTCGTTTTCCGTATATGACATGAATGTCTCCGTTCGTATCGATTAAACTTTAAATATCGAGGTTTTCAACAGACAGCGCATGCTGTTCAATAAATTTACGTCTTGGTGGAACCTCTTCCCCCATAAGCATGCTGAACATTTGGTCAGCAGCAATTGCATCATTCAAAGAAACTTTGACCAGAGTACGTATTTGTGGATCCATTGTCGTTTCCCAAAGCTGATCGGCGTTCATCTCACCCAAACCTTTAAAGCGCTGGATTTCAATTCCTTTTCTTCCATTATTTCTAATGAAAGTGATCACTTCATGTAAGGTACTATAAGTACTCACTTTTCCATCATCTTCAATAATATCGATAATGGGTCTTGTTGCGATGTGATAGTCATCGGGCTTTAAATCGTAAGCATCTAACCGTTTAACGAGAGCATTCATTGTTTCTTCTTCGTACAATTCGATAAAATGTAAACGCTTTGGCCTAAATTTCTTCATTTCTTCTGTAAGCTCTGCTTCAGGAACAGAGGCTAATGCTTCTTCATGACGCTTCTTCTGCTCAGCTTCATCAGAAGCTCTCAAAGCATCAAACTCATCTTTTGAGTATACAAACTTTAGGCCGTCAATAAGCTCAATCTGGAACTGTGGTAGCACTCCTTGTTCATTTCTCGCTGCAAGAAACTCGCGGAAAGGAACACCCTTTCTTTCTACACGAACGACAAAAGATTCGAGTTCTAAGATGAGATTAATAAGATTAGACATATTCTCAGACTCAAGCTGCTCATCTTTTCCTGCGATCCGCAGGTGAACATCGCTGATACCAAGTTCCATTAGGTAGGAGTCCATTTCTTTTTCACTGTGGATATAACGCCCTTTCTTTTTTCTGGTGACGCGATAAAGAGGAGGTTGCGCAATATAAACAAAGTTATTTTCAATCAGTGCGGGCATGTTTCTGTAGAAAAATGTCAGCAATAGAGTTCTGATATGTGAACCGTCGACGTCGGCGTCAGTCATGATGATAATTTTGTGATAGCGTAGCTTTTCGAGGTTGAACCCTTCGGTACCAATACCACAACCAAGAGCCGCGATCATTTTGCCCACCTCTTGGTTACGAAGAACCTTATCGAGACGCGCTTTTTCAACGTTTAGGATTTTACCTCTAATAGGAAGAATAGCCTGGAAGCGACGGTCACGCCCCCCTTTAGCAGAGCCTCCCGCGGAGTCTCCCTCGACAATGTATATTTCGCAAAGTTCAGGATTACTTTCTTGACAGTCTGTAAGTTTACCTGGAAGACGAGCGCTATCTAGTGCTGATTTACGTAATGTTAGGTCACGCGCTTTGCGAGCTGCTTCTCGAGCTTTAGCTGCGAGGATCGCTTTGTCTGCTACAGTTCTTGCAATTTGGGGATTTTCCTCTAAAAATATAGAAAGTTCCTCACCAACAATTTGCTGAACAACAGAAGCTACGTCACTATTTCCAAGCCGTTGCTTTGTTTGCCCTTCGAACTGAGGATTTGCCACTTTGACAGAAACGACAGCAGTAAGACCTTCACGCATGTCATCCCCGGAAATGGACATTTTATCATTTTTTAGTAAATTTTTTCCCTTGATGTAGCTGTTAAGAACTCGTGTAAGCGCGGTAGAAAATCCAGTAAGGTGAGATCCACCATGTTTTGTGGCGATATTATTAACGAAAGAAAATGTAGTTTCATTGAAAGTTTCATTCCACTGCATGGCAACTTCTACTTCAATAGGACCATCATCACCTTCGCGGGTACCATGGAAATATACGGGAGTAGGAAAAACTGGCTCTTTGGTTTCATTTAGGTAAGAAACAAAGGATGCGAGTCCACCGGAATAACAAAAATTCACATCATCTTTATCTTCACTACGTTCATCTGTAAAAAATATACTAATTCCTTTGTTAAGGAAAGCTAGCTCACGTAAACGTTTAGCAAGAATGTCATAATTGAAGTTTGTCTCAGTCATCACTTCAGGATCAGGCCAGAAAGTCAATCTTGTCCCACGTTTTTCTGTGTCACCAATCACCTCTAGAGCTTTAGTAACTTTCCCTTGAGCAAAGTGAATTTCATGAATTTTTCCATCTTTAAAGACTTGGACGGTCATTTTCTCAGATAGCGCGTTTACACAAGAAACCCCAACACCATGGAGTCCCCCCGAAACTTTATATGTATCTTTATCGAACTTACCACCTGCGTGAAGAATTGTCATTACCACTTCTACGGCTGACACATCACGCCCTTGCTTTTCTGACTGTTTCTCGTGTAAGCCTACAGGGATGCCACGTCCGTTATCTTCTATTGTAGCTGATCCATCTTTATGAAGAGTGACCCATATTTGCGAACAGTAACCTGCCATAGCCTCGTCGATACAGTTATCGACAACTTCGTATACAAGCTGGTGCAGTCCATTACTGGCTGTGTCTCCGACATACATTCCGGGGCGCTCTCGAACAGCTTGTAATCCTTCGAGGACTGTAATAGAGCTTTGGTCATATGACTTTTTATTTTCTGTCACGGGCATATCCTCTTGTTCATTTAGAGTATCTGACGATTCTGAAGTTAGCGTGTCGTTTGACATCTTTGATCCACCTTATATGTTCATCACCCCATTCGAAAAACAATATTTCGAATATTGTGCTTGGGAAATTTTTGCTTTAACTTTTGTAACAGTTTAGGTCTGTCGTGCTGACTCAAGAGACTATGTAAAGTAGAGTTTTTCACAATTACGTAAAGTATTCCTTCGTGATAAGAGTCTACCTTAGTCATCGGCGCTAACTTAGGACCAATAATATCAGGCCATGCTGAAATAATTCGATCTGGTCTCTCGTTAAAAGCTTCATCTACAGCGGAAAGCACTTGAGGTAAAACCTCTTCCAAACGATGTGTTGTAACCCCAGTTCCATCATAGTTTCTAGGGGTTCTTCGAAACCTTTTCTTCACAAAATCACCGTTAATAACAACCTCTTTATTATACGATATTTCCTTGCCTTTATCAAGTTTTTTGTAGTCGACTAATAAAAAGAAAATCTAAAAAAAAGCATGTCACAGATATTCAATTAGAAACTGTACTTTAGCATCGAAGTTAAAGCAAATGAATGCCAGCTAACTTGATTCAATAGTGCAACGACACCTTCTGGACCCACTCCTGGTACTTCTACAGTCAATCGGTGAGTCCCATTACAAGCTTGCCATTCTTCATATCCAATAATTAACTCTACACCCCAGTTTCCGAAGAAAGAATAGGAAATACCACTTTTTATAGAATTAGAATCACCATTAGAAAAGTGCTTAAAGTCTGTTAAAAAGTCTGTTCGCAAATTCCAATGTCCACGCCCTCGGTACTCAACCCAATGGTGCTCTACACCTATATAAAACGACATTGAATCACAAAATGCAAAAGAAATATCTACACCCACCCATGGACCATACCACCGGGTTTTGTAGGAACTATGAAGGCCATTTATCTCACGCTCTAATGGCACCACCTGCATCCCGTCATACATACGCAAATGCTGCTCATTCCAAGACGCACCAAACATCGGAATAATTTTAAGTTTTTCCCCAAAAAAAGTCGCACGATACCCCAATGCAAGTGATAAATCAAAAACTTCGCCTTTTCCAGCATTAGCAATTGACCGTGAAAACTCCCCTTGTCGATTATTTTCCAAATAATCAGAGTCTCGATTTCGCCCGCTATAGATTTGCCCGTAATCACCCCACGCCTTGATATACATCCCACCACAGGTTGTGAAACTAGCCTTCGCAGTAACCTGATTAATACAAAGGTCTTCCCATTTAAGCTCTGAAAGTATATTAGGAACGTCATTTGGGTCACCAAAGTTCCAATTTACCGCATCCCAGCGATGCGTATAACCCAAACTAAAGGACTCATCTTTAACGACGCCATGAGAAAATGAAAACTGAAAACAAGCGACTATGCATAAAGTAGCAATTACCTGAAAAGAAAACCGGAAGCTCTCAAATTTCCGCTTAAGCATCACGCCGACCCAGCAAAAGTAGCATTTACCACCTGTTTAGGTAACTGAAAAACGACATCTTCTTGCGTGTAGACAACGTCATCAACCTCTTCCACTCCGAGATCCATCAAACGCTTAATACAACTTTGAACGACAACTTCAGGAGTTGAAGCACCAGCAGTCAATCCGATCACTCTTACTCCCTCCAACCATTCAGACCTAATCTCCTTTTCATTATTGATAAGGTACGCCGCTACACCACGATTGGCTGCAACTTCACGAAGTCGATTTGAGTTAGAGCTTGTCGGATCACCAACAACGAGCACCAAATCAGTCTCATCGGTAATTTCACGTAAAGCCATTTGCCTGTTGGTGGTTGCATAACATATCGATGAACTTGGCAAAGTTTCGATATGTGGATATTTTTTGATAAGAGCTT
Organism: Chlamydiota bacterium; assembly: GCA_036164375.1. Lineage (GTDB taxonomy): Bacteria > Chlamydiota > Chlamydiia > Chlamydiales > Criblamydiaceae > JAYZJO01. Next base: position 28,833 of record JAYZJO010000037.1, on the reverse strand, counting down.
CAGTAATCTCTTTAACATCGTCAAGACTGAGAGTTGTCTGAGTAATATAAAATAATTTTTCATTTTCAGTGAATGATAGTGCATTCACATCTTCTACAGATTCAACGATAGTCGTTACATCTGGAGCTTCTCCAGCAGTTCCAATAACCTCTACGTGATTATGATGCCCTATGAGAACAATTTGATAGCCTCGACTGGCAAATCGTTTAACAGCTGAATGGACACGCGTGACAAGACCGCAAGTCGCATCAATCTCTATTAAATTTCGTTGTTTTGCCTGTTCGCGCACTTGAGGTGAAACACCATGTGCCGAATAGATTAAACGCGAGCCTTCAGGAACCTGATTAACTTCTTCAATAAAAACCGCTCCCTTGCTCTTGAGATCATCGACAACATGCCTATTATGCACAATTTCATGTTTAACGTAGATGGGGGCACCCCAAAGTTCTAAAGCCTTTTCTACTGTGTCAATAGCGCGCTCGACTCCCGCGCAGAACCCTCGAGGTTTAGATAGATATAGTTTTATTGGTGCTTGAGTCACAGGAGTCCTTCTTGTTCGATTTTGCGTGGACGACTAATATTAACACAGGCGTAAATAACACCACAACACAATCTTTTTTTAGACTTCACCCCTGCCGAATAAATGCGAAGTAGAACTGTATTTGATTCAAAACTCAGTTTAACCCGACATAATGGTCAATATCGCTGGAACACACTATTTTTTTATTGAATGATATTGAACTAAATTCAAACAAATTGTTAAAAGTTAAAATAATTCAAGACCCCACTACAATTAGAAAGGAGGAAGCATGTCCCCTGAAACGACTACGAATGCCAGTTCTATAACAAAATATATTTCCTCTTTTGTTGTTCCATTCACTCTCTCTATTTACCCTTCTTATAAATGCTATCAAGTAGCCAAATATGCTTTAGACGACAGCGATGATAACAACACTAGTGGAGACGATGAATTCAACAACACAATGCATTCTGTTAGCATTGGTTTTGGCGGACTCACATCTTTAGCGATTACCTTGCAGTTTCTCAAACTCATCAGGATTTTAAAATCAAAAGGTTACACAGAAAGTTCTATTGCCAAAATACTCTGCCTCACAGTGGCTTTACCCATAATAGCAGAGGCTTACAAACCTGGGAAAAAACTCCTAACATCGACGGATATATCACCGATCCTATCAAAATCAATTATGACAATAGCAGCTCTTGCAATTACAATTTTCTCTTACCACCTCTCCAAAAGAATTATATAATTCAATATACGATTCAGATAGAATTGAACTTTTGAACGACGCCGATAGACTATCACTATGAAAAATAACACTACTCCATTCTACCTACAAAAAGAAAACATCTACGCTGTACCGATCATTCACTACAACATGGAAATGGCTGCGCAAGTTCGCCTTTGCTTCAATGAAATTAATCCTGATTGCGTAGCAGTAGAGCTTGCAGAAACGATGGAACTTCAACTCCTCCATGCAGCATCTCGCTTACCCGACATCTCAATAGTTGTAGCATCAGACCAAAGACAGCACCCACTGTATTATCTATGTGAACCTTGTGATGCTGCTTTTGAAGGACTCCGTAGCGCACTAGAAAATCAGGTAACTGCGAAATGTATAGATCTTGATATTGACAGCTACCCTGACATCAAAGAAAGCCTACCAGACCCCTACGCGATCCATCGACTTGGCTTAAAAAGCTACTACCAGACATATAAAAAAATTGCCGTAAAAGAGGGAGTTAAGAAAACGGATCTCGACGAGAAAAGAGAGCTACACATGGCGCGGCGCCTGAAAGAGCTTTCACTATCCTACGACCGGGTTCTTTTCATTGGGGGTATGGCGCATATCGACTCTATCATGAAACTCGTCGACAATAACTCCTTCCCTAAATCAAAACATACCAACCGTGAAAACATTCAAGTCTGCACTTTAACAGAAGACTCTTGCCGCGAAGTTATGGCTGAATATGGGTGGATTTCATCACAATACGAGTACTTACGTAGCACCGAAAGAAATAAAAGAGTCAACGATTTTCCTCCTGACAGGCAAAAACTAATTTTTCAGTTATACAAAGAGGCAGCAACCAATTACGAAAAAAGTACAGGCAACACTTTTGCAGGATATCACCTTCGCAACACAATGAAGTTTGTCAGAAACTACGCCCTTATTAGCGACTGCTTAATGCCCGACCTGTACCAAATACTTTGCTCAGCCAAAGGTTGTGTTGACCATAACTATGCTTACGAGGTATGGCTTCTTGGAACACAATACCCCCACCTAAAAAATATCGACAATCTCCCTCAACTCGACCTCAAAGTTGAAGATGTATGGGGCCACAGCAAAATCATTCGCTTTCATATGAAACAACAGGGACGCAAAAGAGAGCAATTATCTAGACGAGCAAAAGATAAATCAAATTTTAGATTCAAACCTCCTGGACCGTTCAGCATCTGCTCACACCAACCCGAAGATGTAATTATAGAGAATTTCGGGAAATTCCTTCAAAAAAAGGGAACTCAAATTCTAACAGATGAAGGCGCTAGAACAATCCCCTTCTCTACAAGCCTAGAAGAGGGCATAGACACCAAAGAGACAATACGTCATTGGTATGAAAAAAAACTTTACGTCAAAACCTCGGGAAAACCTCCTGGAGGCGTTGGTTCGGTTGTCATGATCTTCAACGAAGATAAACCTACAGATGAAGATACAAATTATCGAGAAAAATACCCCTGGAAAACAACCTGGCTCGGAGAGCACGAGCAAGAATCCGACATGGCTTTTTATGCTACAGATTTATCCGAAAAAGTTGTAGGTCCAGGAATCAGTCGCTGTGAGTATGGTGGTTTCATGATGTCATACCCACCACGACGTATTTGGGATGTATGGTCAGATCCTGATTACCTCAAGTGCCGAAGTAAATCCGAGGTGCTCCTCATGGCTGCAATCGATTACGCACAAAAACCTGTTGTGGTGTACGTTGCAAGCGCTCCGCCTAGAAGCTTCCTGAAAAGCTTTGCCCAAAATTGTGGAAAAAAAATTGTATATATTCCGATAGGACAACTATCTCCTGTCACACTAAACAAGATTCGAGTTTTTCATGTATTGGACGGGCACGATAAAAGGAAAATCGCCGACGAATATATTTATTAATGTTTTATTCCCGGTTTGTGCCCAAATCTCTTACCTAGGCACCACTTAAGTCCGTTTTCAATAAATTTAAACATCTTTTTCAAAAGGTTAACTGCATAAGGTGGACGATTAATAAAAAATAAAGGTGGGATGTTGATTCAGTCTAGTTTTTTAGCTATTTCATCTAGTGTTTGCATAATACTTTGAAGCCTGTCAAAAAGCTCTTGTGATAAACGTATATCTAAGCTCAGCTGATAGGCTTGTTGATGAAGCGCAAAAATTTTATTTCGGATATGCCTTTTTTTATCTTGGGCAATTGCCTCAATTTCAGCATCACGCTTTACCGCCGGAACACTACTTTCAATAAAAATTATTTTGTCTAAAATATCAACTAAATGATCGTGAACTTCTTTGCTTTTACGCAAAGGAAACTCTACTTGAATCGCGTCATCGATTGCAGAAAGACATTCGTCAAAGAGAATTTGCCTCTCTTCATCAATTCTTTCACGCCATACCCGCACTTCAAAAGACTCTTTATTCACCGGCACAGCGTCATAAAGATGCTCTAGCTTATTCAAGAAGGGAAATAAAAGCACCTGAATCTTTCCCTTCATCCTCTCGATATCATCAACACCAATATCTAAATTATCTAGTTGCTGCTCTTGATATTCATGAACTAGAGAAATATCTTTTTCTATATATGAAACCGTTTCCTTAACAATATGATCAATCACAGCATCTGCAAGATCTGCCTTTGAATCTTTATTATAACGCTCGATCCATTTATAAGACCTATCGATCCAGAGAATGTAATGAGATACCAACTGACTACGGATAGGCGCCGCTCCTGATAGTATGTTTTTTTTGAGCCTTGAACCTTCGCGAATCAATGGGTGAATGATGTAGTAAGAAAAAATACTATTCTCGACTTTACACGTCTCATCAATAGTTTTTAATTCATCAATGATTACGTTAATTTTAGGGACTATTTTCTGTGCCCTACCAGCCAAATCGCTTCCAGGAGAACGCCAACGTTTAAAAGTCTTTAAGATTCTATTTAGGAACCCACCAACTAAAGAAGGGCTTTTTTCGGGTTGAGTCCTTGAGGAAAATACGTCACTAACCTGACTCTCAAGATCACGGATCTTGTTACTTTTGTTATCAAGGGACATAAAAACCTCAATTAAAGAATAGATAGAGGGATTACAAGAAAAAAAATAATTAAAACGTCAATTCAACACAACCTCTCAGTATCATTATACTTGTATTTTTAATAATAAACAAATAACTTATCGCAAATGTTTCCATTTTTTTTCACTTTGACCCTAATCGTTAAAAGAAGTATAACTGAGGTTCCTCAAACTTTAACATAACTTAATCTAGCTGCCATGACAAAAAAACCCAACATACTCATTACTAATGACGATGGAATCCATGCCGAAGGCATCAAGCACCTATGGAATTCGCTAAAAAACCATGCAAACCTCACAATTGTAGCTCCAGCTGCCGAACAATCCGCAGTCGGAATGTCTATCACTGTAAGGCACCCGCTACAAATTCACAAAATGGACTGGCACGGACCAAATGCTTGGGCTGTAACTGGGACTCCTGCCGATTGCGTCAAAATGGCCCTTAGCGTTGTTCTTGATAATCCGCCTGATCTCATTGTTAGCGGCATCAACCGTGGCACAAACGCTGGTAGAAACGTCCTCTACAGCGGTACAGTAGCAGCCGTAACAGAAGGAACACTTCATGGGATTCCCGGAATAGCCTTCTCTTGTAGAAAGTACCAATCTCCCAATTATCACACCGTAGAACAATATATCCCTAAAGTTGTCGACTATATCCTTGAAAACCCTCTTCCACAAGGAACCCTTCTAAACGTCAACTTCCCGGAAGATACTGAAGAAGGTGTTAAAGGCTTTAAGATGACTCGACAAGGAGCTGAATTTTGGGGAGAATCTCCCGATGAACGCAGTCATCCTGCAGAAGGACATTCCTATTATTGGATGGGGGCAAAACTCATAGAATTTGAAGAACACGAAAACAGCGACATCGCCTGGCTAAAAAAAGGATACATGACAGCTGTTCCTGTTCACGTAAGTGATTTAACAGACCATAAGCATTTGAATGATCATAAATCAGGGTTCGAAGAAGCTTTGGAGAGTCACTTTTCTTGCAAAGCCGGGGTGTAATCCTACTTCTACTATGAGCGTAGAGCCCGATAGCGAGGTGGTTCACTCACCTTACGCAACAGACACTTGAATTAAAAAACTGTAACTCTATGCTATTCGAATGCTGAGATACCTGTGAAATGAGTTGACAATTTTGCGATTGGTATTATACCCACGAAGTGGGTATTAGAATGGTAGCCCAGGGCAAGCTTGCGCAGCCCTGGGAAAAAACATCATCGATTATTTGCACCCTCGAAGAGGGTGCTCAAAGTTTTGGATATGATTGTAGGGTTGATATTAAGCGCCAATTGTAAATTCACCGCTTACATAAGCACACTTCTACCCACTTGACTTACCTTAATTTTACGCTCTTTGAATCTTGATAAATCAGGCTCGACTTTGAATGGATTGCCAGAGAAATCTGTTTCATGCAGCATTTTCATATTTACAATTGAAGCGGGAAACTCCGTAAGTTTATTATTCGATAGTGAGAGTTTTTTCATAGTCTTAAACACTTCGAACTTATCTGGGAGAAATTCAATTCTGTTACCTGCGATCGTTAACTCTTCCAAATTGACTAACTTAAAAAGATTTTCCGATACCTCTGAAACACGATTACCAGCCATACGAAAAACCTTAAGCTTTTCTAAGGTCGATATAAGGTCTGGAATTGATTGAATTGTATTTCTGTCTAAATTCAATTTTTCGAGATTCTTACATGAAAATATAAAGCTTGGAACTTCCTCAAATTCATTATACGAAAAATCAGCCATAATCAAGTTATCGAATTTAGCTGACTCTGGAAATGAACTTAATTTATTAAACCTAAAATTCAATTCTTGCAAAAGAGTGAACTGTACGAAACCATTTGCTATATAAGAAATTTTATTACCACGTAAATCTAATTTTTTAAGTTTTTTTGCCGTAGATATCTTAGGCATCTCTTTGAGACCTGTAAACCTACACCTCAGCACCTCTAAGTCCGAAATATCTGCAGAGACTCGACTTTTGTTGATCTCACCATCAATTTTTAAAGTTCTTAATTGACTCAAACACGAAAAATCAAAATCTTGCTCCTCTTCCGTTCTTAGGGCTACCTTAAGACAGTGTAATTGAGTTAGTTTAGTAATTTCTTTAAATTCAGCAATTGGGTTTTCATTAATATCTAGCGATCTTAAAGTCTTCACCTTTTCAAGACCTACGATAGTCGTAATCTTATTACAACAAAAGCTCAAGCGTTCTATATTCTTCAAGTTCCATATACAACTTGGAACTTCACTCAAATCATTGTCAAAAAATTCAACTTTTTTAAGAAGTGGGTTCGCTAAATTGAAGCTATCTATAGTCAAAACTAACCCGTTTTCACCCAAATCCAACACTTCGAGTTTTTCATGGTTTTGGAGAGAGGGGGGAAGTTCGTTGATAGTAGTAGCTCCTAAATCCAAAACTCTAAGTGAAGCTAGCTCTGAAAACCTATTAGGTAAAGAGTCCATCCTATTTTGGCTGGCTACAATTACCTCTAAACTGGTCCATTTAAAAACGACATCCGGTATGGTTCTAAAGAAGTTAGAGCTAATATTCAGCGTTCTTAGGCGATCCAGACTAACCTCTGGAAGAGATTTTAAGCGACACCACTCCAAATTCAATTCTACAAGCGAGCTAAATTTCTTTAAATTCAGTGTCAGTTTTTTGAAGCTTGGTCTATTCGAGTTACAGTATAAATCACTGTCCTTTCTGGAATAGTCTAGCTTTTCTTGTAGAGCTGTATCAGGGTGTGTTCTTTGATTTGCTAATATCGACATACTTTCTCCTCCAGATTTACGACAAAAATTTTCAGTGTCGTGATAGTAATAAGCACCGCGTTTCAAGATAAAGGTTTTTAATACCTACCCCCATAAATAAAGCTACAAATAAACATGTTTGGCAGCTTTATTTATGGGGATTGGTATAACATACGAGGAATTCTGTGTCACAGAATTTTACAGCTTCACAGGTACTTGGGTCTTGCGCTTGTTTAGCTGCTGCTCATATATATCAAGACGGGTCAAAGCTGACTGCTGAGATTTTTCTATCAGTTTCTTTGCACCTGGAATGCGATAAATTCTATTGAGCTCTTCGCGGAGTTTATCACTTAGCAAGTGATCATTTTTACTTAATGGAAGAGTTTCAGCTAAAGACCCACTTTCTTGGTACTTTCTAGACTGAATCATGACATCGACCAGTTTATTGAAAAGCCCTTCTAATTCTGTAGATGCGTCGATAAGGTCACTTCTAGAGTGAATTTTTTGAAGTTGTTTGACAATAGATTTATTGATTGAACGCCCTTCGTCTCGATAAGTATCAGGAGAAGACGAAGAACATGAAGATAAGAGGAAAACAGTAGCGATAAAACAAATTTTATACATAATCCCTCTAATTTCGAGAGGCTATGCCTCTCGAATAAACATATAAAATATTTTAAATTTTTTCACCGCTAGCGCGCATATCCCTAACTACAGCTGCTAACCCACGCTTATCTATTGTACGTAGAGCTGCTGCGCTCAACTTCAAGCTAACAAAGCGGTTTTCTTCAGCAAACCATAGACGTTTTTTCATAAGATTAGGATTGTGACGTCTTTTTGTCTTACCTGTGATGTTAAGACCGATCCCTTTTTTCTTCTTTGATATACCGCGGATTGCATATTTATAGCCTTTTCCAGGCTTTTTTCCTGTAACTTTACACTTTCTAGACATTTTTCACTCCGATAAGTTTTTAAATCAGAATCATAACATATCCCTTAGATATCCAACAAGAGAAAATATTATCGCACCACGCTCCCAGCGGGCAGCTCTGATATTCCAGCTAATTCTAAATTTGAGTCGTAACTTCCGGCAAGGATCATGCCCTCACTTTCAATACCCATGATTTTCGCAGGTTTAAGATTTGCAACAACGACAACCTTTTTACCTACTAATGCTTCGGGCTCATAGTGTTGACTTATCCCTGAAAGTACAGTCCGTTTCTCAAAACCCAAATCAACTATTAATTTAAGTAATTTTTTGCTTTTTGGGACCTTGGTAGATTCTAATACAGTGCCCACCCTAAGGTCTAATTTTTGAAAATCAGAAAAATCAACATTTTCTTTTAATTTTTCATATGTTGGCTCTTTTTCCGATTTTGCTGTTTCCGTCATCTTTTTTAAATTTTCTAACTCTTGATTAATTTCATCATCTTCAATTTTTCTAAACAGAATTTCAGGCTTCGCCAAAGAAGCGCCAGGTGATAGTTCCATCTTTTTTAATCGTTCCCACGAATTAGAGTCAATGATACGACTATTGCCTAAAAACTCCCATATCTTCTGCGCTGTTGAAGGAATAATGGGATAAGATGTTAAAGCGAGTAAGTGTAAACATTCGATACAACATGATATCGTTGTCTCCATACGGGAAAAGGTTTCTGATCCTTTCACATCTTTCCAAGGATGTTTCGAGTCAAAGTAAGCATTTCCATGTTGCGCAAGCTCCATCATCAGCTGGCTTGCTTTTCTCAACTTAAAGTGCTCGTAGCTTTCAGCGATCTCATCTACCAGACGATGGATACTTTGAAGGAACTCTTTATCGATTTCCTCAAGTTCACCTCGTTCAGGGATCGTCCCACCACAACTCTTAAATGCAAATACAAGAACTCGATTTACAAAGTTGCCATATTTCCCAAGAAGTTCCGCATTACAGCGACTTTGGAAATCACGCCATGTAAATTCCGAGTCTTGAGTTTCCGGTGCGTTGGCAGCGATTGCATAACGAATTTGATCGGTTGAATACTTTGAAAAGAAAGTTTCAAGGTCAATATACCACCCTTCGGACTTACTAAACTGTTTCCCCTCTAGATTATAAAACTCGTTCGCGGGTAATTCATCAACAATTTTATAGGGTAAATCCTGACCCATTGTCATTGCTGGAAATATGGCTGCATGAAAAGGAATATTATCCTTCCCGATAAACTGCACAAGCTTTGTTTCCTGGTCGAGCCAATACTCTTTCCACGCATCGGGAGTGCCTTGCGATTTTGCCCACTCCATAGAAGCAGAAATATAGCCAATCGGAGCATCGAACCACACGTACAAGACTTTACCCTCTGCATTTGGAAGCGGCACTGGTAACCCCCAGTCTGAATCGCGTGTAATCGCCCTTGGACGCAAGCCTTTGATATATTCTTTAACGAAATTAGTCACGTTAGGCTTCCATTGCTTTCGCTCTATCCACTCCGTCAACTCTTGTTTAAATTTGTCGAGCATAATAAACCAATGCTTTGTCGCTTTTTTTTGCAACGGCGCATTTGTCAACTTCGAACGAGGATTCTTCAGGTCTGTTGCTTCATAGCTCGTCCCACACTTTGGGCATTCATCGCCACGAGCATTTTCAAATCCACATTGAGGGCAGGTTCCAATGACATACCTGTCAGCAAGAAAACGATTATCTTCTTCCGAATATAGTTGATCCGTGACTTTTTCTTCGATAAACCCATTTTTTAGAAGTTGCTGAAAATAATCGTAAACAGGAGCTTTATGGGATTCACATGTTGTGCGTGAATAGTGATCGAAGGAAATTCCTAACTGGTCGAAGAATTTTTTGTTAATTGCATGAAAAATATCAACATGTTCTTTCGGGGTACGCCCTGCCATTTCTGCGCTTAGAGTAATTGCTACGCCATATTCATCTGAACCACAAACATAAAGCACGTCACTCCCTTTCAACCTCTGAAATCGTGCATAACAGTCTCCGGGCAAATAAGCTCCCGCAATATGACCAAAATGAAGAGGGCCGTTCGCATAGGGAAGTGCTGAAGTAATAAGTATCTTTTCTCTTGTTTCATCCATGTAATTCAATTCCTTTATCGTCTATTAGCTATTATTCTATCTCTTACCGGCCCTGGAGGCTTTTCAGGCTTTTGTACTACTAAAACTTCAAATAATGTATCTGGCACACACTTCCACCCAAGCAACACTTTTGTATCGAGATCAACATAAAGAGGCCCCGGTTTTGAATAGGCAAAACGTTTTTCTACGTCTCTAGGAGAAGGATTCATGCTCGAAAATTCCGTTTCGAACCCCTCCAAAGAGCGATGATATTTTTTTATCTCATCCTTCTGCTCTTTACTCAAGCTACCCCAAGAGACGTAGACACCGGGATATCTTTTCTGCAAAAACTTCCAATCAACTGTTTGAAATCCCCACCACGAGACGCAAAAAGGAAAGATTTTACCTGTATCCCGACAAACCATTGCACGTCGCATGGGAAAAACTCTATTTTCATAACTATGCACTTTGTAATAAAGAAAGCGCATAATTTTCTCGACGCTACTGAGAGGAACGTCTTCCCCACGCCACATAGGTTTATTGGTATAAGGACATAAACTCCTCTTTTGATTCTGCAGCCTATAAGTAACCACTGCAAGAACAGCAAAAGCGCTAAATATGAACAAGATAAAGAAAGAAAAAAATAGCACTTGAGCCTTAGTTTCGCCAAACTCCATTAATTTCTCCCCCAACTCTATCGATCAGTAAACGTGTTACTGTTGATGACCACTTGTTTTAAATGTACTATAGCCTTTGATGTTTTGTGCTTGATGAGTAGAGTGCATATCGCTATGATCTCTTTCAACAATTTCTTCCAGGTGATCCTTACCTTCAACAATTTCTGCTAGTACCTGAGAGGCTGTATTCTGACTTGAGATTTTTACTCGAGGCCCACGTCCACTATGGATCATATTGACGACAAGGTTGATAGCATGGTTAACCATATCAAACTGGCTATCAAATTTATTTGAAATTTTTTCAATCGTAAGATTTTCATCAGACTTCATTTCATTCTCCTGAATTTAATTTTGTAATTTTGTGTTCTTCAGCAATACATATACTTCGCAATACATCGTAGGCTGTTTGCAGATCGTCATTGATGATGTTATAGTCGTAATGTACATGCTGTTCGAGCTCGTGTTTTGCCCACTTAAGCCGCCTTTCTATCTCCACTTCAGAGTCAGTCTTGCGTTCAACTAACCTAGATTTTAATTCCTCAAATGAGGGAGGGCTAATAAATATTGAAACGTGATCGATACTCCCCTTGAGCTTAATTGCCCCCTGGGTGTCAATAACAAGAATGACGTGATTTCCGCTATTTAGGTGCTGTTCGACTAATGACCGTGATGTACCGTATTTTGAGGTATATAGTTGGACGTACTCAAGGAAATCGCCAGTTTTAACTTTCTCTTGAAACTCCTCTTCAGTCACAAAGTTATAGTGTTCTCCATTCACCTCTTTACCGCGGGGCCGCCTTGTGGTATAAGAAACACTTTCAACGACACAAGAAAACTCACTTTTCAACATCTGCACAAGAGTCGTTTTACCTGTTCCTGCAGGGGCACTTACAACAAACAATAAACCTTTCTTACTATTTCCTAATACTTTCAAATTATCACTCAATATTCTGCAGCTGTTCTCGAATTTTATCTAATTCACTTTTCATATCAACGACGAAGTGCTTTACTTCTAGATCTTCTGTTTTGGATCCAATAGTATTCACCTCACGGAGCATCTCTTGTAGTAAAAACTCTAGTTTTTTTCCGATACTCAGCACATTTGGATCTATATACTTCCTAAATTGTGCAATATGAGACTGGAAACGTGTGATCTCTTCTGTTGTGTCAATCCGTTCAGCATAAACGCAGACTTCACGTAAAATCCGCTCATCATTTTCCGTACTTCCAGGTACCAGCTCTTCAATTCGCTCTCTTAATTTATCTCTAAATTTATTGGTAGCATCATGTGACTTATTAGCGACAACTTTAATCAAATTTTCAAGTACATCGACACGCCCACTTATATCTTCATGTAGATGCCCCCCTTCCAGGACCTTCATTTCAATAAAGTCATCGAGAGCCGATGATAAGTTCAGCATAAGTTCTTGATGAAATTCCTCGTTATCACCTAAGAGATCCTCGCAATCAAGTACCCCTTCCTGTGAAGAAATATATTTCATTAATGCGTCATCACTGCAAGTAATGTCAAGTTCATCGGCAATTTGCTTAAACGAGGCTTTCAATTGTCGAGCAAGTTCAAGATTTGGCGAGATATTTAACGTTGACTTACCCTGCGTTTTCAAATAAATTTTAACTAAAACTTTCCCTCTATGAATTTTGCTGCCAATTTTTTTTCGAACTTCATTTTCGTAACGAGATAGTTCAGCTTGAAGAGAAGTGAGGATGTCGAGATGTTTTCGGTTTAACGATTGAATTTCAATAGTTAACAAGCCAAAAGAAGTAGCAAAAGTCTTGTAGACGTATGCCGTCATACTTCTAAACATAGAAAAACCTTTTTCAATTAAATATCACCAAATATTACCCTAAAATTCTATACTTGTCAAAAGGTATATCCTCATATAATAACCAGAACTGGCGCATCAAAATTTTAAATCGTGAGTGTTTCTATGGTTTTAAACTATGGAGGCTAATATGCAAAACATTCACCAATTACAGATAGATGCCCTTTTTCTCTTCATGAGTTCTTTTCTTCCGTAGAAGACCCTCGAATTGAACGACCTAAACGGTACCCCCTTATCAATGTCCTTATATTCACCTTTACTTCTACTCTTTCCGACCAAAACAGTTGGTACCAGATCGAAGAATTTTGCGAGACCAATATAGATTGGTTTGCCGAGTTTCTTGATGTATCTTCTGGTATCCCAAGTCATGACACGTTCAGGAGAGTGATGAGTCTGATTGATACTAAACAGTTGAAAAACGCGAACAATCAATGGGTTGAAAATACAAGATCTACTTTTGGAAGTGGTCGAAGGTTGGTCGCGTTGGATGGTATACTGAATTAAATTGGAAATTACGTTTGATAGTCAGAAATTTTTACTTCTGACGAAGTGTGGAGATCGAGGTTAATTTAGAAAATTTATCAAGATCGAACACAAAGTCAGAGGCAAAAAGAATGGTTATCAGGCTTAATTTCCAATTTAATTCAGTATAAGTCTCTTTTTCGGAGAAAGTGCCTATTGGGGCTGTTTTCCTGACTTCTGCTTATTAGTGCGGTTCTTCGATTAGAATTTCGTAACTGAAGACAAAGCAGGTTGAACTACGAGATTTAAAAATTATTGATCAAGATGGGCAGGATCGCCTTCGGCGGCAAGATAATAATCAGGGTGACAAAGACGCTTTTATTGAATGTCTCTTTTGCCTAAATTTATCAACAACCCAACTCCAAGGTCATTCATAACGTTAAAACACGAATCGAATATTATTTCCGTTAAATCTGAATGTTCCAAAAAATATTTATCCTGCGGCCGTAGGCTATCCTGATTATCTTGTTCGAAAATTCTAAATTGATATTCATTAAACTTCAGTTGTGCCTCAATAACATAGCGTGTAAGTTAAGCTACTAAAAGGAGAAGGATGTCGCTGCTTAAATTTTTTGTAACAATTAGAGTAGACGATTTTTATTGTTTATCCATGAGCAAAATTTTACAAATCCAACGACACTATTTCTACTCGCCCTCAAGTTTCAAGTTTTACCTTGTAATATTTTCGTATTTCGTCTACTGTTCGCTAATAATTTAAAACCAACTTATTTTTAGGAACAAGTATGAACTCTATAAATTTTCCTAACTACAAATCTATAAACCCTCCTACCTTTAGTTCCGATGAACGTCCCACTAATGATATAGCTCTTGAATACATTAAAGATTATAAGTCTACACTCAAAAATATTGCCCAGCACCTTCAACTTGACCTATCAATCGCCACCCCCACTCAAAACATTATGAAGACACAGGAAATAACTTTTTTAATTCCCGCAAGAGATGAATACGATATTTCCTTAACAAGTCCAGCTACAAGAATTGCGTTTTGTATTTCTGCAACTGCTTTAACAATTTTTAGTGGAGCTTTTGGAGCTTTATTAGGTTCATTGATAACCGGTAACCACGATTTCATCACAATATTGTGTTCTGCAGGCATATTAGCTGCACCGACCGCCCTAGTCTTTGCTTCGCTTATGCTTTGCACCATCGATGGCTCTGACCTAAAAAATACTAAAGTAATTTATGAAGAGCTTAACTCTAAAATAGAACCTGAAATTTCTCTTATGAATTCCGCATTTAAAGCTATAACATCATCTAATGACGACTCCATTTGTGAAGCATTTGATGAAATTTTTAGTAGTAAGTTTTTTTTAGATCGTAAGATTGAAGTAATAAATTCCATCATTGAGTCAGTACACACAAACACCACTTTTTATCTAAAATGGAGAAAGATGAGTAATGAAATTCAAAAACACTTAGATGACCCTAGCATTAAAAACAAAGGGAGTCACGTGAATCTTGCACCTTTATCCATATTAGTGCAAGACCTCCAGATTCCTTCTTTAACACAGTTTTATGACAACGCCAAGTTAGACTCATATAAGCTATTAAGTAGAAATAACTTAAACAACTTAAAGTCCTTTGCGAATGTTGTCATCAATAGTAAACAAAGGCTCTCGAGGATAATAGAAACCCATGAATTTTTCATATCTGAGTCGTTTACGAAGAAAATAGAACAGATCAAAAAAACAGTTTGCAATACAAAAATGACTGACTTACAAAACCTAGACCTGACGAAACTTGTCTAATAAAACCATGACCAATAAACAGAACTTAACAAAGGAACAAGTATGAGCTCTATAAATTTTCCTAACTACAATTCCAATGAACGTCCTGCTAATGAAGTAGCTCGTGACTGTATTAACGACTATGAGTCTACACTCAAATACATTGCCCAGCACCTACAATTTGACCAGTCTATTGAAGAGCTAGTCTCTGCAATGAAACCAGAAATTACATTTATCAAATCCGCATTTAAGGCTATCACATCACCTGATGAAGACGCCATTTCACAAGCATTTGATGAAATATTTAGAAGTTCAATCAGTTTAGACCGAAAGATTGCAATGACAAATTCCATCCTGGAGTCAGTACACACAAAAACCTCTTTTTATGTAAAATGGAGAAAGATGGGTGATGAAGTTCAAAAACTCTTAGATGATCCTAATATTGAAAACAAAGAGAGTCACGTGAATCTAAAACCTTTATCAAAACTTGTACAAGACCTCCAGATCCCTTCTTTAACACAGTTTTACGCCGATGCCACCTTACACTCATATGAACAATTAAGCAGTAGTAAACTTGAAAATTCAAAATCTCTTGCAAATCAAGTTAATATTACCAAAGAAAGACTGTCCTGGATTATTGAAACCCATGAATTTTTCATATCTGAGTCGTTCACGAAGAAAATAGAACAGATCAAAAAAACAGTTTACGATACAAAAACCACACACTTACAAAACCTCAGCAATTCCCCCTGGAGATTTTTCCCCAGAGGGATTTGAAAATTCATTCGTAGATATTTCAATATTTGAGCGATCGTTTTCATCCGAAAACTCTGAATTTTCAGAAGTGCTTGAGAGCATGTTCTCAGAGGGTTAGATAGCAGGAACTGCTGACAATCCCTAGACCTAACGGAACTTGTATAATAAAACCATGAACTATAAACAGAACTTAACAAAGGAACAAGTATGAGCTCTATAAATTTTCCTAACTACAAATCTATAACCCATCCTATCTACAGTTCCGATGAACGTCCTGCTAATGAAGTAGCTCGTGAATGCATTATAGATTATAAGTCTACACTCAAAGATATAGCCCAACACCTTCAACTTGACCAATCTATTACCACCCTTACCTACAATATCAACAAAGCAAAAGAAATAACTTTTTTAATTCCCGCAAGTGATGAATACGACATTTCCTTAACAAGTCCCACTACAAGAATTGCGTTTTCTATTTCTGTAATTGCTTTAACAATTTTTAGTGGAGCATTTGGTGCTTTAGTAGGTTCATTAATAGCTGGTCTCGACGACTACTCAAAAGTGTTTGGCTCTGCTCTTATCTGTGTTACACCGCCGCTCTGTTTAAGCTTTTGGTTTGTGGCTTGCATCTTAGACCTGCCTAAGCCAAAAAATACTAAAATAATTTATGACGAGCTAATCTCTCGAATGAAACCAGAAATTACATTTATCAAATCCGCATTTAAGGCTATCACATCGCCTGATGAAGACGCCATTTCACAAGCATTTGATGAGATATTTAGTAGTTCATTCAATTTAGACCGAAAGATTCCAATGATAAATTCCATCATTGAGTCAGCACACAAAAAAACCTCTTTTTATGCAAAATGGAGAAAGATGAGTGATGAAATTCAAAAACTCTTAGATGACCCTAACATTAAAAACAAAGGGAGTCACGAGAATCTTGCACCTTTATCAAAACTTGTACAAGAGCTCCAGATCCCTTCTTTAACGCAGTTTTACGCAACTGCCAACTTAAACTCATATGAACATTTAAGCTGTAGTAAACTTGAAAATTCAAAATCTCTTGCAAATCAAATTAATATTAGCAAAGAAAGACTGTCCTGGATTTTTGAAACCCATGAATTTTTCATATCTGAGTCGTTCACGAAGAAAATAGAACAGATTAAAAAAACAGTTTGCAATACAAAAAACACTGACTTACAAAACCTAGACCTGACGACACTTGTCTAATAAAACCATGACCTATAAACAGAAGTTAACAAAGGAACTATCAAATAGAAGGTATAGCGCCGTAATAGAGAAAACCGCCACTTGTTGCATCCTGATCGTTTAACTCTTTTACGGATTTACCAAACCTATTTGATAAAGTATCTTTGCTAACATCACCGCTACTCATTCTCGCTTCAATGATCTTATCACCACCTATGTAAAGCATTACATGGTCGATTTTTTCGGGATCTTTTACAGGGCTAGAAAAAACTAAATCCCCGGGCTGCAATTGTTTTGCAGTAATTTTTTGACAAAATGCATACTGATCATTAGCATTTCTTGGGATATTTATACCCCGAACCCGATATAGCAGATTAGTAAAGCCTGAGCAATCGACACTAGTTAAGCAATCTTGAAAAGACTTAGAAAATGCGCTTCTCCCTCCCCACAAGTAAGGAAATCCCAAAAATTTTTCAGAGTCATCGATAATGCTAGAACACTTAACATTCATTTGAGAAGTCCATCCTTCTGTGTCATCAGCTAGTAATACATGTACTTTGTCCCCTTCCTTTTTTTTCAACTCAAGGGATGTTCCGAATGAAACCATTAAAGACACTCTATTGTTTCGATGAATTTCAGCCCAATGAGAAGTGATAAACACTTTATTACTTATTAAATTTTTATTTTCAACTAAACCTATTTTAGGTAACCATCCTTGGTATCCTTTAAACTCGCCCGTCGGCTGTCTTTTTTTTTGCTCGACAGCTTCCACAAGAGCCCAATCACCCTGAAGATCAACGACTTTAACCACTTCGTTATACAACAACTGAGACTCTTGATAAGGATCTTTTTTCAATTTTTTATTACAACAAGATTGATTAGACTTTAGATTGACTACCTGCACGTTAACACGATACATTTACGACTCCTTGCATTAAAACTACAAATATATTAAAATCAGCTTTATTAATTTCTATATAAACAAAAAACACAACGGACATATACTATGAGTACTCCCTATAATATTAGTTATAACGGAAACCGACTACAACCATTAAAAACAGTTAAATGCACTCATCGCCCACCTTGGTATCTTTTACTCGTTAAAACCATAGTAAATGTCGTCAAAAAAGTCTTTAATTTTTTCTGTTTTTGGAATTGGGGAAAAAACAAAAAGTGGTCTCCTAAGCAGGTAGAAGCTTTAAATGAATTAAGTAAAAAAGATACTGACCTAATTAAACAAAACTATTTACGACAAAGAGAAATCAGAGTCCACCAACAAGAGTCCACAACAACTGACGACACACAAGACACCGACCGAACTAAAATTAATAGTATCTACGCGAATCGAGAGTTTAACCCATCACTAAAAGTCATGCGAGAGTTCGTTGGTGACCTCTCTGAAAATGCAATAACTTCAATATACGAGAAAAAACTGAAGCCATCGCTTACTATTTCAGAAGAATCGATGGATAAAGCTGCTTGTTACTTAAAAATATTTTCTAGTTTACTAGTAAACCTAGGAAAGGAAGCTCAAGACCAAATTCTTGATAAACTCCAAGAAAGTACGGACTCGCAAAGCTCTCTAGTGATTGAGCGTTCCTTTCATAAAGCACTTCACTGGCTAGTAAGTCGCAATGATGAGGAAGATTCTGAGACCCTACTTCAAAACCTCGAAGAACACCTTGAAGATTACGTCGCTAATACGCCTGAAAGCGTCTCTAACACAGAAATCTCGGAAGTGATGAACTGGATAAGTTACCATAAAGACCCTAATTATAATCTCCCACAGACCGAAATTGTTGCTAACTCTAACATGAGCACTGTAACAGCTCTTACAGAAAAAAGTGTCGCCTTTCTTATCGAGAAGAAAATTGATGTAATGAACAATTACTTAAAAACCCATATTATCAACAATCTCCCAAATATTGTACTAAATCTACTAGCCTCAAATGGAAGAATTTTTGCTGATGAATTTTCAGGGCGTATTTCTGAGCTACTTGAAGAAACAAGTATACAAAACTTTATTGGTCGCCTAATCCAATGCTCTTCTCAGCACGTCAAGCATTACATAAATGCAAGACAAATAGAAGTAGACAGAATAAAACAAGCTAAACTTTCCCTTAAAGCGAAACAATCTAAAGAAAGAATCGACGAAAAAGCTCCTGAGAACTTTATCATGATGAAGGATGCTCATCCACTGACAAAAGAGATTTATCTAGGAGGAGAAGGACACTCTGATTTTGAAGTGTGGAAAGAAATCAAGAAAAAGGCATTTACAAAAACTGTTGCCAACGACATCTATGATACAATTTGTACACCTGTTATCGTCGAGCAAAATGGCACTGAAGTAGAAATTGACTGGATTGAATACTTATGGAACAGGGCTGAGTTCCCTCCTGAAATAACGGCATTTCTTTCGGAGATCGACGATTTTATTGAACATGCAATCCCTGAAGAGTTCAATATTTCAAGCAATATAAAAGAAGCACTCCTCGAAAATACCAAAGATATTATTATTGCGATAATTCAATCAAAAGTTAAAAAAGCTTTCTCATCAGTAATCTACAACTTACTGAACGAAGTGACACTCCCCAGTAATGTTGCTGAAATCTTAAGTAAACTTATTATCCCTTCTACAATACGCTCAGCACTGCAAAGGTTATATCAAAATATTTTAGTCCATAACTACTCCTCGCTCTCAAAAGATCTCAATAACCTCAGAGAAAACAAAAACGCCAAAGAAAACAAAGACAACCTACGAACCAAGCTATACGAACTTTTAAAAAACAACTGTAACCTCTTTGATATTGAAAAGTTAGGTGGAGGGAAAGATTCGATTGTCAAAACTTTAATTGACCCATCTTTAGAAAAAATAGAACTTCATCTTCAAGATCCTAGGTTAAAGAGTAAAAAAACTAAAGAAATCATCCAAACTATTTTTAGACGAAAACATTCCGAGCGAGACGACCGCTTTGGAGAGGTCATTTTAGATTTAGTATTCAAAATTGGCGAATTTGGTGGCTCACTCCTGGAGGGTGCAGCATCTTTCCTAACTCCAGAAATTAATCAAATTACCGGAGCTATGTTAGATGAGGTGCTTAGAGAAGACTATCTCCTTATTGATATTATACTTAAAAACCTACATCAAAAATTTGGAAACAAAGGAGACCTCGACAAAGCTCTTTTTGCTACACCCCCAACAAACGAAGACAATGAAGAGTCTGCTGACTCACATGATAAGCTGACAAAACAAATTCACAACATATCACTCCTCCTTCACGACATGGTAATTGAAGGAGCAAAAGGTGAGTCAACAGGTGTTATAGCTTCCGGAAAGATAGGTGTTGCTAGACAAATTGTTGGCCGGGACCAATCTAAAATCGAAGCTACTCTAGGTAGGATTTTTAATAGACTATTTAATCACGAAGCTCTGAATATAGATGTAAGTGCTCAATTTCTAGACATTACCAGAGCAACAGCTAGGTATGCCGATGGCATAGGAAAAGAAAAAAGATTAGCAGATAGGAATATTGAGCCTATCCCTGCTGAATAATCACTTTACCCAAGACCCCGATTGCTACCCAGTAGTGTCATCGGGACCCAAGCCCAAGCACAAGCATGGGCTTGGGTAAAGAACATTGATTTATTTAACGACCAAATTCAATAATTTGTTAGGAATATAAATGACTTTGATAACTTCTTTACCGTTAACGTGTCTTTGAATTCCTTCTTCTTTTTTGGCAGCCTCTAAAACAACCTCTTCCGATTGGTCTTTAGGCAAATCAAATCGACCTCTCACCTTGCCATTCACCTGAACAACATAGGTAATTGTTTCGTCTTGAAGATACTTTTCAACGATTTCTGGAAAAGGCTCATAAGCTAACTTTCCTGAAAAATTATGGTACTCCCATAGTTCTTCACAAATATGTGGTGCCAGCGATGACAAGCACTGAATAGCCCACTTCACAACACATTTTGGATAACTTTCAAGTTTCGTAAAATCGTTCAAGAATTCCATCATCTTCGCTATAGCTGTATTAAACTGGTATTGCTCGATATCTTGGGTAACTCCATCCACAAGACGGTAACCCAACTTCAAGCCTTGCTCGGTTTCCTCATCCGTAATCTTTTCTGATGTTGCCATATCAAAAAATCGAACTAAAAATCTACGGCAACCACTTACAGCATCAGTATTCCACACTTTTTCCTTTTCGAGAGGCCCCATAAACATTTCATATAGACGCAGAGAGTCAGCTCCATAATTGGTAATAATATCATCGGGAGTCACTCCATTGAGTTTAGATTTCGACATTTTCTCAATCTGACTTCTCAACACTTCTCCCGTTTCACGGTGGGTGTATGTTCCATCTTTTTCACGTACATCTTCTGGGGCCACATAAGCGTTACTACTGTCCTGAAAAGATCTCGCGACGATTAACCCTTGGTTTCTCAAAGACTGAAATGGCTCCGGAGTAGACACCAGGCCACAATCGAACAAAACTTTATGCCAGAACCTAGCATAGAGAAGATGAAGAACTGCATGCTCTACTCCCCCGACATATAAGTCCACTGGCATCCAGTAACTCTCTTTTTCTATATCCCAAGCATTCTCAACATTATGCGGATCGAGAAATCTCAAATAATACCAGCAGGACCCCGCCCACTGCGGCATTGTATTTGTTTCCCTTTTAGCCTTTTGCCCTGTTTTGGAGTCGTAAACATATACCCACTCTTCAACTTTTGCAAGAGGACTATTTCCATCACCTGCAGGGCGAAAATCTTCAAGGTTAGGAGGTGTTAGCGGCAACTCGTCTAATCCAAGCACACGCTTTGTTCCATCCTCAAGATGTAAGATAGGGAAAGGTTCGCCCCAGTAACGTTGTCTTGAAAACAGCCAATCTCTGAGTTTATAGTTTACAGTTTTTTCACCCGCTCCTTTCTCGACTAACCAATCGGCAATAGCATCTTTTGCTTCATCGACAGACATGCCATTTAGAGAAATTTCATCGTTAGAGCTATTGATACATTCCCCTTCACCTGGCCAACAATGCTTTGCTTGCATTACCTCTTCATAGAAAGTTTTAGGATCGCTACCTGCAGGCACACGTTCAGGAAACTGGTCTAATTTGGGATCATATACCGTCTTCAAAGGCAAACTAAATTTTTCAGCAAACTCAAAGTCTCGATAATCATGAGCAGGAACGGCCATAACTGCCCCAGTACCGTAGCCCATAAGTACATAGTCGGCTATCCATATCGGCATTTTTTCACCGTTAGCGGGATTTATAGCATAACTTCCTGTGAAGGCTCCTGACTTTGTCTTACTAAGCTCCCGGCGGTCCATGTCACTTTTTGAAGCTGTTAATTTTTGATAGGCTACAATTGCCTCTTTCTGCTCATCAGTGGTGAGTTTGTCAACTAAAGGGTGCTCAGGCGCAAGAACCATGTATGTAGCCCCAAAAAGTGTATCGTGCCGCGTGGTGAAGACGCGTATTTTATCCTCTACCCCTTCGACTGTGAAGTCAACTTTTGCTCCAACACTCCTTCCAATCCAATTATGCTGCAGCTTTTTAAGACCTTCGGGCCAGTCAAGTAGATCTAAATCCTTAAGTAATCTATCGGCGTATGCGGTAATTTTTAACACCCACTGCTTAAGCGGTCGCCGTTCAACGGGATGGCCACCTTCAACAGTTTTTCCACCTTCAACTTCTTCATTGGCGACAACTGTTCCAAGTGCTGGGCAATAGTTGACTAACATTTCAGCTTCATAAGCAAGACCTTTTTCAAAAAGCTTCGTAAATATCCACTGCGTCCATTTATAGTATTTTTCATCGCTAGTGGCGATTTCTCTATCCCAGTCATAGCTAAACCCAAGAGACATAAGTTGCTTGCGAAAATTATCGATATTTTTTTTCGTTGTGACACCTGGATGAGTTCCTGTTCTGATGGCATACTGTTCCGCCGGCAAACCAAAACTGTCCCACCCCATAGGATGAAGAACGTTAAACCCCTTCTGCCGTTTAAATCTTGAGATAATGTCTGTTGCAGTATACCCCTCCACATGCCCAACATGCAGGCCTGCACCTGAAGGATATGGAAACATGTCTAGAACATAGTATTTTTCTTTTGATTTATCGACTTCAGATTTAAAAGTTTTATTTTTAAGCCATTTTTTTTGCCACTTTGGTTCTATCTTCTTGTGATTATACTGCATCGTTACCCACTAAATTGTTTAAAAATTATAATTTATACCTTAGTAATGTTTCGCTGTGTTCTTTTGGTGCTTTGTGATATGATCAAAATCAAAATAAAAACACATGTTTCAACCGGACTCTGTCCATTTTAAGGTAAATAAAAGTAATTATATGCCAAAAAGGCCGAAAAAGTCAAAAGAAGATAAGCTCATTGACAGCTTACTAAAAGTCACTCGCCAACTCATGATGGGACGTAGTTTTGTTCCTCTTTCTCTGCAAGACTTGATAGACAAACTTGCACTACCAAGCCAACACCGAGACGCCTTACTAAAAGTACTCAACATTCTTATCAAAAAAGGTGAAGTTGTTTTAAAAAAGAATCGTTACAGTTGGCAAAAAACAAAAAATGAAATCGTTACCGGTACAATTCGAATGCACCACCGAGGTTTTGGATTTGTTGTTCCTGACGACAGCATCAGTTACCCTGAAGATATATTCATCCCAAAACCTCTAACACACAACTCCGTTGACGGTGATAAAGTAGAAGTTATCATCAATAATGAATCCATCTCCGAAAAAGGCCCTGAAGGACGCGTCATCAATATTGTGTCCCGAGGACGCACACATATCGCTGGAATCATCAAAGAGGTTGACCGACTTGGTGAGCTCATTGCTTATGTTCCGATGCTTGGTCAATCCCAACGTGTAGTCGTCCATCCAGGAAAAAGAAAGAGCCTAAAACCAGGCGACCGCCTCGTCATGGAAATCATTGAATGGGGAACCAAAGACACCGAAACACTGTGCCGTTATTCTCACTATCTAGGGCATATTTCTGATCACCGCTGCGACATCAAAGCATCAATCGAAGAGTACGAATTACGTAGCGAATTTCCTAAGTCTGCTATCGACGAAGCACAAAGTTACGGTAAAACCGTCCAACAACGCGATATTAAAGCACGTGAAGATCTTCGCGACTTAGAATGCTTTACGATCGATCCCGATACAGCTAAAGATTTTGATGATGCACTATCATTAAAAAAAGACCGTAAAGGAAACTTTCATTTAGGTGTTCACATTGCTGATGTCACTCACTATGTACGCCCTGGATCGCCCCTTGACTCAGAAGCCCGCCAAAGAGCAAACTCAACATACTTTCCCGGCTACTGCCTTCCCATGCTCCCCAAAGAGCTTTCAAATAATTTATGTAGTTTAAAACCGAATGTCAATCGCCTAGCTGTCTCTGTTTTAATGACCCTCAGTAAAACGGGAGAATTATTGGATTATAGAATTACGCGTTCGGTTATACGCAGCCAAAAGCGTTATACCTATAAAGAAGCGATGAAAATACTGCAGGATAAAAAGGCAAGCCCCCACTCAAAAACAATGAAACTCATGGAGAAGCTATGCCTTCTTTTGAAGAAAAAACGTTTTGAACGTGGAAGCTTAGAATTAGCAGTGCCCGAACTAGCGGTGATCGTCGACGAAGAAGGGCTTCCTGAAAGTACTGAGTATATTGAGTACGATATCACCCACCAACTTGTCGAAGAGTTCATGCTCAAAGCAAATGAAGTGATCGCTAAACATCTTACAGACGAGCAAAAAGAAGTCGCTTATCGCATCCACGAACCCCCTCCAGATGATAGTTTCAAAGATTTTGTCCTTCTAGCGCGCTCTTTTGGATTTGAATTACCGGACAACCCAACGCAAGAAGAGCTTCAAACCCTTTTTGACAAATCCGTGGAAACACCTTATGGCCAACACCTCGCCTCAGCTTTTATCCGTAGAATGCGTATGGCAATTTACTCCCCTACCAACATTGGACACTACGGCCTAAGCTTAGAGCACTATTGTCACTTTACGAGCCCTATTAGGCGCTACGCCGACTTAATTGTTCACAGAATTTTATTCGGCGATGTCATTGGCAGCGAGCAGCTACAGTCGATCACTAACCACTGTTCCGAGCAAGAACGCATCAGCGCAAAAGCTGAGTCTAGTGTAAAACTCTTAAAAAAATTACGTCTACTTCATGCTATTCAAGAAGACGAGCCGCTTAAAGAGTACGATGCTGTCATCACCAACGTTAAGCCTTGGGGCATGACCATCGAAATCATGGCCCTTATGATGGAAACATTTATTCACATATCCGATATTGGCGATGACTACTTTGAATTCAATGAGAGAAAAATGCAGCTCGTTGGCAGACATTCCGGTGCGAACTACCGCAGTGGAGAAGAGCTTACTGTCACTTTACGAAGTGTGAATTTCATAACCCTCGAAAGCAAATGGGACCTCATTTACGAAGAAATACCAGAAGAAGGGTACCACACAAAAAAACGAAGATCAAAAAGACGGAAAAAGTCCAAAAAACACAAGAAGCGATAACACTTAAAAAACAACAATCGCAATATGTAAACTTCAAAAAGGGGATCGTTTACCGCAAACCTTTTATTCCCTCTTTTTGCATGAGTGTTAGCAAGCGTGCTGAAATACATTTCAGCACTAGCTCTCTATTAACTGAAGGGGCATTTACTGCCGCTGTTTAACAAAGAAATATCTATCTGCAATATTCAAAGTTTTTACTGCTGAATTTGCGCGTATTGTATCGAAAGTCGACTTTCCGATTAATGTAAAAGTTATAATCCTCTGATTTATACCTGGATTTTTCCGTAGGCGTTTAATTTTTTCAGGACCTAACTCTTCAATAACTTTGTCAAACTCATTCATTTGACTGACTATCACCTTAGCAGAACACGGAATCTCTTCAGTTTCAGTGAATTTATCCATAACTCTAAGGGTTTTAGGATTACATCTTGCTTGATATGGGGCTATATCCGAAGACGAATTAACTGCAGTTATAGAATTAACGCTCATTTTAATACTCCTTAATTTATTAACATCAACTCTATAAACTTTAACACACTCAAAAATTAAACTCCACAAATCAGGCTTTAAAAACCTCTATAACAGCAAAATTGAAAGATAATTTCTGTACAACGTTTAATCTATTTGTTAAATTAACTCTATACAAAGACATTTCGACTTTTGAGAGGATTAATTTACGGAGAAATCATGAAAAAATACTTCATTACAGGCTTAGTCATCCTTCTACCTCTCGCTCTCACTGTTTCCATAGTCATCTTCCTCATAAACATTCTTACCAGCCCGTTTCTTGGATTTGTTCAGTCCATCCTTGAGCACTACGACCTTCTTGACAAAGATATTCTGTTTCTAACGGCGAACCAAGTTCAATATCTAGCAAGTAAAGTACTCATTCTAGTTTGCTTATTTCTTTTTACAATACTACTCGGGGTTATCGCTCGTATATTTTTCTTCCACTATCTTATCAAAGCATGGGACTACATCATACACCAAATCCCCTTTATCAGCTCGGTTTACAAAACTTGTCAAGACGTGATAAACACCTTACTTCAAGGGGACTCAAGCTCCTTTAAGCAGGTAGTTTTAGTACCATTCCCTAGTAAAGAAAGTCACAGTGTCGGCCTCGTCACCCGTGATATCCTTCCTGGACTCCCCCATGAAGAAGGGCAAAATTTAATCGCAGTATTTGTTCCAACAACACCTAACCCTACATCCGGATACCTTGTCATGTTTGACGAAAAAGACATTACCTATCTTGACATGAAAGTTGAAGAGGCGCTAAAGTACATCATCTCTTGTGGTGTTATCCTCAACGAGCCACTAAAACCTGTTTCTGAAGAAATCTTCGACGAAATACGTAACAATAGAAACCAACGTAAAACCAAGGAACTGTCATGAAAAAATACTTCATAACAGGTCTAGCTATACTGTTACCTGCGGTTCTCACGATTGTTATATTTTCGTTCATCATCAATCTACTAACGAAACCATTTGTTGGGGTTTTAGAAAACACTCTTGAACACTATGGACTTCTAGACACACCTATACTTTTTTTTTCTGCTCGTCAAGTGGTCGCCTTTTTTAGTCGCGTCATCATTCTAGCCATACTCTTTATTATCACAGTCTTTATTGGTCTTTTAACTAGGATTGTAATTTTTCACTATCTTATCCGTATCGGTAACTACATCATTCACAGAATCCCCTTTATCAATAAAATTTACAAAGCGACGCAAGATGTAATTGGCACGATATTCAAAGCAAAAACGGCCACCTTCTCTCAAGTTGTCCTGGTGCCCTTTCCATCAAAAAGCACGTTATGTCTAGGATTAATCACGAACGACCCCCAGACAGACCAACCTATAGAAGACTCATACGGCAACGTCTCCGTTTTTGTTCCTGCAACTCCAAATCCAACAATGGGATTTATGCTACTCTATAAACGCCACCAAATGATAGACCTTGAAATGAGTGTTGAAGAAGCTCTCAAGTTTATTGTTTCCTGCGGTGTGATGTCTCCAGGGTTTAAAGCAAAAACCTGTAATACTAATCTTAATGAACAAAGCCTATGATAGACATAGGCTAACGGCACACCAACCTATTACCAATTAACAGTTAGGGGCTTAAACCCACCGAAACTCCAACCACTTGTATAAAAGACCTTTAAAAACACGCTTATAAACTAATACACCACAAACACTTAATTAATTTTAATTTTTTATATTGAAAACATGAAAAAATAGTATCATATATAAATTTACATTACCTTAATGATGTATTTGCATACTGGAGGTCTTATGCATGGATGCTGGTCTTCGATAAAACTATTGGGAATATCATTTCTCTTCAGCATTTTCCTTTTATCACCAACAAACGAAGCACACGCCCAGGCTGACGTCTATCAAGACGGCCCTGTTCATGAAGCTTTTATGACCGCTTCCACTGAAGACGGTCTTCTTTTACAGGCAGTAGCGAGGACTCCCCCCGCTCCCATACGCGAACAACAACCCCCTAAGTGCCACAACGATGCTATCTGGATCGCAGGGTACTGGGCGTGGATTGAAAACCTAAACGATTTCGTTTGGATTAGCGGTGTATGGCGCCTTCCTCCCGAAGGCCACATTTGGATTCCTGGGTACTGGTACCAGTATAGAGAAGGCTGGGCTTGGATAAAGGGATTCTGGAGTAAAGAATCTGAAAATCAACTTCGCTACATTTCTGAAAGACCTCCTAAAACAAAAGTCGAGGACATCTCAAATGCACCTAGTGAAAATCATTTTTGGATACCCGGCTACTGGGAATATAATCATTCGACAAGAGATTACGAATGGCTATCAGGCCAATGGCATGAGCTAAACCCCAACTGGGTTTATGTTCCCGGATACTATCTATGGCGTCCCGGTGGATATCTCTGGGTTCCAGGATATTGGGATCTCACACTTGAAGAAAGAGGCTGCGCCTACGCTCCAGTCACGATCCCCATTTCGGAGCGTCCTACCATTTCATTTACCCCTAGTATTATTCTTACACCTGAACAAATTATCAAGTGGTGTTTTGTCTACTATCCAAACTACACCATCTTCCTTATGCATCACTGGCATTTTCACCCTGATTTTTGGAACAACTGGTGCTGCATTCCTCCATGGTGGGGATGGAACACTTGCTGGTGCTTTAACTGGACAAACACCTGGGCACTATGGTGGTGGTGGACCAATCCGGGGTTCCCTCAGCCTCCATGGATTACTATCAATATTGCAGGGCTGTTGCCTCCCCCCTCGGCAATCATTATTAACTGGATAGGATTAATTAACCCCCCAATTATCATTAGCCCATGGGGCGT
>JAYZJO010000036.1:0-52047 GCA_036164375.1 Chlamydiota bacterium | reverse complement strand
AAACGAAGATCGAAATAAAGAGCATTGAAGATCGATGTAAGTGATAACCTTCCCAGGGTGCGAGTTTTTGTCTAAGCCAGATAAACATGATCATTCCACAAATAACCCCAGAAAACCCAATAAAGTTCGAGCCACTCATTAGATATTGTGCTGTATTCGAAATGAGGGCGGTGAGTAAAATAAAAAAAACATACTTGAATGCCCCCAACTGCTTCTCCATTTGTCGGCCCAAAACGAGAAGCCAGACCATATTGAAAAATATGTGGAAGATGTCAAAATGAAGAAGGCTCGGAGTAAATAACCTCCAGACTTCGCCACTTTTGATTCTCTCAAACATCGGGGTGTTGTTGAGGTTAATAGGAGTATCAGGTTCTTTTACCTTTTTAACGATGTCTTTATATAACCCTTGCCAATAAGGTGTTTCTATTGATTTTTTTAATAGAAATTGACCCTCAGCTGGAAGTTCATTAGGGCTATCTAAGCTGTCTACACCGTAAAGCGCTGTAATTTTGTCTATAAGTTTAAATTTTTCAGGATAGTCATACATGAGGCTTTTGTTAATCGGAGCAGTCAGTAAGGGGGGTAAAGGAATCCCTTCAGGAATGTTAGTTGGGTGGGGGCGAGTGAACTGTGCGATAATAAAAAGTAATGCACAAAGGCATAGGATGTATGTTGTGATCAAGCTTTTATCTTTTGGGGGAGCAGATTGGAATATAGGCTTTTGCTCAGTAGAAGATTCTTCTTCGGGTGTAAATGGTATTTCTTCAAGGGGACTTTCAATCTTAACGTTAAACTCTTTCTGAGTTGGGTCTTGTTTGAATAATTCCAACCATTTAGTCGCCTGCTCTGTTTGGTCTTCATCAATGATCCAAAGATTTATTTTAATTGTGCCATAATCGTCACTTCCCCAGTCATTATTGGCTAAAGGCTCTAGCTGGTGTTCTATATTTTTGGCATTGAGAAATTGTGAAAATTGCTTTCCTTGGTCTGGGTCATTAAAAGTGTGGATTAATCGCATGCTTTATTCCTCAAGGCATTAAAAAGGAGACAATTATAAGTGTTTAATTTTTTTTATAATGTTAGTAGTCGAGAGTCCCGGTATAATTTCAACTAAATGTATAGTTCCACCATAACGTTTAACAGTTTCAAGTTCAATACAGTTTTCTCCATAATCAGCGCCATTGACGTGGACATCAGGTTTAATTTTTTCCAAAATGGAAATGGGGGTAGTGTCATCAAACCAAGTAACAAAATCAACAAATTCCAAAGCTGTAATTAGTTGCATCCTCTGTTCGAGGGGGATAATTGGCCTAGATGGTGACTTGTAGCTTTTAATGGAGGTATCACTGTTCAAGGCGACGATTAGGACGTCACCTTGAAGAGAAGCTTCATAAAGAATTTGTAAGTGCCCCGGATGGAACAGATCAAACGAACCATTTAGAGAGACGATAGTTGACCCTAGTGATCGGATCTCTGCAACTCGCTTTTCTAGTTTAGAGGGCTCGATGATTTTTTTTTTACATTCATCTTTCCAGTACTGCATGGCACACCACTTATTGCGATTATTTTACATAATAATGCTTCTGTCGGGAAAAGCAATTTTCATAACCTCGTCATAGTGTTCGACGAAGTGTATTGTCAAGCCTTCTTTAATATATTCAGGAAGTTCGTCGACGTCACGCTTATTATCCTTAGGGAAAATCAACTGATTGAGGCCTGTTCTTCGTGATGCGACAAGTTTTTCTTTCACCCCGCCTATGGCTAGTACTCTTCCAGTGAGGGTCAGTTCTCCTGTCATGCCGAGGTTGTGTTCAACTGGAATGTTTAAGAGAAGAGAGAGTAAAGCTGTCACCATGGTTATTCCTGCAGAAGGGCCATCTTTTGGCGTTGCGCCTTCGGGGATATGAATATGTACTTGTGTTTTTTCAAAAAATGTAAACTCAGGGGCATATTTATGTAGTGCACTATGGAGATAGCTCCATGCAATTTGTGAGGATTCTTTCATTACATCACCAGCCTGTCCGGTAAGCTTCATTTCCGTCTTTTCGCCAGTTACTTTAATTGCCTCTATATATAACGTTGCACCACCCATGGCAGTCCATGCAAGACCTGTACATACACCAACTGGCGTTTCTTTATAGAAGCGGTCGGATGTGTAAATGGGGTTACCCAAGTATTCTTTAAGATTGCGGCCCGTAATTCGGTACTTATCTGGTTCTACAGGTTTACCTTTTTTCTTTTTAGCTTGCATTTGTGTAACAAGTTTTACGGCAATTTTACGTAATATCTTTTTGATTTGTTTTTCTAGGCTACGAACCCCTGATTCCAAAGCATACCCGTTGACTATTTGCCTGATTGCGTCATCCGAAAAATTTACATCTTTTGCTTTAAGACCCATTGACTTTCTGTTGCGTGGGACTAAATATTTTTTCGCGATTTGTACCTTTTCATTCATGACATAGCCAGACAACCTTAAAATATCCATTCTGTCACGTAAGGGGGGCGGGATAGTGTCAAGCATGTTAGCTGTTACGACAAATAAGACGTTTGAAAGGTCACAACGTACATCTAAGTAATGGTCTAAAAATTCAGAGTTTTGCTCTGGATCTAAAACTTCAAGTAGTGCAGAAGCAGGGTCGCCTTGGAAGCTATTTCCCATTTTATCTACTTCATCGAGCATGATTACAGGGTTCATTGTTCCACAACTTTTCAGTGCTTGGATTAACTTTCCAGGCATCGCCCCAATGTAGGTACGGCGGTGACCTTTGATTTCAGCTTCATCTCTCATGCCACCAACAGAGAAACGGTAGAACTCTCTATTGAGTGCTCGAGCGATACTTTTACCAATACTCGTCTTACCAACACCCGGAGGTCCGACTAAGCAAATAATGCTTCCTTTTAAACCACCAGATAATTTACCGACGCTGATAAATTCAATAATGCGGTCTTTTATGTCTTCTAGTCCGTAGTGATCTTCTTCTAAAATTTTTCGGGCAGATTTAAGATCATGAAGTTCTTCACTTTGAATGCCCCAAGGAATTACAGTTAACCAGTCTAGGTAGCCTCGAGCTATTGCGTATTCAGCAGATTGGACGTCTAGCATACTAAGCTTGTCCATTTCCTCATCGATGACTTCCATGATATCGGGGGGGACATCTCTTGTTTTTAGGCGTTCGAGGAATTTATCTTTGTCGATAGACTTGTCGTCACGTTCAATGCCCAGCTCTTTCTTAATCGTTTTAAGTTGCTCTCTAAGAAAGAAATCTTTTTGGCTCTTATTGATTGTGGATTCTATTTGTTGGTTGATATTATTTTGTAGAATACTTATGTCGAGTTCTTTTTTCAGTAAGATCAACGCTTTGTCAATCCGACCACCAATTTCGAAAGTTTCAAGGACATCTTGTAGCTCGTCTCTAGAAGCTGTAGTGAGAGCTACGGCAAAGTCTGCAAGCTTACCTGGTTCAGTAAAGTCTGAGTGTCCCAAAAATATTTGGAGCTCTTCTTTAAAGAGGGGGTTGAGTTTGAGTAATTCTTTAATCGTTGTAATGATGCTAATCGCATAGGCTTTCAGTTCGTCGGTTAAAACATTTTTATCTTCGTAATACTCAACTTTTGCTTTTAGAGTTTTAGATTTACGAATAGTCCTTTTAACAGTAACTCTTCTGTCCATGCTGAGGATGACTTGTGCGCCACCTTGCTCCATTGGGATGACTCGGAGAATTCTAGCTTGAACACCGATTTTATGGAGGTCTTTAAATGAGGCATTGTAAATGTCGCACTCTTCTTTTTTTGCCATGAGTAAGCCGACACACTTGTGCTCTGACTTGGCGATAGCTTTAAGTACTTCGAAATAAGGACCGGGTTCAATAACTAGAGGGGCAGCCATTCCGGGAAAAAATGGTCTTTTTAGGAGAGGGAAAAATTCAAGTTCATCGGGAGGAGTAATTGTTTTGCTGTTTCTTTTGCGATCACCTTCAAGAGAGTCTATTACGGCATCTTCAAGTTCAAAATCAAAACTTTTATCTAATTCTTTTTCTTCGCTCAAAATATATCCTCAAAGCTTATTTTAGTATTAATTAATTTTTTTTACGTCCCCATGCCGATATTTGTTTTATTTTTCGCGTGGGTAGCAGGAGTCATGAAGGAAACAATCTTCCAGTGTGACCCATAATTATAAAGACGCTGCACATTTATTACAACTACAGCATTGCTATTTTTCGGTGATAAATTAAGTAAATTTTAATTTCAATTCGTAGGGGCTAAGGTGGAATTTTGAGTGATTTGGGGAATTAAGCCAACCGGGTTTTCATTCTATTGGATTTGGGGGTAAATAGGGTTAAAATACTCCCTTGACAAAGTTACCTATGTTTAGATACAAATTAGAATATTTATTAACAATGGGTTTTTGATCATGACTTTTGACTGCACATCGCTAATGCGAAATGACTACAAACAAGACTTGGAAATACCGAACTTGACCAGTTCATTAAAACCTAAAAATTTTTCTTGCACTAATTTATCGATAAATATGCGTTGTAAATCGGCGCCTCCGAGTCCCTCGAAAGAAGCTAGGTTGACGGGAGAGAAAAAAAAAATAACGTTCTCGAAAACTAATAATTTTAATTGTTTTACTCTGGAGGATTTAGAAGAGGTAGCTTCTCGCTTGTATAAGATAAGTAGTGCTTTAAAGCATAATTCGCTTATTTCTACTAAGGATCAGCTTTATTTTGAGAAGTTTCATTTTTCTTTTATTCAGACTTTTCATGAATCAGTTTCTATAGCTCGCAGTCTCAATGTGGAATTTCAAAAAATTTTTGAAGGTGAGTGCCTGCCATTCATAAATGAAATAAATCAAAGTGTAGTTTTGACGTACGACCAATTTTCCGTTGGCTATCGTATGCTTAAGCGTGTATTCCCAGGACTCGTTGCGCTGGCTTCACAAGAAATTTATCAAAAAGCTGTTGCTTACCTTCTAAAAATTATTGTGACAAATATTCCGGAGGAGTTTGACTTTCGAGGCAATGAAGCAATGACAACTTTTACTATTGAGGGGTTGACGTGCGAAGCTCCTTTATCAGATGGAGTAGGTTTGTTTTGTAAAGATTTAGAAAAGCAAGTCAACTGTATGATTAAGAAGGGGAGACTAGCTTCGCAAACGACATTTAAGTACCTAGATAAAATTTTATACGACATGATCAAAAAAAAAGAAGTCAATAGAAGAAATACATTACCAAGGTTTACGAGTAATATCGTTGAGCTTTTTTTGACTAAGTTGTTTCGTTCTAAAGAGGTGACTCTAGAGTTTGAGACAGGTGAAAAAATTTGGCCCCAAAAAGGTCAAGGGAATGATATACGATCATTTTTATCGAAATTTTATAAAATGTGTGTGAAACAAGCCTTTGAAAGTGATCAAAAAAAAGTAGAATCTGAAACTGTCAGCTTTATACATACATTAAGTTCTGCAATGCCTTTTCATCACAAGGTGAGTGAGCAAGGTACAGCATTAATGACAGAGAAGGTCGACGCTATTTTCTCAGAACTTCCGGAGGATTTTCGCTCAGTGCTATCTTTTGTAGACACAGAATGTTCTAGTTGGAATAAAGATGTTTTGGTTAACTTTCTGAGAATGAAATTTTTAGAGCTTGTGCTGTTGGTGACTAATCAGGACGAAACTTTTATAAATGAATGTGTCGGAAGCCTTTTTTTATCAGAAACATTAGAGGTCTCGCAAGAAAAAACAAGGGAATGTCGGCTTAAAAGAGATACATTATCTTATCGTTTTATTTTCGATAAATCCTTAGTTTGTGTTTCTCATTTTATTAAAAGTCAGCTATCGATCGATTCTTCATCTGGGTATGCATTGAATATCAGTCAGAATCATGGGAGCAGCCTACTTGTAGCGCAAGTAGAGTCTCAAATTGTTTTAGAAAACCCTTCGAGTAGGCTTTTCTATATTCATCGATTACTGCCGAAAAAAATTACACCTATTCATTCATTAAATTTTCAATGGGTAGCTTCAAAGACTCTTCTTGAATATATAACGACAAAAGTTGACGGTGGTTTTCTTGAGAATTCTACCGAAGCTCGTTTAGGAGTTTTTTTTGAACAGTTAAAAATTATTGAAAGTATTTCAAGTAATGAAACGATTAATATAGATCGTGATGGAAGGGTGAGTATATCAAGACTAACCAGAAGTTGGAGGGATTGGTATAATTCAATCACTGGATCATCATCGGGTGACGAAAACTCTAGTGAAGATGAAGTTATGTCAGTTGAGGTGTTGAGGGATAAACTATTTGACTTAATAGAGGGAGGTTGGGCTACGTTTTCACGTTTTTTAGAGCATGTGAGTGTTTCAGATAATGGTCATGAAAAATCCAAATATGTTTCGACACGACTGCAGATTACACTGGAAAAATTAAAAAATGCTTTAGATCAATTAATTACTAACTTAGAGAAGTACAATGCAAGTAGTGAAAGGGATCAATTTAATAAAATATTTGAGTTTATTGATGAAAAAATGGTTCCTAATCTCCCGGATGTTTCTCATTCGATACTCGCTTCTGTTCAAGACGAGAGAACTTGGGTTCAGTATTTTAGTAGTGGCATCGTCGAGTCTTCGGATCCTAGGCATATTGATTGGAAAATATTAAGGTATAGATCAGTTATTGCACAATTCAGAAGGGAGATAGGTAAGATCTTTAGCAAACATTTTCCCGACCAAAGTCAAGAGCAAGTGTTACTGCTATTAAAAAAATGGGAGTTTAATGGAGGTCTAGAGCAAGAGTTCTCAAAGATGATTCAAAGTATCTTGTATGGTGTCAATTTGGATGTAAAGCCAAGCAAGTTCAATCAAGATTATTTAAATAAAGTAAGATTAGTTTATAAAATCGATATTCTTACAGGGATTCGCAATATTAGTAGCATAATTAACAAGGCCGATTTTCAAGGAACAGAACTCCAACATAAAATTGCTAACTGTACGATGGACCTGAGCGAGTTTCTTTATACCAAAATAAATCTTGAGTCGGAAAGCATAGCACTTATCCAAAAGTTAAATGATATAGGAGAGAAATTAAGTTCTTCTAGCACTTTGCCGGAGCCTTGGGAAGCCAAAAAAGGAATGCTTGCCGAAAATGTTTTAGATATGCACGAAAATATCCAAAAGGTTCCTTGGAGTTATAAAGCACCTATCATTAGCCAGGCAGGAAATAGTATTAGGGGGCATTTTAATACATTTTTTGATCCTATTTCCCAGGGAAATATACCCCAATGTATTGGTACTATGGAGCTCATTGTGAATGGAGTAGCGAAAAAAATTAAGCAAGTTATTTTTGGTAGTCCCACAATTGAAAACTTCGGTGAGGCGGTTATTTCTCCAGAATTTTATACCTGGATGAAAAGTTATCAAAAAGAAGGGAAAAAACATCTTTTCGTGGTCAATCAGGACATGAGGCCCAAGTCCTCTTTTACAGGTTCGGAAGTTTCAAGAATATACGCAATTATAAATGCCTCTGAAGAGGAAGAGTTAAGGGATACTTTGTATGTTATTGTTTTGTCGAAAAACTCTGATTTTTATTATCAGAAAGGTGTATATGAGCATCAATCCAATGCAAAAATTTTCAAAAATAATTTAATGAGTGAAATTTTTGATGGTGACTTTAGCAAGACAGGTAATTTTATTCCGGAAAAAGTGCGTAATAAAATACCCGGATTCAGAGAGAAAATGAATACTATTGCTAATGACATACACGAGACCATGTTTTATGGTAAAGAAGAGCTTTCCATTGAAGAACGCCAAATTTTCATTGATATCTTTCATGATTATATTGAAATCGTCGCAGAAATAGGTCTAAAAGTCGATTCGTCGAATACAAGTTGCAAAGATGCAATAGATCGTGCAGTAGACTCAAGAGCTAGAAAATGGGCTCATATTGGTCTCGTTCATGATCTTGAAAATGATACTCACTTTAAAGAAGTTTATGAGGCTATTCTTTTAGCACGAGCAGTTCAGGTGAGAAAAAGGCAGACGATTAAAGAAAGGGTAATGAGAAATGTTCAGTCAGTGAATTACCTTCAAACTCATAAGAAACCACTTAAAAATCTTAATGTAAGGGTTTTAGGGGATATTGTGTACAAGATTGATGTGGGCGTAAGTAGAGCTGCCTAATGAGCCACTTATATTAAGCGTGCAGCTTCCTGAGAAGGTACTGTACAAAAACAGTGTGTGCGCAAAATAGCCTTATGATAGTTTCTTGTGTAACCTTGTTAATTCTTCAGTTAGTGGTTTGAAATATCTATTGAACATACTTTGCTCTGCAAAGTCTAGATCATGCGAATAAAAAAATGTAACGCTCTCCTTTAGTTCTTTAGCTTGGTTTAGGTAGGTTCCTTTGATGGAAGCTAAGTCGTTGTCAATGTACTCTTGAAAGTTACAGATTTCGCTGTATAACTCTCCCATAGCCTTTACTACATCGAGAGAGTCATAGTTATGACTTAGGTGGTTTCGATGGTATATCAGAGCTTGCCTGAGGTTTTTGCATAATATTTGCGTTCTTTCAATAGTTACCTTTTTGGAAGTTTTTCCTATTTTGGCTCGCCTTGGAAGTTTTGGAGTGTCTAAAGGTTGTCCTTTTTCATGGGGAGGGACTTCGTGCCAGGGTGCTTTTTTAGGTCTTCCATACTGATAAACTTTTTGGTGATCTACTAGACCATCAATTTTTTCGTGTATGTTTCCCATCCAACTTTCGTCCCAAAGACTTTTTTCCTTTAGATGTGAAACCTGTTTTGATAGGTAATTACTTTGCTTAGCTGTGATTGTGGCAGCATACTCTTTAAGAGCTGATCGTGCTTCATTCAGGGGTTTAGAGAGTTTATCTTTCGTTTCAGGGGTAATTGTGCTAGTTAAATCTTTTAAATCTTGTCGTAAGAGATTGGTATTACTGATGAGGCTTGCTGTAAAATCATAGCCCAAAACTGAAAGGTCGTTACTTAGAGCGTTCTCGAAGTTCTCTATCATTTTTTCGATTTTCATTACTTTTGATGCGCACTCTTGGACTTTATCGTCCAGCAAACTATTTTCACTTTTTGTTTCTACCAAATAATTATTTATTGAGTTTTCTAAGGAATTTAACGCTTTAAGTGCATCGTTATAAGCGGGTTGCATGTTACTGGAGCCGAAGGGGCTTTCAAAGTTCATAATTAACCTCTCTTTAAATTAATAAGAGCATTCTTTTTATTTAATTATATCATATTAATTTATTGTGGTGTTGTTTTTTTAAAGTGTTATGTTTTAACCTGTTTTAGTTTTGTTTAGTTTTATGAGCTTGAAAAGGAAAGTCTTGGAGTTTTTCTTGATATTCCCTTGAATTTCAGATATTTTGGTTAAATACGAGGTGTTTATATGACTTTTAAAATAAATGAACCTGCAAATGAGGGTATTCTAGCTAAATTGAGAGCTTCAGCGCAGCGTCAGGAAGAAAATACTCAACATCCCCTAGCTTCACTTTCTAAAGATCATTCGAGGTACAAGGGAGCTGAAGACGATCATCGCCTCCCTTATAAAAGAGATGTTGATCGGATCGTACACTCTAAAGCTTACTCGCGGTATACGGATAAAACGCAAGTTGTTTATCTTGTTGATAATGATCATATTACTCATAGAAGTCTTCACGTGCAGTTAGTGAGTAATTTTGCTAGAGGGGTTGCGGAAATTCTCAAGTTGAATTTGGATCTTGTGGAAGCTATAGCTCTTGGACATGATGTTGGCCATCCTCCTTTTGGTCACGAAGGAGAACATTACTTATCATCTCTTTCCAAAAAAAAGGGAGGAAACTCTTTTGCTCATCCTCACCAATCTTGTCGCCTTTTTTATGAAATAGAGCCTCTAAATCTTGGACTCGCGGTCTATGATGGATTCCTTTGTCATGATGGGGGGATGACTAGCAATGTTATCAGGCCTCGATTTGGGAAGACATGGGAAGATCATTTTGAGGATAGAGAAACCAAGCTTAGTGGTCCAAATGAAAATATTATCCCTGGAACTTTAGAAGGGGCTTTGGTAAAGCTGTCGGATACGATGAGCTATGTTGGAAAAGACATTGAGGATGCTATCAGTTTAAATATTTTATCGCGTGACGAAGTTCCAAATACGATTCTCGGAAACAATAATCGATCGATATTAACGTGTTTAGCTACTGATATTATTCAAAATAGTTATGAAAAAGATTACATCGCAGTTTCAGAAGAAGCCTTTGAGGCTTTAAAAGTGTTGCGAACTTTTAATTTTAGAAGAATTTATACACATGAAAAATTAAAAGTGGAGTCAGAAAAAATCAAAAAAGGGTACCGAATCCTTTTTGAAATACTGTTGGAAGAATATACTAAAAAAAGAGACGAAAGCTATATTTGGAAAAACTTTCTTTTTAATAAAAATGAAGATTATCTTGAAGAATCGTCGGATGTACAATTTGTTGTAGATTTTATTTCAGGAATGACAGATAAGTACTTTGTCAAAACCTTACAAAACCTTATTGTACCAAAAAACATTATTATATAATTATGACAAGTTTACTCATAGATACATGCACAGAACAGTGTATAATTGTTTTTTTTGAAGGTGAAACAGTTTTATACACTGGTGATATACCGAAAGGTCATAACAGCTCTAGATATGCAATGATTGAGGTAGAGAAGGGGCTTCAAAAGTTGGGTGTAAAGGTAGGGGATTTAAAATATATTGCCGTAGGTGTCGGGCCAGGGTCGTATACAGGGATACGTGTAGGAGTGACAGTTGCTAAAACTCTAGCATATGCAGCTAAGTTACCTCTTGTAGCTCTTTGCTCACTTGATGGCTTTATTCCTGATAGGGATGGAACTTTTATGAGTATTATTGATGCTAAAATTGGAGGAGCCTATTTTAAGGTGGGAAGTAGAGGGGCAGATGAAATTTCTTGGAATACAGGGCCTTCTATGGAGCAGCTTAAAGATATCCCTCATGTCTGTAAGGTCGATTATCTTGTTTCCCCTAATAGTGGTCAACTTCAGAATAAAATGGCAAAGCTTTATCCTCAGCAGCTAATTAATTGGGTTGATGTTACACCATCGGTAAGTTATCTGATGTCGGTAGCCGAGCAGAAGTTTAAATGCGGCGAATATTCCACTGAAGCGGCTGTTGAGATTTTGTATCTTAGAAAAACGCAAGCAGAAATTGACAAGGCTTGATTTGTTTACCAGATTTTTAGAGTACCCCAACTGGTATAGCCCATTTTTAGCTTTACTTGTTGGGGTTTGGATGATACCTAAGCTTATGCGAGGTTATTTATTTCTTCTTTCAACTCCACAGGGAAGTCAGCAATAAGCTCGTTAAATATTTCGGTTTTGATGTCATTTTCAAGGTGTTTTGTCCATCTATTAAGGGTCAAAAATAACTCATTTGTAAAACGATTTTTTGTCTTTTGCGGTTTAGATGGATCAATTATGTAACAATTGCCATTTTTGAGCATGACGTTATCAGGTTTTAAATCTCCAATGATTTCTTTATTTTGGTTTGCAGCATCAGTAAGCCACTTTTTAACAAAAGTTTTAACTTGGGTATTGGTGATTTCAGCTTCCCCTTCCATTTTCTCAACAATCCAGAATCCTCCGGACTTATTTTGCATTTTCACGTCGGTATCAACAAAGGTGTCTGGTCGTATATAAACCTCCGGTTGGGGG
This sequence comes from Chlamydiota bacterium, assembly GCA_036164375.1. GTDB lineage: Bacteria > Chlamydiota > Chlamydiia > Chlamydiales > Criblamydiaceae > JAYZJO01. The sequence goes on along the minus strand of JAYZJO010000036.1, from coordinate 40,332 downwards.
ACCTCTAAAGCTTCAAGGTATTTGTGAGCTTCTAAAGAATTCCATTGATCGTCATGTTTCTGTCTGTCAGTTCTTTTCGGGTTAGAAATTTTTAAAACAGTTTTACTGAGATCTATGACTTTGTTGTCGATAGCAAGTTTTTGTTCACCAGTAAATTGATAAACTTTATGATGGGCACCTTCGCCTAGTTCTTCGATGTCGAAGTTTTGACCATTAATAGTAATAGTTTTTCCGATAGCTATGAGGCCGTCATATTTAGGACAGATCTGTGGCGACTTTATTGGGGCTTTATTGTTGAATCTTGGCTTTTTCGTCTTTGTTGTGTCTTCAAAATAAGATGGACGAGGCCTCTTAAGGAGTTTATAATGCTTTGTATTTTGACTAGCATCGTTGTCATTTTTAAGTAGAGGGGTTGGTAAAGTAACTAACCCTGGTATTGGAAGACCCATGTTACATCCTTGTGTAAATAATTGTTAAAATTTAAATAATATTCATTGAATGTTGTAAATTATAAGCTGAAAACTTATAGATGTCAATATCCCTCTATCATCGAAAAAAATAGCCAGAGTCCAAGTTCTACTTGCCGGATAACTGGGTAATGTTGTAGTATATTGCCATCTGAATGAATAAGTTAGCCCTATTTTGTAATGAGTAGGGAAAAATAAATTTTAACGTTTAAACCGGGAAGATGCGTAAATGTCATTTGTAAGATTACGACCAGGTGATTCACTAGACAAAGCGTTGCGAGCTTTAAAGAAGAAACTTGACAAAGAAGGTGTTATGAAAGCAGTAAAAGCTCATCGTTTTTACTCAAAACCTTCAATTAAAAAACGTGCAAAGTCAAAAGCTGCATTGAAGTACAAGAGACAACGTTAGTTTCTAGTATATTTTAAAAGCTTACCTTGATGAGAGTCTTTTGTTCCCCCTGACTACAGGAGTTCTAGACTCTCTTTTTTTTTAAACCACAAAAGTATTTTAAGTATCATGACTGATTATTACGACATTTTAGAAATTAATCGTGAAGCTTCAGCTTCTGAAATCAAAAAAGCTTATCGTAAACAAGCTATTAAATATCACCCAGATAAAAATCCAGGTGATCCCGATGCTGAAAAAAAGTTTAAAGAAATTTCTGAAGCTTATGAAGTGTTGAGCGATGATAATAAACGAAGTATCTATGATCGTTATGGTAAAGACGCTGTTAATGGTGCCGGTGCAGGCATGGGCGGCATGGGCGGTGGAGGTTTTGCCTCTATGGACGAAGCTCTTCGCACGTTTATGGGAGCCTTCGGTGGCGGCGACTCTGTTTTCGACAGTTTTTTTGGCGGAGGAGGTGGCCACGGTGGTGGTCAAATGCGACGTCAGGGAGCCAGTAAGAGAGTAAATATCACACTCACTTTCGAAGAAGCTGCTAAAGGTGTAGAAAAAGAACTAGCCATTCAAAAAAACGTGACTTGTCGCGACTGTAAAGGTAAGGGAGCAGCGGACTCAGATAGCGTCAAGCGTTGTGATCGTTGTGGTGGCCAAGGTCAAGTGTTCGAACAACGCGGATTTTTTAGCATGTCAATGACGTGTCCGCGCTGTAATGGTGAGGGACAAGTTATCACGAATCCTTGTAAATCTTGTAATGGTCAAGGGCTTGTTAAAGAAAAGCAACGTGTTAAAGTCACAATTCCCGCAGGTGTAGACTCAGGGATGCGCATGAAAATGAGTGGATATGGTGACGATGGCGTTGGTGGTGGTCCCGCAGGTGACTTGTATATTTTTATAGATGTTAAAGAACACGAAATCTTTGAGCGCGATGGAAACGATCTGATTCTAGACTTGCCTATTAGTTTCACTGAAGCTGCGCTGGGATGTAAAAAAGAAGTTCCTTCCTTGCTTAATCACACATGCCGATTAACCATTCCTGCCGCAACACAAAATGGAAAAGTCTTTAGAATTCGTGGTGAAGGTTTTCCAAATGTTCACGGAGCTGGATGTGGAGATCTTCTTGTCAGTATTTTTGTCGAAACACCTACTGATTTGAGTAAGAAGCAAAAAGAGCTTCTTGAGGAATTTGCAACGATGGAACGACCTGCAAATCTTCCTAAGAGAAAGGGGTTTCTTGATAAAATAAAAGATATTTTTTCTTGATTTTGAATCTTTGTTTTTTTGAAAATCGCTATTGTGACACTATTTTGTCTCGATAGCGGATTGTAACTCAAACACTTGCTTTACTACTCTGATGCCGGTAGCCTTTTTTGATTTTGGGTAGTGTAAAAGTAAATGTTGATCCTTTTCCTATCTCTGATTCTAGTTTGATTTGTCCTTTATTAACTTCTACAAGTTTTTTTACGATGGCGAGTCCCATTCCAGTACCTTCGACCTTATCCTGTGGCTTTAGTGTTCTAAACATTTCGAAAACTTGTTTATTGTATTTGACTGGAATGCCGAGGCCATTGTCTTTAACTTTAAAGATGTAGTGATTGGGGTCTTCACTTAAAGAAATTTTTATTTTGATGAGTTCGCTGTCGTTGTGTTTAATTGAGTTGTTGATCAAGTTTATCATGATTTGTTTGATTGGCATTTCGTAAAGAGTGATATTATTAAATTTTGAATCAATATCGACTGTTATATTTGGAGAAAGGCTTAGCAATTCTAATGTTTCTTGCATGAGGGTCATTCCATTCATAATCAATCCTTGAGAACTACTATGCTTTTTGCCGATGCGAGAGTATTCAAGGATGTTTTCTAATAGTCTAGCCATTTTTTTTGTTCGAGAGGTGATAATACGAAGTGGTTCTTTTATATTATCAGTGAGGTCATTTTTGATGGTTTTTAAGATTTCCATTTCTAAAATTTCAGCGTTACTGTGAATGATTCTAAGAGGAGCTTTTAAATCGTGTGATGCGACATAGGCGAATTGTTCCAGTTCACTGTTTGATAAAGAAAGTTTTTTTACGGTTTCTTTTAATTTTTTTTGTGAAACTCTTAATGACTTAGTCGTTATTCTTTGCGCTTTCTCAATAATTGTAAGGTCTCGAGCTTTCATGCTCGTTATCCTTCCAAGGGCAATAATAATTGCAATCATCAACCCAATAATTGATCCAGTAGTAAAAACAAATTCAGGTAAGTATGACTGAAGATTGTTGATTAATGTTACAGAGGGGGTTAAGGTTAAGGAGTATTCGATGCCCATTGTCACAAAAAATGTCTGGACATTCCACTTTCTAACATACTCTGTATTGGGTGTGTACTCCTTAAAAACCACATTATTTTCAAATACAATAGATAATCCCATATCGGAAAGAGATTTTGGAGGGATTACTGTTAGTAATATATCTTTAATATTAAATAAACCGATAAGGTACCCTTGAAAATTATTTTCGATAAAAAGAGGGGTTGTAACGATGAGTAGCTGTTCTTTTGCACTAATCACTTGAAGTTCGTCACTCGTATTTGTGGTAGTGAGGTTTGATGCGATAATGTCTTCTAGTATACTGTTAAAATTGCTTTGATCAGAGTAAGTAGACCAAGTTTTTTCTAAGTTTTGATTTACTAGTACAATAGCTTTTAGGCTGATATCATCTTTCTCATGCTGTAAAGCGTCACTCTTCCAGTTCGATCTTGTGGTTTCGCTTGCTTGTTCCCAACGGCTTGCCATACGTTGCATTGAAAAAAATTTCGAGTTTACTGTAAGTGAAAGGTTATGACTTATGTAGTTCGCTTCTTCGATTACAGTACGTCTGATGAGGAGCTGTTCTTGCTTATTCATCTCATGCCATAGGCCAAAAGAGATTGAAAATGAGGCTAAAATAATAAAGGCACTCGACCACCAGATGTATTGTTCCTTTTCTTGGTGCTTTAGTCCGCTTTCATGAAAAAACATTCCAAGGCCGATAAAAATGACTCCTACTGAAGTGTGGAAAGCCATCCTCGTAAGTGACATCCAACCGTATAAACTTTCAGCGGAAAATAAGTAGCCAACCAAGGAGACAAAGCCTATCAAAAGAATGGTCGATGTTGAGAGTTTTTTTAGGAAAGATAATGTTTTGGAATGGTATTTGATTGAATTTAAGCATAATAGAATCGCGGTAAGAATGAAAATGATGGCTGTGTTAGGAGCCATACGCCCTGGGTGAGATGTTTTTGTTGTAATATAGTGTTTTATGATTGCTTGGTCGATGTTTAGGTCGAGCTGAAAGACATACTGGAAGAGGGTTAGCGTTGCAATAATAAATAGTGATAGGCCTGAAATAATGGAAGCTTTTGTGTTTCTTAAAGATAACGCAATTAAGCCCAAACCGGAAAGTAAAAAGCAAACAGCGGTGTTTGCTTGCATAGGAACAAAGTTGGGGTGGATTTGTACAAAAGTTATGTCGTGAGTATACCATCCAAATAGGACAGCGGCCCCCATTAACAAGGATAGTGCCCCAAAGATACTGACAGTAAGTGTTTTAATTTGAATTAATCGCATTTTGTAACTCTTTATGCCTAGATTCTTATCCTAACAATTAATTAAGTATTTGTGTGAGTTTTTTATTTTTTAGGGCATTGTTGTTTTTTTTGTTCTTTTGATAGCTTTACTCGTCGTTTTGTCTTAGACCCTATTAAGAGTGCCAATACTCAACTTTTGTATTAGAATAAGTAACACTTTAAACCCGGGAGGCTCTTGAATAAATAGGAAATTTTCATCGAGATCACGAGTTTTAAATGGAGGGAGCAAGCGGAGGTTTGGAGGTCTACTGTAGCAAAGCTTAGTTTAGATATTAGAAAGGTTGCAGAGGAGTTTTATGCCACAACATTTGCAAAGCCTACTGCATAACATGGCCTCGCTACAGGCAAACTAAAATATTTATGTGTCTTTAGAAGGGGCACTAAAAATGAATACTTTTGCTTATTTGATCTTGAGGGGCAATACAGAGGTCTATGTCGAGCCCCTTACTTTTCATTATTTCTTTAACAGTTTCGATAGCTTTTTCAGGGGTGTTACATTCGCTTGATAGGTGAGCTAGATGTATGTGTTTTAAGCCAGGGTGGGCGATCTCACAGATCAAGTTGCCACAGTCAATATTCGATAAGTGGCCGGTTCTACCGAGGACTCGTCGCTTATACACTTCAGGTCTTGGGCATGCGTGTACCATTTCTCGTTGGTGATTTGCTTCTAATAATAGATAGTCACAATCTTGCAATTGTACTTTTACTCGAGAAGTAGCAAATCCTAAGTCTGTACAAAATCCGAGTTTTAATCCGTTAGTTTTAATTGTAAACATCACAGGGTCAAGCGTGTCGTGTGGTACGGTAAAAGGGTGTATTTCCAGATCCCTAAACTCAAAAGATTCTCCAGTGGTAAATATTTTGAATTGGGGGCAGTCTCTTAAGCTATTGACGATCCCTTTTGCAGTCTCTGTATTTGCGAAAACAGGGATTTTCATTTTATTAGCCATCACTTTGAGGCCTTGGATGTGGTCGGAGTGTTCGTGACTAATTAAGATGGCATCAATTTCGCCAATATCGACGTCAATTTCTTCAAGTTTTTTTTTGGTGGCTTTTGTGCTAAGTCCTGCATCGATCAATATCTTCGTATTATCGGTGCCTAAAAAAACGCAGTTTCCTTTAGAACCAGAGGCGAGCGGGCAAAATCCTTTCATGATAACCTGTAGTAATTATGGCTGAGAGGACAAAACTACCATATATAACTATTTAAATGCATTAAGATAAACAAAAGAGTCCCATGATTGCAAACACGAAGGATGTCATATAATAATTTTCAACCTCTTCTGGAGAGGCTAATGGGAAAGTTGTTATGTAGTCTAATTGTGACAGGTAAGTTAATGCACTAATAGCTAAAGCGGAGGTGAGAAGAGTCCACCCAAAAATTCGAAGACGGAGATGTCGACTTCTTGTCATTTTAACTGAAGTCTTCCTGGACTTATTTGTCTTTTGGCTGTTCATATTTTTAATTCCTCTTCGAGCTCTTCAGTTCCTGCGCCTAAAAATGGTTCTGAAGTATCTTCCATTGCTTGTTCGGCGACAAGAACTCGCCTTTGCTTGCTACCTTCTGCTGGTCCAACAATTCCGTGGTCCTCTAGTTCGTCCATGAGACTTGCCGCACGAGCATAGCCAATTTTTAGTTTTCTTTGCAAGAAGGTTGTGGAGGCATTGCCAGTGCCTGTAACAATATTTACTGCATCATGATAGAGGCTGTCTCTTGGCGCTTCTTGGTCTGTGTTTGTTCCAATATCTAAATCCTCAAATCCAATCATTCTGTCAAACGACTGAATAACGTAATTTGGGGGAGCTTGATCGCATATATGTTGTACAACTTTGTTGATATCCTCATCGCGAATAAAAGCTCCCTGTGCTCTTGATAGGTGAGAGGTACCGGGAGGAAGGAAGAGCATGTCTCCATTTCCGAGGAGAGTTTCAGCTCCGACTTCGTCGAGGATAATTTGACTATTTACGCGGCTAGCAACCTTGAAGGAGATGCGTGTTGGGAAGTTAGCTTTGATTAACCCGGTAATCACTTCCCTTGAAGGGCGTTGTGTGGCTAGGATTAAGTGGATACCTACAGCTCTTGCCATTTGGGCTATTCGTGCAATAGGTGTTTCAATATCACTACTTGATACCATCATTAAGTCAGCAAGCTCGTCGATGATTGTAACAATATATTGCATTTTTTCGGGTATATCTCTTCCAAGTTGGTCTTCAACTTCTTTGTTTATTTTTCTGTTGTTGAAGGAGTCAATATTCCGTACTCCGGTTAATTTTAAGATTTCATAGCGCGATTCCATTTCTTTGACGAGCCACATGAGAGCAGCACACGCTCCTTGCGGTTCGGTGATGACAGGGGCAAGCATGTGGGGGAGTCGTGAGTAGGGGGTAAGCTCTACTTTTTTGGGGTCGACCATGATGAGTTTTATTTCATCGGGTTTTGCGTTCATGAGAATCGACATGACAATCGTGTTGATGCAGACCGACTTTCCGGATCCAGTTGCTCCGGCTATGATGCAGTGCGGCATTTTTGTGAGGTCGCTCATCACGTATTCACCAGTAACTGATTTTCCAAGTAGGATGGGGATGTGAAACTTTTTCGATGACTTTTGGTAAGCAGCGAGCATGTCTTTAAAGGCCACCTCTTGTGGTTGAGGGTTAGGTATTTCTATACCTACGGCAGCTTTACCGGGGATGGGAGCGATGATTCGGATGGACTTAGCTTCCATGTTTAAGGCGATGTCATTTTCTAAAGCTTTTATTTTTTGGACTTTTACTCCGATAGCGGGGTGCACTTCAAAGGAGTTAATAGAAGGGCCGCAATTAATTTGACCAACTTTGGCTTCGATGCCGAAACTTTGGAGGGTTTCCTCGAGGACTTCAGCCTGCCGTTTGAGGTTGTTTTTAAGTGCTGTTTGATCGATTTTTTTTGCTTCAGTCAGCATCGGTGTTTTTGGGAGTTTATAATCCGTAAAATCACCATTATAAATTGATTGGGCTTCCAGAGCTTTGGCTCGTTTGCTTGGGACCTTCTTCGTTTCCTTATTGGCTTCGGGTGCTTTTGCGGGTTCTTTTGGTGGAGGGGTAGGAGTAGGCTCTTCGGGTTCTGTTGCGGGAAAGTCAAACGGGAATGAAGGTTGAATGAGTTCGGAGTTTTTTCGGGAAACAGAAGGGCGTTCTTTTAGATTGCGTTCTGGTTGAATTTCTATTGTGTCATCTGTTTCAGCGATTTGTTTCTGTTTTGTGTTTTCCGGCGAATGTGAAGATCGAAACTTGACAAAGCGTGAGTTGTTATCTGTTTCTCTTATTGCAACTTGATAATCAGAGGGTTGAGGTCGATTTAGTTTGAAGAAGTTTTGAAGTTTTCCGTATAAGGACTGTAAAGTCTCAAGGATAAGTTGAGGACTGATTTTTGTTAGAAACATGATGCTGGCAATTAGTGTAGAGGTGAAAATCACGCCAACACCAAAAGTGTTTAACACACGATATAGGTTGAATCCAGGTAGGTCTCTGTATAAATAATAAAACGGGGCGCCACCTAAATGGTAGTGCATTCTATTATTCCATAGTGTTGTATAAAAAGTACGTCCAACTTGATCGCTGAAGTGTACAAATCGATCTTCAAAGAGAGAAAGAAGTATTGCTAGCGATGAGATAAGTAGGTAGATGTATAGCGTTTTGTGTGTTAAGTTGTTGATGGGTTTTGAAAAGAGTTTACGCCATCCAATCCAGCCAATATACACGCAGATCACATAACTGGTAATACCAAATAAAGAGTGGAAAATTTTTCCTATGGTCTCTCCGATAAGTCCAAGCGAGTTTGTGGATCCAGGGCTTTGAGCGAAGCTGATAAGGCTGACCATCATCACAATGGAAAAAGTAAGTATGCAAAAACCTTGTACTTCAGGTTGAAGTTTTTGTGTGGACTCTTTTATGGGGGGCTTCTTTTTTGCTTTATGGGTCTTTTTTTTCTTTGATTTTTTCATGATATTAACCGTTTATGGGAGTTGAGTACGTATTACTTACAATAAACGATTCTTATCACAAATTCTCTAAAAAATCAATATTAGGGAGCTTCCTAGGATTAGACAGTACCAAACGAATATGAAAAGTTTATCTTCGTTTACCATGCGCATAAGTAGGCGAAGGGCTCCATAGCCAACTAGAAATGAGGTGATGAGGCCTATAATGTACGCAGTTGTAGAAATGTCGTGGTGGATTTCGGTTTCCCGACTGTAGAGTAGTTGCAGGCATTCGATGAAGGCTCCTCCGAGAATCGTTGGGATTGCCAGCATGAACGAGAAACTGACAGAGTCGGGTCTCGACCAACCTAGCATGCGTGCGGATGAGATTGTCGATCCACTTCTTGAAATTCCAGGAAAAATTGCGAGGGCTTGAAAAATGCCAATAATAAATGGGTCTCTAAAGCTCTTAAGTTTTGTGTTGCTGGTCTTTGCTATGTCAGAAAAGCGTGTTCCAAGATGGAGGATTAATGCAGTTGTGAGGAAAAAATAGCCTAGGTATTCAGGTTGATCAAAGGTTTTTTTTATGGGCTTCATGATGAGTAAAAGGGGGAATAGAGGAAGTATCCCTATTATAATTTGAAGTAAGCGGTTGCTGTCTTTGAAGATGATTCTGTGGATTTCAGAGCGGTAAACGAAAAAAATCGCTAACAGTGTACCTAAGTGACAAGTTAGGTCGAACAAAATATATTTGTTGAGGTCTTTTAGCCCTAGAAGAGTTTGAAAAAGAGCTAAGTGTCCAGATGAGCTGATAGGAAGAAATTCGGTGAGGCCTTGGACGATTCCAAGAATAATAGCATCTAATGTTGACACTGCAATACTACCTCGATTTAGGTAAAGATGGGCGATAGAAGGGTCTCGAACCCTCGACCTCCGGAACCACAATCCGGCGCTCTAACCAACTGAGCTACTACCGCCATCGAATGTGATATTCTCGCTGAAACGTCATTTTTCGTCAATACTTAAGGTTGATTTTTTTTGTAATAGGCAAAACAATCTCAAAATTTATACCAATCCCAATAAATAAAGCTGCAAATAAGGGGGAGATGGCGGTGCAGAATTTGACAATTTTTTTGATATTTATATTACTAAATATGAATGAAAAAAGATTGGTCAAAGGATGCCCGGCAAATGATGCTTATTTGCAGCTTTATTTATTGGAATTGGTATTAGAGGAGAGTATGGATTTTTAAAGACTCAAATTTGACAGTATAATTTTTTTGAAATGTATACTGAATTAAATATTAAAAAATACCCTGTCCTTTATCTCGAAGTTTTTCGAGAAGGTGTAGAGATTCAATAAATAACCAAATTGAGGAAATCATAAAAGCAAATGCACAGTACCACTCCATAAACTTTGAAACAACGAGGTCGTGAGACTGACGAATTAAGTCAAATACGATAATATAGGTTAGGGGAACGATGCTGATGACCATTAAGCTGAAAGCAATACCCCAGAATCCAGGGTCCATGATCAAGGGGACAGTGACACCGTAGAATCCAAGTAGCATTGATGTTAAGTAGGTTAAGAATATAAGTGTTGCTCCATAGCCAACATATTTTTTGAAAGCCGAGGTCATTTTGAGACTCCCTCGAAGAAATTTCCAAAGCATAAGGAGCATAAGGGTGAAGACGATTCCAATTGCTTGAAGGGCGATCCCAGGATACTTGACATCTAAGAAATATGAATAGCTACCACAAAAAATTCCTTCGAAGAAAGCAAAGCTTATCGTTGTGTAGTAAGCCCAGCGTTTTTTTACTGAGGTGATGATACCAAATAGCATACCTATAACCAATCCGGTGAGCATGATAGGTGTTGCTTGTTCTTTGATAGAGTCATCAGAATAGGCAACCCACACCATCCACCCACTAAATAAAGTGATTAGAAGTAAAGTGACGATTCGTTGTCTTATTCCTGGGTAGGATGCGCGTTCATTAAGTTGTATTTTTGCCATGACTATTTATCTTTCTGTTAATGCTTTTTCTTTAGCTTTAAGTATTGGTTTTAACAGATACATTAAGACTGTTTTTTTACCTGTTAAAATATCTGCAGATACTTGCATACCAGGGATAATCGGCAGTTTTTGCTCTCCGAATACCAAGTAATTTTGTTTTGTCTGGATAATGACTTTATAGAAGCTGATTTCGTGACCGAGGTTATTTGTTTCTAGAATAGCGTCAGCACTGATATGAGTAACGGTTCCTTTTAAACTACCATAAATTGATGAGTCATAAGCTGTAATTTTTATGTCAGCTTCTTGTTCAGTGTGGATAAAGGCAATGTCTTCAGGCCTAACTTTTGCTTCAATGAGAAGCATGTCGTCAGTCGGAACTATTTCCATAATTGTTTCCGCAGGTTTAACAACCCCACCAATAGTATCAAAATAGATGTCTTTGACACTACCATCAACAGGAGAGCGAATGGTTGTTCTTTTCTCTCTGTCCTGTAGTCCTTCTAAAGTTTCTTTGAGGGAGTCAAGTTCTGTTTTACTGTCGACTATCTCCTCGTTAATATTTTGCTGGTACGCTTTGATTTCTTTGTCTAGCTTTCCTTTAGCTTCGTTGACATCTTTTTCAGTATTTAGCATTTCAAGTTTGGAGATGATTCCTTCTTTAGCGAGTGGAATAGAAATTTCATAGCGCTCATTGGCAATTTCTAGAGAACGCTTTAAGGTGTCAATGGTTGTTTGGTGATTTCTTTTGTTTGATTCAAACAGGTTTATTTCATTCTCTACAAGGTTGGGGTAATTTTTTATTAAACTTGTTGGAAAGTCGATAGATTCCCTGTTAGTAGATTCGGCGGTAAGGCGTGCTAATTTGGCGATAAGTGCGTTGTACCTGACAAGATCTTCCTGATAATCTGCTGTGAATCTTACATCATCGAGCTTTACAAGAGTTTGCCCTAAGTAGACATCTTCACCTTCTTCGACATAAATTTTCGATAAAATTCCGCCTTCAAGGTGTTGGATTTTTTGGATGTGTGACGAAGGAATGACCTTACCTTGAGCAGTAGTCCTTACATCAAGCTCTGAAAAATATGCCCAAATAAGCGCTGTCCCAATAAACAAAATAATTGCCCATAGAAGGTAGCGCGCAGAACGCATAGGCTCTTCAATAACAGCGCGGCTCGCTTCATCAAGAAGCTCAAAATCCTTATCATCCATTAAGGCTTCCCTCGGTTTGTTTTTTTATTTCATTGAGCACCTGGTCTCTTGGTCCGTCCATGATAACTTGACCTTGTTGGAGAATGATGATTCTATCGACTAACTGAAGGATACTGTTTTTATGCGTAACACAAATTAATGTTTTTCCTCTTACATACTCCTTCATATTTGTGATGAACTGCTGCTCAATTAAGCTGTCGACAGCAGAGGTAGGCTCATCAAATAAGATTACAGGAGGGTCATCGAGCAGCGTTCTTGCTAGGGCTATTGTTTGCTGTTGTCCCCCGGAGAGCCCCTTGCCACACTCTCCAATCTTCATTTCAAATCCATCGGGATGTTGACTGATAAAAGTAGAAGCTCTTGATAATTCAGCAGCTTTGGCGATGCTTTCGTTACTTGCGTAGGGTGCGCGGATGGTTATGTTTGACCTCGCAGTCCCAAAAAACAGCTTGGGCTCCTGCGGAAGGTACCCGATATTTCTCCTTAAGTCGCTCGGATCTATTTGCCTGATGTCAGCGCCATCAATAGCGATCGTTCCTTTTGTTGGAGAGTATAGTCCGTCGATGAGCTTTAGGAGTGTCGATTTTCCCGATCCAACAGAGCCTAGAATCGCAACCTTTTCTTCTGGTTGAATACTAAGATTTAATTTATTAAAGATCATTTTACTTTGGTGAGGATAGGAGAAACACACATTTTTAAACTCTATTCCGCCTTTTAACCTGTCTCTTAGGATAAACCGTTTAGTTTCTGAGGCTTCGACAGGGGCCTTCATCATTTGATCTAAAGACTTTAGTGAGCAGTTTGCCTGTTGGAATCTAATGAGTAAGTTGGTTAGGAGTCCTAAGGGGGCCATAGCACGGCCTGTCAGTATTGTGCAGGCAATAAGTCCTCCAATTGTAAGCTCTCCATTTCCAATTAAATAGACCCCATAAATAACAACGCCAACTGTTACTAAGGATGCACCGTATGCTGTTATTGTTGTGACAAGGTTTGAAAGAAAACGGGCGCGAAGGAGCCATTTAGCAGTGACAGCGCTATATGATTGCCATTTTCTAAGTATCGCGTTTTGTGAGTTGGTACTCTTGACATCTTCAACGGCGCTTAGAGACTCGACAAGCACGGCGTTTTTTTGGGCGGAGCCTGCAAATGATTTTCGAATCGCGCTATACATGGGAATGCTTAACAAGCTCGCTATAAAGAATATAGCAATTAAACCGACAAGGGGAAGAAGGAATACAGAGCCTGCAATGAAGTAGATGACGAATATAAAAAGTAAAACGAAAGGTAAATCAATCAATGTTGCCACAGATATGGAACTAAAAAACTCCCGTACAAACTCGAACTCTTTCATCTGATTTGCTCTGACACCTACAGATTCGGGTTGTGCTTCCATGGAAGTATTTAGGGATTTGTCAAGTAGCGTTGAAGAGATAATTATATCCGCTTTTTTTCCCGCTACATCAATAAAATAAGAGCGTAGCGTTTTTATGATCAGATCGAAGATAAGGACGATGATGACACCTGTAGACAATACCCAAAGTGTCTCATAAGCATTATTGGGCACCACGCGATCGTAGACATTCATAATAAATAGCGGGATAGCAAGTACGAACAAGTTGATGAAAATAGAAGCTAGAAATACATTAAAATAGATGTTCTTAAATCGCCAAAAGGTGCTCCAAAACCATGAAAGTGTTGGTGATATCATTCCTTCGGTTTCTGATCGGGAGTCAAATTCATAAGCAGAATTTATGAAAATAGCGGTTCCTTGATACTCATCTTCGAGTTTTGATAAATCAATGGTATCAATGGAATCTCCGCTTTCAGAAAATGAAACCTCAGCGGTCTTTTCATGATTGTTTTTTTTGAGTAAAACACATGCACGATTGCTTTTGAGAATGAGTATTGCAGGGAGGATAAGGTTAGAAATAGAGTCAATTGAGCGTTTAATGATGCGTGCAGATAGGTCGATTTTCTGACAAACTTTTATCAGTTCAGAAGCGGTTAGCTTTTCCCCTTTTTTTGCGTTATTCAATAGTTGAGAACTAATAGGACGCTCTTTGAACTTCGCTATAAATAGTAAGCAATCAAGAAGAGGGTCGTCATGTTCAGCCACTTTACCTCCTTTGGCAACAATGCTCGATTGTTTTTACTAGATTCCCGACACTTGCAAGTAGGCGATAGTGGTCGATGTATAGATCAAAAGTACCATCAACTTCGGAGACGTATGAGTTGTAGTATTCGAGTTTACTGTTTAAGAGATCAAATAAACTACGTTTTCCAAGGTCGAACTCTTTTTGATAACTTAGGTAAACTTCGTAGCTTTCCGCTTTATGGTTTATTAAAGATCCTAATCTTTTAAGGTCGGATTCTAGAAAATCAAAAGCTGTAGAAACGTTATTAGTGATCATTCTCTTAGTTTCTTCTAGGTTCGCAAGGGAGTTGTAGTAAAGGGCTCTGTCTGATTGATAGATCGAGCGGTTACCTCCGCTTGTATAAAAGTCCCAGCTAACATTCAATAAGCCGTTGATATTGAAGTTGCCTCCTGGGACCCCATTTAAGTCGTTGCCGTTAAATACATTAAAGTCAAATGAGACTTCTGGGTACAGTGCCGACTTTGAAACTTGAGATTGGGCATTCGAAGACGCAACATTTGCATAACTTGCAAATAATGAGGGGTTTATTTTTTTGGAAAGACATAAAGCTTGGTCAACGTCTTCAGGAACGGGCAGTTCATTTTGCGGAAGAGGCAAGTCTTTTGCCGGTGCGAATCCAACAAGTTCAACGAATCGATTTTCCGCTTCGCTAAGTCTTCCTTCAGCTGTGAAAAGTCTCGATTCAGCTAGAGACAGTCTGCTTTGTGCTAAATAGGTTTCTGATTTTTTACCTGCACCGGCATTTACCTTTTTTTCTATTTTCTCGAACATATTGCGATGCGATTCGACATCTTGGGCGTAGATTGAGACAATTTTTCTGTGACGAATTACGTTAAGGTAAACTTCTGCGGCTTGGAATGCAATTTGTTCTCTTTTTTCTCTAAGCTGTGCGTGGGAGAAATTTGCGTCTGCTCGTTTTTGACGAATAAAGGATTTTCTGTTGCCCGCGTCGTAGATTGACTGGGAGACATTGAGGTTAACATCGTTTCTCCAAAAGTGAGAGCCACCCCCTAGAGCAGCTTTTGTTGAGCTGTTGTAGACTCTTTCACGTCCGTAATTGTATTCGATTCTTCCTTGTGGTCTTGTTCGTGAATTGGCTTGATTGACAAGTTCTCGGCTGGATACGTATTCGTTGTGCTTTCCACAAATTTCAGGATTTGTCTTCAGCGAGTGGTGGATGACCGATTCGATACTATCGGCGTAGCCCTTCGAAGAAAGGATTAACAGAGCAGAAATTAATAGTCGTTTCATAGTCATAACATCTCAATTCATATGATAAGCCATCAAATATCAATCCTTGAAAGCTTGCGTCGTCCTTGAAAACTAACCTTTAGTAGGTTATGTAGGCCTATGGTAATGTTTAGTAGTTTATTTCTTAAGATATACAGTATAATCAATTAATTATAAATATATTATCCTGAAATTACGAGCATAACATTATAACAGATGAAACATACATAGGAAATTAAGAGTATAGCTCCTTCGCATCTTGAGATAACCCATCCAGTCCTAGCCATGATCCACATTGCGATGGCAAGAGCTGACATGGATAAGTGCTGAGTAACTGTAATGTCTTTAATGACAATTGGCGCAACGAGAGATGTCAGTCCAATAATTCCTAATATATTGAAAATGTTCGAGCCAACAATATTACCGATCGATACATCGCCTTGTTTTTTTGATACAGCAATGATGGATACAGCTAGTTCAGGCAAACTTGTTCCTAAAGCAACAATGGTAACTCCGATGATGGCATCACTGATATCAAAGACCTTCGCTATAGAGATTGCTCCGTTTAAAAATACTCCACCACCAAGGAATAAGATCACAAACCCTAGTAGAAGAAAGAAAACTTCGTGGAAAAGAGATTTCATTCTAAATTGTTTAATTTCTTCTTCTTCCTCTTTAGCTAGAACAGTGTCTTCCTTACCAACGAGGAAAGCGAAATAGGTATAAACGATTAAGGCAGCAATAAAGCATATTCCTATGCCTCTGCTAATCACGGGAAAGACTGATAGTAGAATTGATAGCATTAATGTCGCAGCTACCATGATCGGAAGGTCGTGTTTTACAAGTTTTGACTTAATAGAAATGGGTTTTAAAAATGAAGCCATACCTAAGATTAAACTGCTGTTAGCGACGTTAGATCCAATAACATTACCGATTGCAATGTCTCCGCGTCCTAATGACGCTGCTTTTAGGCTTACAACCAACTCTGGAGTGCCAGTCCCAAAGCCTAAAAAAATTAATCCGACCGCAATGACGGGGATTCCTAAACGCAAGGCGATCGAAGATCCACTTCGAACAAGTAGTTCAGCGCCTCCCCATAAAAGGAATACTCCAAGAAAAAGTTGTAGTGTATCAACTAGCATCAGTTTTATTACCCACCCGTATATGTTTAATTCGTGTTGCAAAAGAGTATAAATATTCAAATGCATTCTTAATCTACATTTGCACATTTTGGATTCCTTTCCAAGAATTTATTAAAAAATGATAAAGGTTTTTAAATGATAAATATTTGAAGTGTTTTTGTTAAAAAAAACAGTGTAGTAAAGACTTTTTATTAAAAAATGTTGTATAATTAATTTATATCGGAGTTTTTAATATGAATTATTATAATTTAATAGATGTTTTAAAGGAATCACCTGAATCGTTTGCAAAATTACTGCAAGGTGATGAGGGACACCCAATTAAATCCTTTCGTTTTAACAATAACTTAATCGTTTTATACCAAAAACAGGAGCCTTTAGTCGTTACTGAATTTTTCGTTCCGAAATTTTCGAACGATAGAGCTAGATTCCTGTCAGTCGCAGGGATCGAGGAATCGTCAATCTCAGAAATCGACGCTACCTCATCTCAAAGTATCGCTTCAGGAAAAAGCATTAATACTGAATGTGAAGAAATAATAAACCATATTGAATCCAAATCGGAAGTGCATTCAGTTGCAGTTTCCTTAGTGAACCCGGCTATCGGTGATGTTTTATTTTTTGATGAGGTAAAAGTTCCTGAACATATTCAAGTTCAAAGGGAGGGTTTTTTCTTACTGTTTGAAGGGCTTCAAAGTCCTGATGACATACGTGGTATTTTTGAAGGGATATATATTCAGACCGATACTCAGAAGAAAAACAGTGATTCCAGGCTTTTGATGATCCACTTAGGTATCAGTGATGGTGGTAGTGAGTTTATCCCTCTAGTTTTCAACGGTGTACCTGCACATGTTATAGAAGAGGATCGATTACGTTTAGGGCTTTTAGAAAAGCCTAAGAATGGATCTGTCATGTTTGATAGAAAAGGGGTTATAGCGTATGTTCCTTTGGCAGCAGCTTATTCTAGCGATCAATTTGCCTTTTTAGCCTTTGGAGATGAGGGAGAGCATAGCAGCTCGACAGTCTCTTTGCATGTGGATCCGGTTAAATCTAGAATTGATAATCTTATATTTGATCAAAAGCATGAAGTGACCATTGCTGGTGAACTTGTAACCTTTTATTTGATTGAAAGTCCCAAGTATGGGTCAGTTAATTTTGAGAAGGATGGAAGTTTTACTTTTTCGATGGCTTCTGAGGGGTATGACCATTTTGCCTTTATTATTGATAAGGGGAAAAAGGGCAAGTCGATGGTGATCTTTGCGCTCAATGAATCTTTTGGTATTGAGCTAGATGATGATGAAGAAATCAGCGCGTATCAAGATTACTCAGTTATTGCTGCTATTGGGGGGAGTATTGCTGCTATCTCCAGTATGGGTGTTAAATCGATGGCGATGAAAGTTCAAGGAAGGGAGTCTGCTGAAGTTCAGTCTGCAATAACCCCAGATATTATTTATGTTAATACATTAAATACAGTTTCTCAACCTGTGCTGAATAATCAACAATCATTATTTATCGAGAATGTAACTGAAACAAACATAGACCAGACTAGAGAGCCTGAGAGTATTCCTAATCAAGTTAATGGCACGCCAGTTGATTCACTCATTAATATCCTCCCTCAGTTTAATTTAAGTGAAGACTCTTTTATTAATTTTCCTCCTTCTAATTTAGCACAGGGATTAAATCCAGCTTTAGGACCATTTACTTTACAAATTGTCTCGGCACCTACCAATGGAACTGTTATATTACTTGGTGACGGGTCAATAACATATACACCAAATCCAAACTTCGCCGGTACAGATTCTTCTGTGATTAATGTCATAGACAACACTGGAGCACCAACAGCGATTACTGTTACGTATAATGTTGCTCAGGTCAACGACAAACCCGTAGCTGATAACGAAAATTTTGTGCAAAACGAAGATGTTGTTCTTAATGTTAACTCTGCAGCGGGCGTTTTGAGTGGAGATACAGATATCGAAGGAACGCCACTAATTGCTCAGATTGTCACAAACCCGACAAACGGTGTCGTTGTGCTTAATCCCGATGGTAGTTTTATCTATACACCAAACTTAGATTATAATGGAGTCGACTCTTTTACCTATGAAGCTAGTGATGGAGACTTAGTCAGTGATCCGGCAACAGTGACTATCACAATTAATCCCGTAAACGATAAGCCTGTAGCAAATCCTGATAGCTTTACAGTATCGGAAAATGGAAGTATCGTTGTTTCAGGTGCTCTCGGTGTGCTTAGCAATGATACAGATGTCGATAGTGTCGTATTAACAGCAGCACAGAACTCACCAGCAGTTCCCCTTGTTGGTGCTAGCGCTATTGGCGCTGATGGTAGTTTTACAATGAGTTTAGCAGCAGACCCTGATTTTAGTGGTATTGTGACTCTTACCTACGTTGCCAATGATGGGTTTTTAGATAGTGATGCCGGAACAATCACAGTACTTGTGGACGCTAGGGCTGATACACCAACTGTAGGTCGCCCTGAAGTTGCAAGTACAACACCGTTACCTTTGTTTAGTGGAGATACAGCAACACTGACCCTTAATGGCCAGTTTTTTGATTTTACAGATGGCTCAGAAGAACATTATTTTTTATTAGAAGTAGGAGCTTCTGGTTGGTTTGTGTCAAATGGAACCGTTGTAGTCAATCCAGATGGAGTGCCGGCAGGAACTTATGTGAGAGTAGAAGCTGATCCAGTGTTGACTCCCGGTGGGGTTGCGGATGTAGACACTCAAATCGCCCCAGTTTTTACGGTACCTGGAGACCCTGATTACGAAGTGTTGAGTCTCGATTTGTATGCCGTTGCTGAAGAGGTTAATGTTGCAGTCGGCGACAACCCTGCTGATAATATATCGACGGATCAAACAACAGCTCAGGTTGTTATTTTCAAAGCTAGTAGTATTATTTCAGGGGACGCAGCAGCTAATGTTCTTAATGGTACGCCAGGAAATGAACTGATTATTGGTCGAGAGGGAGACGATACGATAAGTACAGCAGCGGGAGGGAACAACGTCGTTGTTGGGGGAAGTGGGGATGATACTATGACTTCAGGAGCAGGTGTAGATACATTCCTTTTCTTACAAGGGGATGAAGGTACAGTTGGCCTTCCATCTTTTGATGAAATCTTTAGTTTTACAAAAGGTCCTGGAGGGGATGTGATTGACCTTTCAAACATGTTGTTCAATGAGGAGAATGGCGTCTTAACAGATTACCTCGATTTTACTGTGGTAGGACCTGACACCTTGCTAGATATTAGTGTTGATGGAGATCTTACTATCGAAGCACAAATCAATTTTGATAACGTCGACTTGTCGGATGGCGGCGCCTTAGCTACAGACTTAGCGATTATCAATGCTTTGATTGCTGATGGAAATCTCGTTGTCGATAGTTAATAGCAATGACTAGCAACCGGGTACTCGCTTTCGTAGCTGTTCAAGTCCAGCGTCTGTAACTTTATAGCACTTCCAAAGATTAAGCGACTCTAAAGAGGGTAAGCTATTTAAATGGTCAAGACCTTCATCTGTAACCCGCACGCAACAGTAAAGGTCGAGTGATTTCAGTGAAGTTAGCTTACTTAAACTCTCGAGACCTTTATCTGAAATTAATTCACAACCCGAAAGTTGAAGTGTATCTAATAAAGGTAACTTTTGTAAGTGTTCAAGCCCTGAATCTGTAATTGATTTGCACCAGGAAAGGGTAAGGGATTTTAATGAAGATAGCTTACTTAAATGGTCGAGCCCTTTATCTGTTATTAATTTGCACCAGGAAAGAGTAAGACTCTCTAAGATAGGCAGTCTGTATAAGTCCTTAAGTCCTTTATCTGAAATTAATTGACACCAGTGAAGATTAAGCGACTTTAATGTGGGGACCTTATTTAAATTTTTAAGACTGTCATTTGAAATTAAATTGCATCCCGAAAGATTGAGCGTCTCTAAGTTGGGTAGCATACATAGTTGCTCAAGGCCTACATCTGTAATTAAATGACACCAGGAGAGATTAAGAGACTTCAATGGGGTGAGCTCAGATAAGTTTTTAAGCCCAGTATCTGTTATTAAGCTGCACCATGCAAGATGAAGCGAAATTAGCGAAGGTAGGGTGCTTAAGTGTTTAAGCCCTTCATCGGTAATGTTACTAGAGTTAATAAATAGTTGCTTTAGTTTAGGTAAACCTTTAGATATTTTTTTTAATTGATCATTTCTGATACACCTAAATCCTATAAGGTTTACACACTTGAGTTGACATTTGAAAGCAAAGTCCATAGCTTTGTTAATATCTGTAAACCCAAGATCACGTAATCGTCTCCCAGAGTTCGCAGCATTAATGGTATATTCTTCCTGAATCGTTCGATGCTTCTGGGATGTGAAAGATAAGTTAAACGCGTCTTTGGGATCTAAATAAAGTGATATTTTAACTTGTAGTTCTGGTGGAAGGTCTAAAAATGATGCACATCTGAAAGCGTTTATTCCATTCTTACTTGCAATGGAAGATATTTTTTTTTGAAGGTCAGAGTCCCTATAATTTGTTAGTGAGTAGAGTTTTTTTACGCTAAGCTTACATAACTCTGAATCTGATTCATTAGAATTAACGATTATATCAATCGCATCGCTTACATGTGTTATTAATTCACTCGAGATAGAAGTGTTACTGGATTCGTTTTTAATGAAACTTTTAAGATAATTCGTGCTTTCGTTGATTTCAGAATTTATACGACTTTCGGAAAGGTTCATTGTGTAAATCTTCGTTGTTTCTTAATTTCGTTTTATATTGAACGAAATTTTAATACAACTAGAGGGATTTCTAGAATATATTCCGAAGTAAACACAAGGAGATTTTATAACCCATCGACGGGGTACTTATCTATCTATTCATTCATGCTCATAGGAGAAAATTGAAAGCCATTGACCAGGCTTTATTTATTTGGATTGGTATAACTAAATGAATGCAAAATCTCTTTCTTGATTTCTTGTAAATCGTAGATACTCTCGACCTACTACAGAGCAGAAAAATAGGGCAACAAGCATCACAATGATCCCGTTATCGCTAATTTCATGAGTCCTTATATAGTAGTCAAAGCTACAGGGAAGGTTGTATGCAAAATTCAGCATGAAATTTGTGAATTTATCATTAACGAGATGAAATATCCCTGCTAATAAGGGGATGAATGAGAATAGTAGTCCCATAATTAAAAGTACTATAGAGATGCTAACCATGAATGGGAAAAACCAATTGTACACCAGACTCATCAGGGGAAATTTATGAAAGTGATAGAGCGAAAGAGGCATGGCAACGATGTTGACGGCAAGAGTTAAAGCTAGGGCTTTTCGAAAAAATGTGATTAGACAATAGGCATGCTGATCCGTTAAACTCATCTCTATCACTTCGGATAAATTTCTTTTGGGAAAGAAGCGTTGGATACATAGATCAAATAACTCAAAGTTTAATAAAATTGATGCCGTAATCATCATACTGTACTGAAATCCAATATGTTTGATCATTAACGGGTCAATAAATAATACAACCGCTATTGCAAGCCCAAGAGAGTTTAATGCGCTCCCTCTTCGCTCTAACAAGTACCCACCAACAACAACTAATATCATCAACCAAGCACGCATGATTGAAGCACTGGATCCAAGAAAAAGAAAATAGCTGCATAAAATAAATATCAAGGAAACGGCAGCACGCTTTCTCGACATAAATTGACGAAGAAATAGACTAAAGAATCCTGCGACAATAGCAAAGTGGAATCCAGATATCGCCATGATATGCTGTAAGCCAAACCTTGAAAATTCATATTTCATTTCTTTGTCACTAAATTCTCCTGTGGCGATACCATTTAAAAACATTGCACATCTTTTACTGGGAATTTGATCTGTTATATAATTGCCCAACGCTTTTTTAGCTTGGAATCTATATTCTGCGAAACTGAAGGTGTTTGGTTGTGGGATCCAGCGCTCTTTGGTTGTGAGGTAGCAGTTATAACCTCCAGAGGAACTTGGCTTCAATGTCCCTTTGATGTGATAGTTGCAGTCAGCAGGTGGGCGTATGGATTTAGCAGGGGGAATTGCGATGCAGGGAATATTTTTAGCGGCTATTTTATTATCAGACTCACGAATAAATTGCTTTATTTTCCCTTTGTAGATCCATTTAGAGCTGTAAAAATTATCAGACCTTTCGATGGAGCTGATAGAAAACACTCCAGAGCCTATTTCATTCTTTGGGGGAATAGTTACTGTTGTTTGCACGTAAAGAAAACTTAAAAAAACAGTGAGTAATCCAAGAAGAAGTCGGTTTGCAAGCGGATGAGACCAACTTCTCTTTAGTAAAAGGGGGAAGAAAAGAGCTAAAAATGGAAAAATTAATATCCATTTACCAGGGTATAGAGCAATTGCTGTGCCAAGCAAAAATGCTAGTCCATAGAGTAAGGCTGGATTTTGACGCCAAAACCGATTTAAGGAGTCGGGGATAATGTCATAAATCCAATCCCTCATCGCACTAATTTTATGGAGCGTTGGTCGTAGCTAGTTTTGCCGAAATAAAAAGCTCTCTGTCTACTCGTTCGCATATTTTTTCAGCCGTCAGTCCAATTTCATCTAATAGTTCGGAATGTTTACCTTGCTCTAAAAAGATTTCCGGTATTCCACAGTTAACGACCTGAACATCAGAATATCCTTTGGAGATAAGGAAGTTATTGATAATAGCTCCCATTCCAGAGACTACTGAGTGCTCTTCGATAGTTACAATTTTATTGTGGGTCAACAGCAGTTTATCGAGCATGTCTGTATCGAGTGGCTTAACGAATATGGGATCCAACACCGTTGCGATAATTCCCTTTTCGGTTAATTTATCTCGGAGTTCTAAAGCTGTGTAGACCATATGTCCCAGGGCAATAATCAAGACCTCTTTTCCCTCAGAGATAACTTCACTTTTACCAAGTTCTCGGTATTCAATTGGGTCTGTGGTTTCTTCTGTAGGAAGGTTTGGATAACGTATTGCAGCAGGTTTATTCCATGAGTGAGCTGATTCCATAAGTTCTTTTAACACGTGCCCATTTCGAGGTTGCGAAATGACCATATTAGGCATTGCGTTCATAAACGAGATGTCGTAGATCCCATTGTGTGTTTGTCCGTCACCGCCAGCGATACCAGCGCGATCCAAGGCAAATACAACGGGAATCTCTTGTAGGCAAACATCGTGAAAAAGGTTGTCGAAAGCCCGTTGAAAAAAGGTTGCGTAGACAGAAGAAAATACACGCATTTGATTTCCGTAGGCGATACCTGCGGCATAAGTGACTGAGTGCCCTTCGGCGATTCCCACATCAAGACAGCGGTCGGGATGTTCTTCAATAAACTGATCGAGAGAGGATCCAGCTGACATAGCAGGTGTAATACAAACCAGGCTTTCGTCTTTTTTTGCCATTTGTAGCAGGTGCTTTCCAAAAATTTTGGGAAAGGTCGGTTTATTGGATGGGGCAGGAAAAAATTTGCACGTATTTTGGCAGAAGGGTTTCGCTCCGTGCCAGGTTACAGGGTTTTTGATCGCTTCATCCATTCCTTGTCCTTTTTTGGTTAGGACGTGAAGGATTACCGGCCATTGTGAATTTTTTACACCTTCAAGGGCATCAACAACATCTTTGATGCTATGTCCATCGATAGGACCAATGTACGTTAGTTCATAATGCTCAAAAAATGCAGCCGGGCTTACCAAGTTTTTTAGTGACTCTGCAATTTTATGGCCTTGCTTTGAAATGACGGATCCATAACCGGGAAGTTTTCCGACAAGGCTGTCGACTTCTTGGTGCATGCGACTAATCGTTGGATTATTGATCATGCGACTAAGAATTTTTGTGATTGCCCCGACATTTTTTGAGATAGACATTTCATTATCGTTGAGTATTACGATAAAGCGCTTAAGGTCTCTAGAGATATTGTTAAGAGCTTCTAGAGGAAGGCCACAGGTGAGCGTAGCATCGCCGATAACAGGTATAACATAATCATCATCGCCTTGGAGATCTCTATTTTTTGCGACACCCATTGCGAGTGATAGAGCTGTACCTGCATGTCCTGCATGGAAATGATCATACTCAGACTCTGTTGGGCTACTAAATCCACTTAGACCTTTGTACTGTCTGATAGTATGAAATCTGTCATTTCTTCCAGTAAGAAGTTTGTGTACGTAAGTTTGGTGGCTGACATCCCAAATAAATTTATCGTTTGGCGAATTAAAGACTTTATGCATAGCAAGTGTTAATTCAACAACACCTAAATTTGAGGCTAGATGTCCACCTGTTTCTGATAAGACATTTATAATGCGACTACGAATTTCACGTGCTAATACCTCAAGCTGTTCGATAGATAATTTTTTTACATCATCTGGCGATTCTATTTCATTCAAATACTGGTAATCCATGCTAAGTCTTTGTAGGGGGTTAAGGAGTTATCCGTTTCCGGGGGAAAATGGTTCTTTTGTTGGATTGTTCTCAGCATCCATACTTAGGGCTCCATTTCGCTGTTTGATGAGTTTTTCAACACTTTTTTCTGCAGCAGATAATTTTAAGCCACACTTAGTGATAAGTTTGTCTGCTTCCTCGTATAAAGTTAACGATTCATCTAGCGTGACGGATCCAGAATTTAACTTCTCTAAAATTTCTTCAAGTCGCGTAAATGCTTTTTCAAAACTAATATCTGCTTCTTTTTTCGTCACTTTTTTATCACTTTGTTTATTGTTGAAATTGCTGCTCCATCAGAAAGCATCAGGCGCACTTCTTCGTCCTTCTGCAACTGGTGTACTGACTTTATAACTGAACCTGTTTTTTCAGAAAAGAGAATACTGTATCCTTTGCTAAGAAGGTCTTTGGGGTCAATTGCTTTTAGGGTCGATGTAATGTTTGTTAGCTGATCTACACGATTTTTATAATAGTTTTTCCATGACTGATCGAGCATTTTTCTCTTTTGTACGATATCAAACACGCGTTTGCGTGAATCTAAAATTTTATGCCAAGAATGATTTAAGTTAACATCTTTCGATTTTAAGTTTTCTCTACGGTTTTGGATTTTCTGCATGATTAGTTGATCTAAACTTTGACTACAGTAGCTTAGCTTCTGTTTAAACGCGTTGATCTGTGCAGTTGGCTGTAGCGAATGTGTGTGCTGACGCCTTGCTTCCAAAAGGAGTTTTTTCTGACTCAGAATATTCAACATTGCCTGATCTATTCCCAGACGTAAATCGTCAAACTTTTGCATCCATGGTCCTAGCAAGTAGTATGGAGAGGAAAATAATGGATGCTTAAGGATCCCTGACACTTGTTGATGGCGGTGACGAAATAGCTGAGCGAGAGCGTGGCTTAGCCTTTTTTCTATCATATCTAAATTTTTGAGCTGCTGCGCCTTTTCTGCGATAACAATTTCAGCAGCAGCTGACGGAGTGGGGGCACGTACGTCAGCAACATACTCAGCAATGCAGTGATCGGTTTCGTGTCCAACAGCAGCAATGATGGGAATACGACTTTTGAAAATAGCTTCAGCGACAATCTCTTCATTAAATGCCCATAAATCTTCAATGCTTCCTCCACCGCGACCGACAATCATTACATCGACCATATTATGTTCGTTGAACTGTTCGATCGCTTGGGCAATCTCCCTAGCAGCCTCATCGCCTTGCACGCGAACGGGATTCAATATCAATCGAAATCCAGAAAAACGCCTTGATAAAACATTTAAAATATCTTGTATGGCAGCGCCTGTTGGACTTGTCACAACGCCGATAGTTTTGGGGAATTTTGGAATCGGTTTTTTGTATTCGGGTTTAAACCAGCCTTTTTTATTGATTTTGACCTTTAACTCTTCAAGTTTGACTAAGAGCTCCCCAATACCGACTTGCCTGAGTTCGCGTACAATAATTTGATACTTTCCACTAGGAGGGTATACATTTATGTCGCCTTGAACAATTACTTTATCGCCGTCTTTAGGGATGACTTTGAGGAAGGCGGCGCTTCCCCGGAACATGACTGCAGAAATTTGCGCTTTACTATCTTTTAAAGAAAAGTATAGGTGTCCGGAACTTTGTTTTTTGAAATTACTAATTTCTCCTTGAACCCAGACCAGGGGAAAGGTAGATTCAAGACAATGTTTAACAGCGTTTGTAAGTTGCGTAACCGATAGCACGGGTTTATTAGGATCTTGTGATTGTTCGCTTGAATCTGGCGTCGACATACCTGGTTCCTATTTTTGCTAAGGGGCTAAGAGTAATATATTACAAGTTTAAGGAAAATAGATATTGTTTCTCGTTGAAAAAAAAGGTATAATTTTTTCTGTTTAAAAAACACTAAGGAGTCTGAGATGACACAATCAAAGCGACCATCTGTCATTGCCGGTAACTGGAAAATGTACAAAACAATTGACGAGTCCCTAGAATTCGTTAAAGAATTTATTCCCCTTGTAGCAGAATCCCCAGCAACAGTATTTCTCAGTGTTCCCTACACTTCAATTCACGCTGCTGCAGAAGCAGCAAAAGGGTCGAATGTTGTCATTGGAGCTCAAAATATGAATGATGCCACAGAAGGAGCTTTTACTGGAGAGATTGCAGGTAGAATGCTTGTCGATGCCGGCGCTAAATTTGTGATTCTTGGCCACTCCGAACGTAGGCATGTTTTTAATGAAACAGATGAATTTATCAATAAAAAAGTTAAAAGAGCCCTGTCTGACGGGATTGTACCCATCGTATGTATTGGCGAAACTCTTGAAGAAAGAGATGCGGGGAAAACTCATGACATCCTCAAAAGCCAGATCACTCACAGCCTCGATGCTGTCACTCACGATGAACTTCCCAATATTCTTATCGCCTACGAACCTGTATGGGCAATAGGTACTGGAAAAACAGCAACTCCGGAACTTGCGCAGGAAGTACACGCTTTTTGTAGGGAATACATCACTAAATTATGGGGAGAGGAATCTGCTGAAAAGGTCGTTATCATGTACGGGGGATCCGTAAAACCCGATAATGCTAGACAGCTGATGGATAAAAAAGATATCGACGGATTACTTGTTGGCGGAGCCTCCCTTTCGCCAGAGTCATTTAGTCAAATTGTAAATTATCAAAATGCTTTAACACATTAAGGATCAATCATGACAACAGCAATCTATTTAATAGCAATATGCCTGTTTATCCTCCTTTGCGTATTGCTCTGTTTTGTAATACTCATTCAGGAAAGTAAAAGTACAGGGTTAGGCTCTTCATTTGGTGGTGACTCCGGAGATTCTCTTTTCGGTACCTCAACTGCGGATGTATTAAAGAAATTTACAGCTGGTTTAGCAGTTGCGTTTTTAACATCATGCGTGCTTATGTCTATTTGGACTTCTGCATTAGGTCACCAAAAAACAGCTTCTGGGCCTGTTATTGAGCAAGCTGAAGAACTGTAATTAAGTGCAGTTTATATACTCTCCAATTTTTACTCAGAGTAGTCGTAAAAGTTGGGGAGTAGGTCTCTTTATAATTAAACGCAAAGAGATTTTATAGTCCATTAACGACTCTGCAGATTCCTTGTTTCAAGCTAATATATGAGAAATTGGAATTGGTTGATTTCTTTGCGTTTCATATTCTTATAAAATTGTCTGAATCTGGATGTCGAAGACTAAGTTTAGGGCTAGAATTAAACGCAAAGAGATTTATTGTCCATTAACGACTCTGCTGATTCCTTCTTTCACACTGTTACAGCCAAAATTAATTAGAAGACCTAACTTTTTTCTTGTAAGCCTTAAGTATGTGAGAAGTTGTACTTCATGAATTGGGGAATTCTTTTCTGTTGCCTTAACTTCAATAACGATCTTGTCTTCAACTAGTATGTCTATGACGAGTGGTTCTCTTACCACTTCTCCTTTATATGTTACCGGTACTCGAACTTGTCTTTCAATTTTTAAACCTCGAAGCACTAGTTCGTGACAGAGACTGCTTTCGTAAATACCCTCAAGCAAACCTGGACCACCTAAAGTCTTGTGCACTTCAATTGCAGCGCCTATCACTTTATATGAAACTTCATCCTCATTCATTTCTTTTTCTTTGCTATTTTCCGTTTTTATAAAAGTAGTTTTATCGATCCGTATTGATGTAATTTAGTTGTACAGTAAATCTTTTATATTCTCAAGAACCACCACAGTAAACTATCTTAAAAATACCATTTATCCCGTCGTGTTAAAGCGTGAAACTGTTTATCGTAGAAATAAGATAAAAGTTTTCAAAATATATATTAATCTTGTATCTTCCCGGTAAGCAAAGCTCCTCATAAAAAAATTCTCAGTGGGGTGTAAGATAAATCAGACGAATTAAACCTATAGAATACTTGGCTAATAATGAAACAGGGTGTGGATTTGTGAAAGATATAACCGGCAACTATTACTTAACCCCTATCGATGCAGCATTTACAGAAAGAAATTATTCAGATACGAGCGTTACAGGATTATACGAACCGCCATCCACGGCAGGGTGGCCGGTTGAAGCAAAGACTAAAGAAGAGTATTGGTCGTTAATCGATAGGTATCCAGGGGGAATTGTAGAGCGTAAATCTACATATATTGATGATCTACTTAATGATGATGATTTGAATGTGCCGGACTCAAAAGTTTTGATTGAAACGGGCTCTGGCGAGATGGGGGCGATTAGCCGCCAAGTTGTGTCGGATATACGGAGAAGAAGCAAGGTTGTTATCAATGGGCGGACTGTGTTTGATATGCAAGCCGCAGATAGTCTATCAGAGGCTTTAATGGAGTCATGGCCAGATGAGGAAAAGGCAGCGGTTACAATAAAGGAGTGTCTTAAAGCGTTTAATGGTAACTGGGCACTTACAAAAAACGCTCTTTTGTTACAGACACAAGCTACGCAAGCCCCTTTGACAACTTTAGTTTTGTCAAGGTTTCAGTATTTAGAACCTATTGTGAATCCATCTTGTGTTAGAGATATCATAACTATTCAAAGTCACGAATCGGGTATAACAACGCTGTACATCGTATCACTTTGGTGTTTAAAAGATTATGGAGATGGAGGTCCAAGTGTCGAACGTAGATTCATGAAAACTGCTATTGAGATCGCAATCTTAACAAAAGATCTTGAAGCTAAAAGGGCAGGTGATGCGATTACCTATGAAAAGTGCTCTAAATTTTTTAAAACTCATGCAGAAGCTGAAGAGTGTGACTTGCGTGGAGCTTCATGGCCATCAGGGGCTAAATCGTTAGACATCTATAATGATTTGCTTCAAGAGTGTTTTAATTTACCTGAGGTGATCCAGCCTTTGATGGTTAAAAGCCTGTTTATGGGGGAGAGTGAGCTTAGCAACCTTTCGGTTCTTGAGGTGGTAGACTTTTTTATTAATAGTAACCCTTTGTTACAGAAAATTTCCTTAAATGGTGAATGCGTGTATTGTGCTGATCACTCAGATTCTTTGATTGTCAAACGAGAGAGACTTCAAGGGGGGTATTTACAAATATTCCGCTCTATGGATAAAAACTTCGATTTAACTCATCGATTGTTGTGTTTTTCGTTAAATGGAGTCCAAAATCATATTGATATGATCTGTGCTTCTCGTTTTTCAAATGCTAAGCTTGGCAAAGAGACACAATGTATCAATTACGAAGTCGATTTCAGTATAGATCTCAAAGGCAATATCGTCACAGCGTTTAGGGGGTTGTGGGAAATTAGTGATCTTTCGGATTATGAAAGGGCTATGCCAAAATACCTAAACGTTTTTGCAGAGATAAAACTTTCTATAGAGAGTTTGATGAAAGATGATTTTGACGCAGTCAAAACTTCTGTAAAAATTTCGGATGCCGATAGTGGAACCTCAAGGAAACAGTGGCTTAAAGCTTGATTATAGCGTTAAACGATTACTTCTTCTTAGATTTTTTTTGTAGAAAGTAAGATTCTTTCACTTTTCTAAGCAGTGGATCGAGTTTTTTACGTTCTTTCCCTTTAACGCGATCAATAAAAAGGACACCGTTGATATGGTCATTCTCATGAAGAACACAGTGTGACTCTAATCCAGTAAATTCTTCGATAAATTCATTGCCTTCAAGATCGAGAGCTTTTACTTTTACGCGATACGGTCTTATGACATCTCCGGTGATACTTGGTATGGATAGGCAGCCCTCGGAAATTACAGTTTGTTCTTCACTAAATTCAAGGATTTCAGGGTTGATGAAAACGCGAAGAGTCCCAGAATCTACTTCATTATCTTCATGAAGGGTGGGTACATGAGTGATAAAAATCCGAAGAGACCTTCCGACTTGGGGTGCCGCAAGACCGATACCATTTTCAGCTTCCATCGTTTCAATCATGTCTTCTACAAATTTCTTTATTTCGTCAGTAATTTCCATTACAGGTTCGCCCTTTTTTCTTAGAACGGGGTCGCCGTAGTACGATAAAGGTAGTTTCATGATTGATGTTCCTTTTGCTAAAAATATTTGATACTATGTCATTATAACAGTAATTCCATTATTTTAAAAGAAATATACAAATTTAAACTTTGAAATTTTTATTATGACAAATAGCACTACTACTCAAGAAACCTGTTTTCTTTGTGATTTACCTCTACCATCTAATTATATAACTGATTCGGGGCGATCTTATTGTTGTCATGGATGTCACGCGGTTTATGGTATTCTCTCAGCGAAAGGTGAAACTTCGCAATTTAAAGAACATCCAATTTTTGCAAGTGCTGTAAAAGGGGGGATTATATCAAATCCTCAGCTACTCAATGAAATTCATAGTAAAAGTGCGGATGTAAAATCTGATGAGTTAAAAAAATATTATCTTGAAATAGGCGATATGTGGTGTCCATCCTGCGCAGAAGTTGTAAAGCTGATACTTTTAAGAAAAAAAGGCATTACGCATTGTATTGTTGATTATACGACAGATTTAGCATCTATTGAATATAATCCAAGGTATATTTCTAAAGAGCAAATTAATGAAACAATCGAAAGTCTTGGATATACCCCATTAAACCTGCAAAGTGATTCTCGCCCTATCAGCTTCTCACTTTTACTTAGATTTATTATAGCCGCATTTTGCTCTTTAAATATTATGATGTTTTCATATCCGATTTATGCTTCATATTTTTCGATTGATTCCGATGGGTACTCTCGGCTTTTTGCGAACCTCTCTTTAGTTGCTTCGTTACCCTCTGTGACCTTTTGTATGTGGCCAATATTAAAGAAGTGTCTAAATGGCTTACGTGTTGGGGTGATGGGGATGGAAATGTTGGTTGTCATAGGAGTCAGTTCCGCGTTTTCACTTTCAGTTTACAACCTGTATCAAGGAGGAACGCATGTGTATTTTGATTCTATGTCAGCAATAATTACCTTGCTATTACTCGGGAAAATTATTGAAAGTAAGGCAAAATTTTCTTCGAAAGATTCAATTATACGTATCGTTAGGTCCACACCAAAACGTGGTAGAAAGGTGCTAGCTGATGGAAAACAAAAGTTTGTACCGATCAAAGATATTTCAGTAGGTGATGAGCTTATGGTGGTAACAGGAGAAAAAATTGTCCTTGATGGCGTCGTTGTTTCTGGTGAAGGAGTTTGCGACGAGTCGCTAATGACTGGAGAGTCGCTTCCTAGGAAAAAAGCGAAAGGGGATGGTCTGCTAGGGGGGACTTTTATTCAAAATGGATCATTAACATATAGAGTATCTAATACACTCGAAGAGACGGCTTTACATAAGATTATTGATGTCGTCGAGGCTGATGTGACAAATAAAACAAAGTACATTCGAGCAGCCGATAGTGTCATTAAGTTGTTTGTGCCCGTGGTAGTCTCAGTTGCTTCACTTACAGCTGTTTTATCGTACATATCGAATGGGGTGTTTGAAGAGTCAATAGTGAGGGCCGTATCCGTGTTATTAATTTCGTGCCCTTGTGCAATAGGGATTGCAGCTCCGCTTGCTGAAGCATATATGATTCGTGCAATGGCTAATATTGGAGCGCTTGTTCGAAATAGAGGGAGTTTAAATCTTATCGGCAAAGAAACAGTGTTTGCATGTGATAAAACAGGGACGATCACAGAGGGGTGCTTTCATATTATTGATGGATTACAAAGTGTTCCAAATAGAGATCTTGCGATTCTTAAAAGTCTCGTTTCTCATTCCAATCATCCGATTGCCTATTCGACCTCTTCTGAGATAAGAGAAAAACCGATTCCTCTTGATGATATAGAGGAAATTATAGGGAAAGGGATGAAGGGCAGCGTTCATGGAGAGACTTACCTTTTTGGCTCTAAGCAGTTGCTCTTGCAAGAGGGAGCAGCCGTAAGCGAGGATTTCGTGAAATCTCTCGAAGGATGTACGGTAGCATATTTTTCAAAAAAAGGAAGCGACATTTACCCAATAACATTGGGAGATAAAATTAAGGGGGAGGCCCCCGGGGTGCTTGCATCTCTCAGTACACTGAAAAGGGTGTTACTGTCTGGAGACAATGTGTCTGCTGTTAAATCTGTTGCTGCATACTGTGGATTTGATGAGTTTTACGCTGAATGTCACCCTTTAGACAAACGAAATTACATTGATGGATTGCGGAAGAGCGGCGAAATTGTTTCCATGTTGGGAGATGGTATCAACGATGCTCCGGCGTTAACAACAGCAGATATTGGAATGTCGGTTGTTTCAGCATCAGATATATCAATCCATGTATCAGATATTGTATTGACATCTGACACATTGACAATTGTCCCAAAAATAAGAGAACTTGCTCTAAAAGGTCAAAAAATCATTAAGCAAAATCTGTTCTGGGCATTTTTTTATAATATTATTGGGGTGACCATGGCTACCCAAGGGGTGCTGTCACCCTTGTTTGCAGCGGCTGCTATGGTGCTCAGCAGCCTTATTGTCATCATTAATGCAAAACGTATCTCGTAATTTGTGGTTAGTGCGAGCTATTCGTCGCCATTACATGCAGAGGTGCTATAGAGGCGTAAATTTTTGGAGTCTCTGAATATATTAAGGGAAGTAGCAAGCCAGTCTTCTCGACACTGCTTTCTTCCTGCATCGAAGTACATATTAAATTCTTTGATCTCCAAGGATTTTTTAAAGCAATCCATGATTTTTTCGTGGTTTGGCTCTTTAGAGAAGCGCTTTTCAGCAAGATCGGTGATAAATTCTTTGTTAACCACTTCGTCAAAATTCCCAAGGGCCTTCATAGCCATTTCACGTTTTCCGTCATCGCTAAGACATAACCCTGTTCCACGATTAATTAAATCATTTACTATGAAGGTGTAGGGGTTTTCTTGGTATTCTTTTTTACTTATCATTTGCTGATAGTAATATTCTGTGCTTTTTTCATTGGATACTTTAGGCATATTCAATTCCTTTAGGTTATTTAGTAAAATGGACATTTTTCAACTCAATTTAGAGAAGTAACTCTAATTTTTCAAGAATAAAAATGCCCACTAAACTAATGCCTAAACAAGGGTGTTATGCTACCAGTCGAGAATGACTTTACCTGATTGCCCTGTAAAAATAGCTTCAAAGCCTTTTTCAAAGTCTTCGTAGCGATAGTGGTGGGTAATCATCGGAGAAATATCTAAACCACTTTCAACAAGGTGAGTCATCTGATACCATGTAGAGAAAATTTCACGCCCATAAATTCCTTTTATATTGAGCATTTTGAAGATGACAAGGTCCCAATCAATTGTGCAGTCGGGTGGCAAAATACCAAGTAATGCGATGTTACCGCCGTGACGCATGTTTTCGAGCATGTCACAAAAGGCTTGTCTATTTCCTGACATCTCAAGACCAACGGTGAATCCATGTTCGATATTTATACTTTCCATAGCCTTTTTAAGGTTTGTAGTAGCTACGTTGACAACTGTTGTAGCACCCATTTTGTGGGCGAGATCAAGTCTGTACTGGTTAACGTCGGTTACAACAACGTTTCGCGCTCCAGCCTTTTTTGCAATAGCTGCAGCCATGATACCGATAGGTCCTGCTCCTGTAATTAAAACGTCTTCGGCAGCTAGTGGGAAGCAAAGAGCTGTGTGGACCGCGTTACCAAAAGGGTCAAAAACAGCGGCAATGTCATCGGCTATAAAGTTTGGAAGTTTAAAAATGTTTTCCGCAGGTATCGCAGCATACTCTGCAAATGTCCCGTTTGTATGGTACCCAATACCCCGGGTGTTCATGCACAAGTGCTTTTTACCAGTTCTACAGTTTGGGCAGATGCCACATGTGATATGCCCCTCGGCACTGACTCGGTCTCCCACAGAGATATCGGTGACACTTTTACCCAATTCGACAACTTCGCCCATGAATTCATGACCAATGATAAGAGGGACAGGAACGTTTTTTTGTGACCAAGCATCCCATTTGTAGATGTGAACATCTGTGCCACAAATCGCTGATTTTCTAACTTTAACTAGAACGTCTTTATCTCCAATTTCGGGAATGGGAACCTCTTCTAACCAGAGACCTTCTTCAGCTTTACTTTTGACTATCGCCTTCATTTATTTGCCTTATTTTACATAGTTTTTTGAATAATTTCTATCGACTACAATGTTGTATTTAAAATTAATATTTGGGCTAGCATTATCAATAATTTTTTCCCATGTATTACGGCTATCTACTACGTTAGCCGAATTTTTCATAGTGTATTTTATTCCTGATGCTAAATTTGGTGCAATATATTTCAACTTGTACCATTCACGCTGAGAGTGTGGGCGCTCAGGGAACCACCATTCAAAGAAGATGCTTTCATTGTCGGATTGGATGATTTTTGATTTAACCTTCATACCAGACCGTAAATTTAAGTCAGCGATGGTATTGTGATAAAAAGTATAAGGGCTTACACCTGAGTGATCGAATAAACTGATGGAAAAGCGCTCTGACCAGTTGTCTTCATTTTCTCCATTTAAATAAAAAATTTTATTCATTTTGGAGTCATCAGCGACAATCCAGTCGCGACCATCTAGTGTAAAATCGACGTTGTAATTAATTCTTTCTGGGGTAATTTTAAAGTTGTACTTTCTTAAAATTTCTTTCCATTGAGATTTGATATTATCAACTTCTTCTATTTTCTTTGTTGTATACCTGAAAAACTGAAGTCCAAAGTTTGTCTTTGAGACTTTGATCCAGCCATGCTGTGCACCGGGAGTATTGGGGTCGATCCACCATTCAAAAATTAAAGTGTTTTCGTCGTTTTGTATAACCTCTGAGCGGAAGGCGTTCCCTGATTTTTCGTTGAGTACTTTCATAAAAGTTTCATAGTACATTTCTAATGGGATATTTCTTGCGGGAATGTAATGTAGGATGATTGCTTCATACCAGTTCTTAGGATCGTCATCTTCAGGAACGAATGTTTGCTCACCGACATGGGTTTTTCCTGCGTATACCCAGTTCCTTCCATCCTCTTCAAAAAATAAGCTGTTGTCATTTGCTAAAGCACTGCCATTTATGAAGATGAGTAATGAGAATATAAATGAATACATTAAGTTTTTCATGAGTAATATCCTTATTATAATAGCCAATAAATTACGCTATTTATCATGAAAATACCTGCAATTTTGGTGCCAAAACTCTTGATTTGGGCCAAAAAATAAGTATCGTATTTCTATTTTGTTACGATTGGTATGTGGCAAAAATTGATGTATTTAAAATAAAGGAACATAAGTAGGCCTATCAGAATTTGAGTACAGGCAGTCGATAGGCCAAAAGAATGAAAGAGAGAATAGACTATTTATTAATTATTCCCGAAATAAAAGCGTTGTTAATTTTTTTAAAGCACTCTTCATCGTTAACGATTTTTTCGATAATCGTTAACGATTTTAATTTTTTTTCAGGGTCAAGGACTGCAGAATTAGTGATATAGTCAACTAAAGTGTGAAAGTACTCTTCTTTACAGTGGCCTTCAGGGATTTCACTGTCAAAAAAGGAAGGAATCAAAGGTTGCAGTTGTTTTTTGACTTCGAAAATATGCCCTTCTGTTAAGGGTCTCGGATTTGTATAAATATTGTGGTGACTTCGAATGATTCTCGCTGCTAAAGTAGTTTCTTTCTGATAAAGTGATCGACCCTCATCAGTAGTTGATGCATTTGCTTCAAATTGAGATTGTTGTCTTATATTTTGAATTTCACTCATGGATTACCGTAAATTTAGCTTTTTGTTGTTTTTAATACTCAATATTTTATCAAGCGCTGGTTATTTATGCAAATCTAATCTTATAGCTTCATTTGTTGGCATGACACATGAGAAGGAATTACTGGAAGGTTCCCAACTTCTTCCAGTAATATATTAGATTGAATACTGTTCGTTAGGTTTCATTTAAACTTGGCTTAGGGAGTCGAGAAGTCCGATCATAGAAGCTAACAGTGTTGGAGTATCTCCAAAATCAGTCTCTTCATCTTTATCTGCTCCAGTCTCAACAAGTATTTTTACTATACTGCAAGCTAGATGTTCAATAGCGGTTAGTAGTCGAGCAGTTCTATCATTTTGTTTTTCGATTAACTTTTGCTGCGGCGGTAATGATTTTTTTTAAAGTGTCTACATACAATTTTTGAGAGTGTTTATCATTGTCGTTCAAAGTAACGTTTGCTCCTTCTAGGACAAGTTTCTTTACGATATCAGTGTGTCCATTTTGAGTGGCTATCATTAGTGCGGAAGTAGCGTATTCGTTTGTTTCACTATTTTGAAATGTGTCAGTTGATCTGTCGTTACTGTACGGTTTACCGTCACTTACGCTGGCTGTGTTGCATGAATTATTAAATGTTGTTAATGAGTTAACCATGTTTTTTTTGTTTTATTGAAAATGATTTTTTTGTCAGTTTAATTCATTGTGTTTATTATGTATCTTAAAAAGTTAATCTGTCGATAGAAATGGAGTCGGAGTAATAAAGCAGAAGGTGACTATCACTAAATTTTACATCAAAGCGGAAGTTGAAAACTAACCTTCCGCTTTATTCTAACCCTATTGGCGTAACCTTACTTGTTCAAACAGGAGTTTTTTCAAAAAATTCAAAACTGCTGATTTAGCGGTAATTAGTCCTTTTACGATCTTGAGACGTTGAATTTGAGAAACTATAATTACCATAAGCATAGGCGCAGACAAGTTTCCTTACGATCTGGTGATGTCCATTTTCAGAAGCTATGGTTAGTGGAGTAACGCCATTATTGGTCTCCAGATTAACATCAGCTCCAGCTGCAATAAGAGCTTCTACGATACCGAGGTGTCCTTTTAGAGAGGCAATGAATAGTGGGGTAGCTCCAGTATTCCTGGCCATGTTAACATTCGCTCCGGCTTCAATAAGCTCTTTTACGATATCGAGGTTTCCTTGAAAAGAGGCTATCATTAGTGGGGTAGCACCTTGATGGTTCTGCAGATTAACGTCAGCCCCAGCTGCAATAAGAGCTTTTACGATATTGAGGTATCCTTGAAAAGAGGCTGTCATTAGTGGGGTAGCACCTTGATGGTTCTGCAGATTAACGTTAGTCCCAGCTGCAATAAGAGCATTTACGATATCCAGGTATCCTTGATGAGAGGCTATGAGTAGTGGGGTAGTTCCATCATTAAGGGGCATGTCAATATTTGCCTTACTAGCAATAAGAGCTTTTACGATATTGAGGTGTCCCTTTTGAGAGGCAATGTATAGTGGATTAACGCTATTATTGCTCTCTAGATTAACATCAGCCCCAGCTGCAATAAGAGCTTCTACGACATCGAGGTTTCCTTTAAAAGAGGCTATCATTAGTGGGGTAGCACCTTGATGGTTCTGCTGATTAACGTCAGCCCCAGCTGCAATAAGAGCTTTTACGATATTGAGGTATCCGTTTTCAGAGGCAACGTATAGTGCTGTAAATCCATCCTTACTGGCCATATTAACACTTGCCTGACTATCTATAAGTTCTTTTACGATATCGAGGTGTCCCTTTTGAGAGGCAACGTATAGTGGGGGAAGTCCATCATCAACGGCCATGTTAACATTTGCCTTACCAGTAATAAGAGCTTTTACGATATTGAGGTGTCCTTTTTGAGAGGCTAAGTATAGTGGGGTAGTTCCATCATTCATGGCCATGTCAACACTTGCCTCATTAGCAATAAGAGCTTTTACGATATTGAGGTGTCCTTTTTGAGAGGCTATTATTAGTGGGGTAACGCCATCACCATCATTGGTCTTCAGATTAACGTTAGCCCCAGCTGCAATAAGAGCTTCTACGACATCGAGGTGTCCTTCTTGAGAGGCAAAGTATAGTGGGGGCGCTCCATGCTCATGCCCTTGATCAGCACTCAATCCTCCTTCAATAAGCTTATTAACGATAGCCAGAACTCCTCTTGCAGAAGCTCTACTCAAAAGCTCTGTTTCTATTGGATTTATGCGATTAACTATTAACTCAATAATCTTGCCAAGTTCTTCAATTTCATAGGATTTACCTTTCAGCTTTTCATTACTAATTAAAGAATTGAAGTGTTGAGGTTCAATCTCTACTCCCAAAAAGTGTGCTAAATAAAAGTTGGAGGCATTTATTTCTTTAAGGGCATTTTGGGCTAAATCACTTATAACGATACTTTTTGTTTCTTCTTTAGTAAAGAGATTTGTTAAACTGTCCATTTGTTCAAAAGATGGAAGGACTTTCATTAGTATCGATTGTTCTTCAGATGTAAGACCTCGGAGAGATTTCGTATAACTATTAATGGGGGCTAGGTAGGGTGTTAGGTTAGATTTACATATTTCCTCTAATAAGGTTGTTAAGTTATTTGCGGGGTCAATGTTAAGCTTTATGTAAAATTGGCCTATATTTTTAGTTAGTTTGTGCATCCATTTAGAAAAAGGTGGAGGGGAGTCATCATTTGTAATACCAAGTTTTTCATAAAATAATTTTATAAACAAAACGTCATCCGTTAAAATTTTTGCTGCTTTACAAGTTTGTCTAAAATTCCATAAGTCTAATGGGTTGAGATAATGGGCAATTTCCATCCTAAGTTCGATCGGGAGCTTGTGAAAAAATGAGGTATTAGATTCTGCAGTTTGTATAACTGTTATAGGTTGGGTGTTAAGATTTTGTTTTGATATAGATTTAACCATAATAAGACCTGTTTTTTTTGTAATATAAATAAATTAAAAGTAATTATGACTATACTTGTTATTGAAATCAAATGAAAAAAAGGTGTTTTTTTTATTTGTTAATAAATAATTTTTGAGTATTTAGTTTTGAGGTTTAATGTGAAAATATGATGAACAGTATTTATATGCATTTGAAAAAATAAGTTTGCTATAGGGGCGAAAGGAAGGGTCGAGTAGAGTTTCGTTGCTTTGTGAGATTCTACATTCTTTAGTCCTATTGACGTAAACTTACTTGTTCAAGTAGGAGTTTTTTCAAAAAAAATGAATACTGCTGCTTTAGGGGTAATTAGTTCTTGTACGAGGTTGAGACGTTGAATTTGAGGAACTGTAATTCCCAAATGCTCTGGCAAGGACAAGTTTTTTTGCGATATCGAGGTATCCTTTCTGAGAGGCTATGTTTAGTGGAGTAACACCATTATTGGTCTCCAGATTAACGTCAGCCCCAGCTGCAATAAGAGCTTCTACAATGTGGAGGTGTCCATTTTGAGAGGCAATGAATAGTGGGGTAGTTCCATCATTCCTGGCCATGTCAACACTTGCCTCATTAGCAATAAGAGCTTTTGCGATATCGAAGTGTCCTTCCTGAGAGGCAATGAATAGTGGAGTAACGCTATTAGTGGTCTCCAGATTAACATCAGCCCCAGCTGCAATAAGAGCTTTTACGATATCGAGGTGTCCATTTTGAGAGGCAATGCATAGTGGTGTGGCTCCATCATCACGAGCCATGTCAATACTTGCTTTACTAGCTATAAGGGCTTCTACGATGTGGAGGTGTCCATTTTGAGAGGCAATGAATAGTGGGGTAGTTCCATCATTCATGGCCATGTCAACACTTGCCTCATTAGCAATAAGAGCTTTTACGATATCGAAGTGTCCTTCCTGAGAGGGAATGTATAGTGGAGTAAAGCCATCATTGCTCTTCAGATTAACGTCAGCCCCAGTAGCAATAAGAGCTTCTACAATGTGGAGGCATCCATTTTGAGAGGCAACGTGTAGTGGTGTAGTTCCATCATTCATGGCCATATGAACACTTGCCTTACTAGCAATAAGCGCTT
>JAYZJO010000035.1:0-31732 GCA_036164375.1 Chlamydiota bacterium | reverse complement strand
CACAAAGTACACCATGCTCATTGACGACTATGTGCACTTTTAAGCCAAAAAAATTAAGTTTTTTAGACTTACAGTAACCTAAAAACTGCCTTCCTTGATATAACTTGCATCGATAACTTCGGGCTTTTTTTCGCATGCGGGAAGAGGGAAGCTGTCAATCGCAAAATATTTAGTTGGAGGTCGTAATATTTTATTGATCTCTGCTAATAAAAAGAAAATTGCATACCATAATTCCTCTTTAATAGCATGCCACCTTCTATTAAGTTGAGATTCACTAAGAACATGCTTCATAAGTCGTCCATATTTAAGAATCAACCTTGCTCTACGAAAATTTCCATAAAAAAATTGTGCACTTGCAATACTCACTATCATGACTTCTGCAGTACTCATTTTACACTGAGAATCATCTTTAACATTGTAAAATTTTACACATTCATCGTAGACGCTGTAAATCAACATCTTTTCCATGATCTCACTGTCAAAAGTGATCAAATGAGCACGTCAGGGGGACTTTATTGTGGCTTTCTTGATTTAGATTGATATCAATTAAGAGAAGGAAATATTAACAAAAGTTTCGGGATTTCTTTTTTTTAACTATATCTATAACATTGGTTTTTAGGACTGTAATGCCTGTTTGAGATTTTGTATTGAATTTTCTTGTAGAAAAAAAAACTAACCCCGATTAAAAAAGGCCTTAGGTATATTGGAGGCTCGTGATGATACGATCACTGTTTATTTTTCCTATCTTGGCATTAACTTTATCTAGCTGCGGTATTGTTCAGAAGATGAATAACATGGTTGATGAAAGCACTAGAGCAATTCACTGCAACAGACAGGCAGTAGAGTTAAGCACGCGTGCAATCAGGCGTAATATTCAAGCTATTGAAGAATCTAATAAAGCTATTGCGGAAAATAAGCGACAGCTTGATGAGATTAATGATTCACTCAGTAATATGAATGAAGATGATTAATTTTTACTGGTTTTAATTTCGCTTCTCTACAATTTTTTGTTTTGGTAATGCGCGCCATGGATGGTGCGTGTTCTTTTTCTTAAGTTTTACGATCAAGTGCCTTGATCTATTTCATAAAACAGTACCAGGCCATTCTTTTTCACTTGCAATCAAAAGGCTGCGGTTCTATTGTAATCTTCTGAATAGTGTTCTGAAAAATAATTATTAAACACTATCCCCGTGATCCTGTTCGGAATTTTTTCCAAAAACGGGCAAAATCCCTGTCAGAGTATGTCAGGGTAAAAGTCATTTATTATTAACGATTAACCTGTATGAGGTCTATCTCATGACACAAAATAGTGAGGCTTCCTTTGGGAAGCTTAGGTCAGCTGTTTGGCCAGTCCATAACTATGAGCTTAAAAAGCTTATCCCGATGCTTATTATGGCATTTTGTATTTCTTTTAACTATACAATCCTAAGAGACA
Source organism: Chlamydiota bacterium (assembly GCA_036164375.1). Lineage (GTDB taxonomy): Bacteria > Chlamydiota > Chlamydiia > Chlamydiales > Criblamydiaceae > JAYZJO01. The sequence goes on along the minus strand of JAYZJO010000035.1, from coordinate 30,297 downwards.
CCAAGGATACAATTATCGTTTCAGCGATTAGTGCAGAAGCGATTCCGTTTTTAAAACTTTGGGGTACAGTTCCTTGTGCGATTCTATTTATGCTTATTTACTCTAAGCTTAGTAACGGCTTAAGTAAAGAAAAGTTATTCTACGTAACTATCGCGCCTTTCATTCTCTTTTTTGGGTTATTTCCTATTTTGATTTATCCTTTTAGAGATGCAATGCATCCACACGCTACTGCTGATTACCTTCTTACAGTATTGCCTAATGGTCTTGCAGGACTTGTGGGTTGCTTCAGAAACTGGACATACGCAGTATTTTACATTGGTTCCGAACTATGGGGAAGTGCAGTACTTTCATTGATGTTCTGGGGTTTTGCTAATGAAATCGTTAAGACAAAAGAAGCTAAGCGTTTTTACACGATCTTCACTCTCTTTTTCAATATTGCATTAATGTTTTCAGGACCATGCATATACTATTTCTCTCAATTGGGTGAAGGTCTTGCTAGAGAAGTGCGCTGGCAAACAACTCTTAACTACCTAATGGGTATGTTTGTTGTTTCAAGTTTACTTATTGTAGCTGCTTACTGGTGGATGAATAAAAATGTTCTTACAGATAAGCGTTTTTATGATCCAGAAGAAGGCACTGGCAAGAAGAAAAAGTCAAAACCAAAAATGTCTATAGGTGAGAGTCTTAAGTTTTTGGCAAGTTCAAAGTACCTAAGAAATATCGCCATCCTCGTTATCGGTTATGGTATGTCAATTAACCTTGTTGAGGTTGTTTGGAAAAGTCAGCTTAAAATCCAGTTCCCAACTGAAAACGAGTATAGTGCCTTCATGGGGATCTTCTCTACCGTTACAGGGTTTATTACCGTGTTGATGACATTTGTTGGCGGTAACATCATCCGTCGTACAAGCTGGGGTAAAGCGGCAATGTTGACACCTCTTGCACTTCTTGTGACAGGATCTATTTTCTTCGCATTTGTGCTGTTTAAGAGTACATTCGAAGGGTTTGCAGCATCAATGGGAACGACAACTGTCTTTTTAGCTGTTATGCTTGGAATGTTCCAAAATATTGCAAGTAAGTCGACAAAGTACTCCCTATTTGACCCGACAAAGGAAATGTCATACATTCCTCTTGATCAGGAATCAAAAGTTAAAGGAAAAGCTGCTATCGACGTCGTCGGTGCCCGATTAGGTAAATCAGGGGGAGCTTTATTCTACAACGTTATGATCCCTATGTTAGGTGGTTTAGCTGCTGTGACTCCATTGTCATCAGTGCTTGTTATTGGTGTTATCCTTGCGTGGATGAACTCTGTTCGTTCATTGAACACTCAGTACAATGAACTAACAGGTGAAGATAGTTCAACACCTAGCCCATCAAACGAGCCAGCTACAGCAAAAGCGTAGTTGTTCATTCAATAGTTTGGGAGCCAGCTGTAATCGAATTACAGCTGGCTTTTTAATTAGTCTTAAAATTTCTCTTTCAGATATTAGAATAAATACAATGCCGTACTCCAGGTCGGAGCTTTATTTATTGGGATTGGTATTAGACTTAAGCGATTTGTGGGGTGAATCCCAACCTTTCTATACGATCGCTTTTCACGGCTGCACTTACATGTGCATATTTCGGTGAAGGTAGATTTTCATCGTTAGAAATTTTTTTCTTTAGAAATAACGTGGATCTCCCTCTAAATCCCTGGCTGACGGTTTCAATGTCAGCAAAACCTAATTGTTTGTAGTGAGATAAGGTGTGAGTATTATCAGGTAACATACATAATGTGAAATACTCGGCACTAGGGAATTTTTCGTAGATTTTCATTGCATTTGTTTCTAATGATGTACATAGATTAATGCCCGGATAGTTTGCTTTCCTTCCTAAGAAAGTGAAATGAATAACATGTAAAGGACGATGGTGATCAACTTTAACTTCAACGTATGATCCCATCAAACAACCTACAACTGTTGAGTCACATATCGCCAGTAGGCATAACGTATTCTCAGCACTGAGAGTCCTTTCATAGTACTTTAATTCATAACTCATGCCAACAGCTTCTTTAGAAATTGCTGCTATGTCTTTAGAAATTTTTGTAGTATCATCTTTTAATGGGTCAAATTCCCTGATTTCAATTTCAAAGTGCTTTTTATTTGTTTGGGCAAGTTGGAGGATTGTGCTGAAGTTATAGTTGTGAGGGGGAGTATTTGGACGATTCACCGTTAGCGATCCACTTTTGAGCATGTCATGCCATTCATTAAAAAGTGTAGGATGCATATTGAGTATTTGATTAATTTTCAAAACCGTCGAAAAAATTCGAAAAGCTCTGTCTTGAGGTTTTGATGAAGTACTTATTGATAGAATCTGAAGTTCTTTCCAGTATTTGTTAATAGGAGCATTCCCTTGAATACATGATTCAAATTGCGAGTAAATTCTGGGGTTAAACTTGAGGACTATTTCTTTTGAGGGTAGAGGTGTAGGGGTGCTGATTGTTTCACTACAGTTATCGGGGGAAACGTTCATTTTGTTCTCCAATTTTCTTCAGTAAAGAGGCTAATTTACGCATTATTTTGGTATGGTTATCACTATAATGTAAATTTAGCAATAAAAAATAACGTTTTTTTTGAAATGTGTTATGCATTTGGTTTCACCTTTGTTTATACTGAATGAAATTGAAAATTACGCTTGATGGTTAGGGATTTTTGCTTCTGACATAGTGTGGAGATCATAGGTAACTTAGACAAATTATCAAGATCGCACACAAAGTCAGAGGCAAAAAGAATGGTTATCGAGCGTAATTTCCAGTTTTATTCAGTATAAAGCTCAATTCGAGATTTTTTTGGGGGTAGTTTGCCTAGCGTGATTGACGGGTTTTTAGGTCGTACTTTTCAACGATAAGAACGATAAAAAAATTACAAAGTATTTAAGAGAATTCAGATGTCCGGATAACTAATACTAATTGAAAATTTAAATAATACAAGTGATGTAATATAAGGCTTTTCTTAACCATTGGGAGAGCAAGTATGAAAGCGACATCTGATTACATCAGTTGTATTATTTAAATTTTCAATTAGTATAAATCTTCAGTTTATCTGTACAGCTGAAGTTATTTCGACACTTTGCCTCGAATAAAAAATATCATGGAAAGAGATGTATTTAGAATCATTTTTGTTGAGATCATATTAAAAAAAGTAGCGGCGAGAATCGCCGCTATAAGAATTACTTACTGTTAGCTTCGATAAACTTGATTGCATCGCCAACGGTCTTTAGCTTTTCAGCCTCATCCTGTGGGATTTCACATCCAAAACGTTCTTCGAAAGTCATAATAAGCTCCGTTAGGTCTAAAGAGTCCGCATTTAAATCTTCTACAAAAGATTTCTCTGCTGTTACATCATCTTTATCAACACCTAATTGCTCGACAACGATATCGATTACTTCGCTTTCGTTAACCATAATAAAACCTCATGTTGTAAGAGTCACAAGCAGTATTGTGTAGTGACTCGATTAATTAAAAAAACTTACATGACCATGCCACCGTCAACAGTGAGCACTTGTCCTGTGATATAGTCAGATTCTGACCCCGACAGAAATAAAACTACGTTAGCAATATCATCAGTGCTTCCCATACGTCCCATTGGTATCTGCGCAAGAGTGGCCTTTTGCTGCTCTTCATTTAGCACTTCAGTCATTTGTGTGTCGATAAAACCTGGAGCCACACAATTAACACAAATTTCTCTTGATGCAAGCTCTTTAGCTAAAGCTTTCGTAAAACCAATAATTGCTGCTTTAGACGCTGCGTAGTTAGCTTGCCCTGTGTTACCAGTAATCCCAACCACCGAGCTAATATTTATAATTTTACCACTACGCACCTTCATCATGTGTCTGACAAGAGCATGAGAGAGATTGTAGCAAGATTTAACATTTATATCCATAACATCATCCCAGTCTTTCTCGCTCATACGCATAAGCAATTGATCACGAGTGATTCCAGCATTGTTAATTAAAATATCAACTTTACCTTCTTGCCTAAGGATTTCTTTTATAACATTACCAACTTCACTGTGATTAGCAACATCGACTTGATAAAAAACTGCTTCGCGACTACCACTCCCATTTTTAATCTCATCAACAACTTCATTTCCACGTTGTTCATTTCTCCCAAAAATGAGTACTCTCGCCCCTTCTTCAGCCATTTTAATAGCAATTCCCCTGCCGATACCCGCAGTACCTCCTGTAATAATTGCCGTCTTTCCTTCTAACTTTGCCATGATTACTCCAAATATTCTGCTATTTTTGCTAAATCTTCTGGCTCTTCAATCGATATTGTCGGAACTTTAACGCCAATTCTTTTGTTAAATCCCGATAAAGTTTTACCGCAGCCAATCTCTATAAATAAATCAACCTCTTGTTCGATTAAGTTTCTAATTCCCTGCTCCCATCGAACAGAATGCGTCACTTGGTCTACAAGATTTTTTTTGATTAAATCGACAGCTGACTCTACAGCCCCTGTTACATTCATGACCAGGCTAGCCGTCCCTTGTTTGATATCTGCACTTTCAACATAAGGCTTTAATCTTTCCTCAGCTTCTTTCATCAAGCCACTATGAAATGCACCGTGCACCTGAAGAGGCATCACTCTTCTAGCACCTTTCTCTTTAGCCGCTAGCGTTCCCGCTTCAATTCCTTTCACTGTACCAGAGATAACAACTTGCCCAGGACAGTTAAAGTTTGCCACCCAAAGATCATTGGGCATGTTTAAATCACTGACAATTTCTTCGACAACACCAGCGTTTAACCCTAAAATCACAGCCATAGTCCCTTCTGTATTTTCACAGGCATCATTCATAAACTGCCCTCGATGCTGAACAAGAGGCAAACAATTTTCAAAACTAATTGCTCCAGCGGCATGGAGAGCGGTGTACTCACCTAGACTAAGTCCAGCGCAGTAACTTGGCCTTAATTCGGGAAAGTTCTGATTTAACACACGAAGAGCAGCAACACTCATCACAAAAATCCCTGTTTGACTATTTTTTGTATGCGTCAAAATATCGTCAGGGCCATTGAGCACGATGTCTGATAATTTTCTTCCTAAGAGATCGTCAGCTTCCTCAAAAGTTTCTCTTGCGATTGAAGAGTTTTCGAAAAAGGATTGACCCATCCCTACATATTGGGCCCCTTGACCAGGGAAGATAAAAGCGATTTTTGTATTTATTGGCATTTTAATTTTCCTCATTCATAACTTTTAATGTTGCTGCTCCCCAGGACAATCCTGCTCCAAAAGCAGTTAACAATATCGTTTGCCCAGGATTCACCTCTTTATTTTCAAGTAATTCATCCAATGCAAGCGGAACGCTAGAAGCGGATGTATTTCCATATTTACTTACTGTTTTAATAATCTTTTCCTCTGGAAAATCGAGTTTACGTGCCAATGCATCAATAATTCTCATGTTAGCCTGGTGAGCAACAAGCCAAGCAACATCTTCAAGCTCGATATTGGAAAGTCGTAAACATTCACTGCAAACCCCGGCCATACGCCTAACAGCATGCTTAAACACTTCTCTTCCTTCTAATTTAACGAAATGCATCCCTTTATCTATATTTTCTTTAGTAATGGGGTCGCGAGAACCACCTGCGGGAATAGTGATCAAATCAGCGCAACTTCCATCTGAGCCAAGAGAAACATTTCCTACAGCTAGCCCTTTTCCTTCATCACTAATTACAACTGCCGACGCACCATCTCCAAAAAGAATACAGGTACTTCTATCTGTATAGTCAGTTACAGAGGACATTTTTTCTGAAGCGACAAGTAAAACATTTTGGTACATACCTGATTCAATAAAAGCTTTTGCCATAGACAAACCATAGATGAATCCTGTGCAAGCTGCCTGTATATCTACTGCACCAGCACGTGATGCTTTCAGTTTTTCTTGAATAAGTGAAGCCGTTGCTGAGGAAATGACATCAGGAGTCATCGTTGCAACAATAATTAAATCTATTTCACTGGCACTCTTTCCACTAACCTCTAAGGCTTTTATAGCTGCGGCTATCCCCATATCAGATGAAGCTTCTGCCCCTCCTGCTATCCTTCTCTCCTCAATACCTGTTCGTTGAACGATCCACTCCCCTGAAGTGTCTACCATTTTTTCTAAATCAGCATTTGTCAATACCTGCTCAGGAACGTAAGACCCTACTCCAACAATCCTAGCAATTTTCTGTTTCGCAGCCATAAACCTCAAAAAATAAAAAAAGTTTCACCCTTGTGTATAAAAAGAGTATTTTATCAGAATCATTAGAAACCTGAAAGGACATTTTCTCTTCCAAGAATATGTCAACGCAAGTTACAATGAATTTTGCAATAAAACACTTGACTGCTATGAAATTTCCCAAACACCTTATTACACTTATTAATATTTTGAAACGTTACCCTGGCGTTGGCAACAAAACCGCTGAAAGGTACGCTTTTCAAATGCTCGAATGGCAGCCGGACCACCTTAACGAAATGGCGAGTGCGATACAAGAACTCCAATTTAAAACTAAATTTTGCGATGAGTGCGGCTGCATCCTTGATGACGACGCGTGCTTATTCTGTACCGATGAACGCATCAACTCTGGCATCATTTGCGTAATTCCAACAATTCGTGAAGTCTACCCTATTGAGTCCACAGGCGAATACAGAGGACTTTACCATGTACTAGGCGGACTTCTCTCCCCAATGGAAGGTATCGGCCCAGAAAAACTTAAAGTCAACCAACTCATTGAACGCATTGCGAAAAACAAAACCAAAGAAGTTGTAATTGGTCTCGATGCAACCCTCGAAGGTGACGCTACCTCTCTATACCTAAAAAAAGAATTAGCTAATTTAGATATTACTATTTCGCGTTTAGCTTTTGGCATTCCTATGGGGAGTTCTTTAGACTATATTGACGGAGGCACGCTCGCACGAGCCTTTATGGGGCGCAATCAACTATAACTACAATTTTTTACTTCACAACACCCTCTTTTTTTTCACTAACAAAAAAAACAACCTGAAATTTTTATTTTTTAAGGCCCTTGCAATTTTTTTATGAAATTGCTTATGATAAAACCCGATTCGTAAACCTAATCACAGCGATACACAACATAATATTGAGGCCATATGATCAAAAATCTACGAATTTATTCCATAGCGCTTACACTTGCTGCTGGAAGTTTCGTCCACTGCAACCCGGCACAAGCGGAAATCGTTCAATACGACAACCAGCCGATTTCAAAAGTTGACATCCAAGTTTTTGGACCTAAATCACTTGCTTCATATCATAAAAAAAATGTTGTAGCACGAATTAAAACAAAGGCTAACCATTTCTTCTCGCAAGCCGATTTCGACCTAGACCTCAAAACTCTTGCTCGTGAGTACGGCCGCGTTGAACCCCACATCGAGTCTGTCAACGGCCAAATGAACATTACTATTAAGGTGTGGCCCAAACCAACAATCCGGAATCTAAACTGGCAAGGTAACACTCACGTTGATGCAAGCACTCTCAACAAGGAACTTGGAATCACTCAAACATCCGTATTTGACACCCATTCCTTCAATAAAGCCTTCCACAAAGTTAAGGCTTATTATGTCAAAAATGGTTACTTCGAAGCACAACTTAGCTACGAAGTTACACCTATCGAAGACTCCAATGAAGTAGATGTCAGCATTTGCATTAACGAAGGCCGCGCAGGACGTATCGAAAAAATCGTTTTCGAATGTTTCACGAAACAAGAAGAAAGAGATCTTCTCGAGCTGATGATCACCAAAAAATACCACTTTTTCTTCAGTATGCTCACTGATGAAGGGACGTACAATGAAGAAATGATCCAACAAGATCAGTTCATCGTCCTCAACTATCTCCAAAATAACGGATACGCAGACGCTGAAGTTAACCTTGATGTCATCGAATCAACCACCCCCAATAGAATCATTATCAAAATTTCTGCCTGCAAAGGAGAATGCTACAGATTCGGAAGCATTACTGTCGAAGGCAACACAGTTTTTCCTAAAGAAAAAATTGCCCAACAAATGCGTATTAAAAAGGGCAAACCCTATTCACCAGAAAGAATTCGTAGCACTCTTCAAAACATCACAAATTTATACGGCAGATGTGGCTACATCGAAGCAAACGTAAACTTTGAGCCAAAACTTGAGTGCAACGACCGCACTTACTCAGTGCACTTCACTATCGAAGAAGGTGAAAAATATTGCGTTGGCCTTATTAAAGTGATCGGAAACTGCTCTACACAAACCCGAGTCATCCTTCACGAAACCCTCCTCACCCCAGGCGAAGTCTTTAACCTCGACAAACTTACACTCACTGAACGTCGACTACAAAATATTGGATATTTCGAAAATGTAAACGTTTACGCTGTTCGCTCCGAACATGATCACTCTTGCCTTGGCGGCAACTATCGCGACGTACATATTGAAGTAGAAGAAACGGGAACCGGAAACTTTAGCGCCTTTGCCGGATTCAGCACGGCAGAAAATATTTTCGCTGGGTTCAATATCACAGAAAAGAACTTCAATATCGCTGGACTTGGCTGCGCTCTAACCAAAGGCGCACGCGCACTCCGTGGTGGAGGTGAATACGCTCACTTTACTGCTACTTTTGGAGCTTCCAGCCGAAAATACATATTCTCTTGGACCAAACCTTACTTCAAAGATACACCGTGGACAATTGGTTTCGATATCGACCGTTCAAGCAACCGCTACATCTCTGACGACTATGAAATCAATGCTTCCGGCTTGAACCTTCATGGGGTTTACGACCTAAATGCATTCGTAAATTTAGGTATTCACTACCGTTTCCGTTATGCAGATATCGATGTCGACCACAACGCAAGTTTCGAACTTCGAGAACAAGCGAGACGCGACAAAGGAATCATCTCTGCCATAGGCTGCACTTTCATGTATGATTCAACGGACAGTATTATGCGTCCGAGCAACGGCTTTAGATCGCGACTTGAAAATGAAATCGCTGGTGTAGGGGGCGACTTTGCTTTTGTTGGGCTTGCATACCTCAACACACTCTACTACCCAGTTGGCGACCGAGGTGTGTTAAAGTTTCGTGCTGATGCTCGCTTTATTCAACCGCTTGCACATACAAGCTTCAACGATTTACCTCTCGACGAGCGTCTATTCTTGGGAGGAGAAAGCGAAATCAGAGGTTACCGCCCTTATAGACTAGGACCAAAATTTCAAGAAGTTAAATTAAATCCAGATGGAAGCGTAAAAATAGACCCAAAAACTGGAAAGCCAAAAACTAAAGATTCCGACGATCCCAAAGGGGGTATCTCAATGCAGATGCTTTCTGCTGAATACCAACTCAAGCTGTGGCCTATCGTCGACGCCTTTACTTTTGTCGATGCTGGATTCCTTGACGAAACACGTTGGAGTTTTGGCAACTTTAATGTATCTGTTGGTGCCGGTTTAAGGTTACAAATTATGGGTAATGGACCACCACTGACTATAGGTATGGGTTATCCTATTCGCGAGAAAAAAGACACAAATATCAAAAGGTTTTTCTTTAACGTTGGCGGCCGCTTTTAGTGAGTGTCCGCGTGATAATTTGATTGACAGTTAACGAATAATTATTGATATTGGATTGTTAACAGTTCTAAAGGAGCCCTTGCATTTAATCTATTGCTAGAAATAGATCACTACAAGAGCAGTTGACTTATAACGAGACTTAAGGAGTTTACAATGAAGAAATACAGTAAATTGAACACAATATTATTTTCAACATTGTCGGCATTAGTGCTGTGCAGTGCAGTCCCTGAACAACTATCTGCCGCTGGAAACGGTGAACTACATATCGGCGTTATCAACTTTAAAGAGTGCGTCGAAAAATCCAAAATGGGAAAACAAGAACAAACCTCTTTCGAAGCACTAAAGAAACAAGCTGAGCAAATGCTACAAAGTAAAGAGAAAGAAATGTCTGAAATCGCAAGTAAACTTGACGATCAAGACTATCTTGACAGTCTTTCTGCAGATGCTGAAGCGGAACTTAAACATAAATTCCGTACACTCAACCAGCAATTAGCACAAAATCAACAGCAACTTTACCAAACACTCAGCCAAGCAAACTTCAAAATCGTTCAAAAGCTGACCGACAAAGTAAATGAAGCTGCAGAAAAAGTTGCTGATAAAATGAAGTTAGATATGATCCTAAACGAAGACGCATGCTTTTTCTTCACTGAATCCTTAGACATCACTGATGAAACAGTGAAAACTCTAGATTCCATGCTAGAAAATTCTAATTCGTAAACGAGTGCATACATAAGTAAGGAGTATCTTCATGCATAAAAAATTCTTCACATTAGCAGAAATTGCGGAAATGACTGATTCCAAATTAATAGGTGATCCAGAGTATCTTATCTCTAACGTCTCCGATTTGCAGTCTGCCGAGCCTGAAGATGCTTCTTTCTTTGCAAATCCTCGCTACGAACAAGTCATGAAAAGCTCTCGTGCTGGTGCAATCTTCGTGAGCACCCCACAAGAAACAGTCAAAGAAAAGAATTTCCTGATCAATGAGGATCCCTCAAGAGCGTTTCAGGTTATTTTAGAAGCGTTCCACAGCGTTACCCATAAACTCACCGGTTTCTCGGAAACACATCCTTCTGCTGTTATCCATGATACAGCCTTTATCGGTAAAAATGTTTCCATAGGTCCAAACGCCGTTATCGACCAAGATGTAAAAATTGGCGACAATACTTTTATTGGCGCTGGATGCTATGTGGGGGCTAGTGTATCTATCGGGGAAAACTGCTTAGTCCATCCAAATGTGACCATCCGTGAACTTTGCAAGGTGGGCAACAACGTTATCCTGCATCCTGGAGTTGTTATTGGCTCATGCGGCTTCGGATTAACTACCGATAAAAATGGCAAGCATCAAAAGCTCTGTCAAGTTGGGATTGTTACTATTGAAGATGACGTTGAAATTGGAGCAAATAGCACAATCGACAGATCAAGATTCAAATCTACTCGCATCGGCCGCGGCACAAAAATTGACAACCTTGTTCAAATAGGACACGGAGTTCAAATTGGTGAAGACAACATTATCGTCTCTCAAACAGGAATCGCTGGATCTAGTGAAACTGGAAACCACGTCATTATGGGCGGTCAGGTCGGGATAGCCGGCCATGTGAGTATCTGCTCAAATGTTGCTATAGCTGCAAAATCCGGCATCTCTAAATCGATCACACAACCTGGCAACTACCGTGGGGTACCTGCAGTACCTATCGTTGATTTCAACAGAAATACTGTACACCTTCGCAACATCGGAAAACTCGTTAAAAGACTACAAAAAGTTGAAAACGAACTGAATAGAGAGCCTGCTGGAGTTTAATTCTCCAGCAATCACTAAAGTAACTTTGTAGACCGTACCGATCACAAATGGTTAAATTTTATCGACGCAGTCACCTAATTAGTACTAGATGCAGAGAAAATCAATACCTCTTTCAACTAAATCACTAAGATTTTTTTCCTTAACATTCAAACATGAGAAAATTCCAAAACTTTTAATGGTAGGCTTTGCTAACATCTAAGTCAGTAACCTTTAAGCTATCCTCAATACCAACAGAGCAAAGTAGAAATATTGAATTTGCCAAGGCTATTAATCCATCCTCAGAAAAATATTTAGATGCGCTTAAATCTTAATCTGAAACCAAATTTTCAGGAGTTTTTACATATTGAAAAATTTCACAAAGTAGCTCATTTGATAAATTATCGATTTTTAAGGCAACACCGAGGTCAAATTTATGAGATGTGTCGTTCATTTGCTCTCGCAAGGCCCCTTTTAATGATGGAATAGATCTGAAAACATGTTCGAGAGCTGTTTTACACACAATAATAACACTAAAATTAGTTAAAACCCGGTTTGTGTCCAAATCTCTTACCTATGCACCACTTAAATAATGAAAGTTAAAGGAGGCAACTAAAGGTTTTGAATTAAAACTTATTATGTTTCTTTTAGCAAAGAGCTGTACTGATTATTTCACAGCAGCAAGACTTTCGTAAAACAGCAATCTGCTGCTTCAGCCATAGCTTCGCTATGCCTTTCACAATCTTCATTGCATCTCACTATTTTACGAAAGCCTTGCTAGTGGATTTGGACCCAAAGCGGATTTCAATGATCTACTCTCTTTTCTATTATGTTTCAAGTTACAGACTAACTCCAGCTACTTTCTTGAATTATGGCCTATATTTTTCAAGCTCATCGCTTGCTTTTAGGATTATTTGAGCATCTTTTTTATGGCCTTTATCAGGTTTATCAAAAATCCACTTCACAACAAATGCTCCTGTAAGAGAGCCTGCGATAACTACACCAAGAGAAGCCATTGTTCCCAATGGAGCTATTGATAGTACAGTTAAAACTGCCCCAAGAACGCCAAGCGCAAGCGCTGCAACAACAGAAACCACAATTACAACATCAATCGTTGTCTTTCTACGCATGCGTTCAAAAATATTTTTTCTTGCTCTACATATGGCTTCATGTTGATCAAGAGCTCTTGAAGTAACTTCATCGCTGGTCTCTTTTTGCCACTCATGAATTCTATTAATTATGACATCAGCAGTTTGAACTTCTTTGCAAGCATTACTTCGGACTTCGAACATCTGCCTGACTTTGATCCAAATAAAGCCCCCTGCAACGATATACATCGCATTTAAGACAGCAAAAACAACTCTCTTGACTTTCCCAATTTTTGCTCGTTGCTCGTCGCTGTATACAGGAAAGAGATTGTACTTTTGAATGGGAACACTGCCAATAATCCTTACCTTTCTTCCAAACCCTTGGGTTACATATCTTGGCTGAAGAACTTGCCCTGCGAGAACTTTAGTTCTATCGACAAAAGCATTAACGGGAGCACTATATGGACTTATATCATCTAAAGATGCGCCTGCTTCTTTAGCATTGAGGTATTCTTGTGAAAAATATGGAGTATTCAAAATAGAAGTTGTCATAAATTACCCATTTTATATAACAATTAAAATGGATATATTACCACACATAAAAATAATTAACAATTAAAAAATATAAAATTAAATAACTAAAGAAACAGGGTTTTCTAAATATTTTTTCACATAGTTAACAAACTCCGCAGCCGCAACCCCATCAACAACACGGTGGTCAGCAGAAAGAGTCATATTCATCGTTTTACCGGGGACAACAACCCCGTTCTTAACCACCGGCGTATCAAGAATTCCACCGACAGCCAAAATACAAGATTGTGGAGGGTTAATGATCGCTTTAAAATCTGTTACGCCATACATCCCTAAATTGGATACCGTGAATGAGCCTCCTTGATACTCTTGAGGTTCAAGCTTACCGTCTTTTGCCCGTTTTGCCAAAGAGCGTATTTCACGAGAGATTTCTCCAAGATCCTTGAAATCAGCATGACGAACAATCGGTGTTATCAATCCTTCAGACATACTAACCGCTACAGAGATATCGATAGTATCATAATGAATAATTGTATTGTTTGCGGTGTTAAAGCCACTATTGGCTACAGGATATTTTCGAAGAGCTAAAGCACAAGCGCGTACCACACAATCATTAAAAGAAATTTTTAAATCTAAATTTCTAAGCTGTTTTCTAAATTCAAATAGTGCGTCAGCATTTATAGTTTGAGTTACATAAAAGTGAGGAATAAAGGTCTTAGACTCCTGCAAACGACGGCTTATCACTTTACGCATTGGCGATAAAGCCTCTTCATGATAGCTACCAGGAACGCGATTAGGCACTTCCCTTTTGCCAAAAACAAAATCTCCAGACGCTTGCGCTTTTTCAAGATCTTTTTTTACAACACGCCCTCCCGGACCAGTCCCTTTTACTGTAGAGAGGTCGAGCCCTTTTTCCTTAGCAACTTTCTTAGCTACGGGCGACGCCTTGATACGATCGTCATGGGAGACAGAGAACTGAGATAAGTCATATTCTTCTAAAGGCGGAGCTGGCACGAATTGCGGTTGCGATAATCCACTAGACGCTACGGAAGGTTTATCAGCTTTTTGAGAAGGCTCAGACTTAGAAACATCTTCTTCGCTATTGCTCTCCTCTTTAGAAGCAGCTTGAGACACTCCCTCTGGTTCATACCCTTCAATACTTTCATCTGATTTCTCTGTAAAAACAGCAATAGCCTGATTAACTGACGCTTCACCACCTTCTGAAACAATAATTTTTCTTAAATACCCTTCGTCAATAGCCGTATGTTCAACAGTAGCTTTATCTGTGGCGACTTCCATTAGCAACTCACCCGCCTCAACAAAGTCCCCTTCAGATTTGTGCCATTTAGCAATTGTTCCCTCTTCCATCGTCGGCGAAAGTTTTGGCATAGTCAGTGTGAATGGCATAATTTTATCCTCTTCTATCGATTCAATACTTTGTTTACGCCCGCAATGATCCTGGGCACAGTTGGCAGTGTTTCGCTTTCCAACGCTTTTGAGTACGGCATCGGCGTCTCTCGCTGACACACTCTTTCTAGTGGAGCGTCCAAAAAGTCAAATCCCTTTTCCTGAATTTGGAACCCCACTTCTGCACATATACCTCCAAAGATATGTCCTTCCTCTACTAAAACGCAATAATTTGTCTTACTAATTGAAGAAAGTACTGTAGAAATATCTAGAGGTCGAATAGACCTTAAGTCGATCAATTCAGCTTTAATGCCATTTTTAGCCAGCTCCTTAACAGCCTCATAACAGCAATGGACCATATGCCCATGGGTAACAATAGTGACATCGCTCCCCTCTTGAACAACTTTTGCTTTTCCCAAAGGGATAAGATATTCACCCTCTGGCACCTCACCTTTTACTCCATAATCGAGTTCTGACTCTAAAAAAATTACAGGGTTATCATCGCGAATAGACGTTTTTAAAAGACCTTTAGCATCATAAGGATTACACGCTGTAACAATATGAAGTCCTGGAAGGTTACCATATAGCGCTTCAACGCAGTGGGAGTGCTGACTTGAAACCTGAGCTGCTGCACCATTAGGTCCACGAAAAACGATAGGTACATTAAAACGATTTCCCGACATGTAGTACATTTTAGCAGCATTTGATATAATTTGATCACAGGCAACGAAAGAAAAATTAAAGCTCATAAACTCAACAATAGGTCGCAAGCCAGTCATTGCCGCGCCAACACCTATGCCAGCAAACCCTAACTCAGCAATAGGCGTATCGATAACGCGCTTAGGTCCCCACTTATCGAGCATTCCTTTCGTAACTTTATATGCGCCGTTATACTCAGCTACCTCCTCACCCATAATGAAAACACGCTCATCTCTGGTCATCTCTTCATCCATTGCTTGTCGTAGCGCTTCTCGCATTGTGATTACGTTAGCCATAATACTCCATTACCTCTATTGCTTGTATACATCTTCTTCTAATGTACTTAAACTCGGCCAAGGGCTTTCCTCAGCATACTTCATTGCATCAACTGCTACCTGACGACATTCCTTGTCTATTGCTTTATAGTCGTCTTCAGTAATGACCCCTTTCTCAATTAAAGCCTCACGCATTATGAAAAGCGGATCTCGCTTCATACACTCTTTGAGTTCTTCCTTACTACGATATAGTCCTGGATCCGATATGGAGTGACCGCGGAACCGCTCGGTAACAACTTCTATAAGGACAGGCTTGCTGGTCTCTAAAACTTCTTTATGGACATGATCAAACCCTGCGCAGCAGTTAAAGAAATCCATGCCATCAAAAGTATACCCTTTCATGCCATAGCCCGGCGCCTTTGTTTCTGCAATTTTCTCCACACTAATAGCCCGATCTACAGCTGTTCCCATTCCCCATAAATTATTCTCAATCACAAAAATACAAGGGAGCTGCCATAGTGACGCTATATTGAGCGCTTCATGAAAAGCCCCTTGAGCTACGGCACCATCACCAAGAAAACAGACGGAAACTTCATCTTTGAGGTTGTTGTATTTGATCGTAAAAGCTGCACCAGCTCCAATAGGAACTTGACCTCCCACGATTCCGAACCCTCCAAGCAGGCGATCAGTGTACAAATGCATCGATCCCCCTCGCCCACGTGCGTTCCCTGTCTCTTTCCCATACAGTTCTGCCATTATCTCATTAGGAGTAGCACCAAGAAGTAATGCTAAAGCATGACACCGGTAAGTCGTTGACCACCAATTTTTTTGACCAATCACTTCAACTGCCGCGGTTTGAATAGCCTCTTGCCCAATATACGAATGGAAAAATCCCCCTACATGCCCATGTTGATAAGCAGACTCTGCGCGCATCTCAAAATTACGGATTAACATCATTTCTTTTAAGCACTTTAGAAGGCGATCGTCGCCTAGCTGATCCATCACCTTTTTCTGATCAGACGGAAAGAAATTGTAGGAAGCATGGTGTAACCCATGATCATTAGTTGTCATGTAAGCCTCTTAGTTATATTTAAAACCGTCGGGGAACTCATCATTACCCTCTAGAGACTTTTTTTCAAGTAAAAAGGACATCATTCATGGTGTATTAGCAGGCACTATTCGTTTGGAGTAATCGGCACATTGTACGGCTTTCCCCTAAATTTGTATTGTACTTGTAGAAAAGTAAAAAGATAGAAAAATATTAAGGCCATCTAATGGCCTATAATTTTTAGATTCTGCAAGCGATCGATTCGAAAACTGGATTATAAACCCAACAATTACGTGACTGGTTGCACCTCAACCGTTAACGAAGCTTCTTCCTCATTGTTAACATCTTGCTGAACCATTGCTGTGACACATGAATCAGACCAAACATTGATTGCGGTCTCTAGCATATCTATCATACTATAAAAAGGTAGGATCACAGCCAAAATATTAAGAGGCACATTCATCGCCGCTAAGAAAGCGCTCGCCAAAAAGTAGCATCCCATTGGCACACCCGCGTTGCCAATAGCTGCGATCGTGGAAACAAAAATCCACGTAAACATCTCAAGTCCAGTAAATGTTACCCCATTACTCATCGAAACGAATAACACTGTCGTCAATATAAAGCCTGCGCAAGCATTCATATTTATCGTCGTACAAAGTGGCAAGCTAAACCCTGCTACTTTACGAGAAACGCCCATTTCTTCTTCTGCACACTTCATCGCCATTGGGAGAGCTGCACTCGAAGACTTACTGAAAAAAGCAACAGACAAAGCTGGAAGCATAGCTTTAAATGTTTTAAGTGGCGGTATTCCCTTCAGTTTCAATAAAATCGGGAGAGTGATCGTCGCTTGCACGATATTAGCGGCAACGACAACGAAAAGATACCACAAAAGATTTTGCGCTTCCATACCATGTTGTAAATCTTTGATAAATAGTGTGGTAAAAGCCCAAATACCGATAGGCATTAGCTTTATAATCCACGCTGTAATCTTCATAACGGCAGCATAAAGACTCTTAAAAAAAGTGTTTAAAACGGTTCGATTTTCGTCCGGTAAAGCAAGAATAGCCAAGCTGAGCAACATAGCCAAAAAAAGTACGCTGATAACATTATTTTCGATAAATGGCTGCACAAAGTTTGAAGGGATCACGTTGAGCAAATAGCTAAAATAACTTCCTTGAGGAGTTTGAATTGCCATTTCGACGGGGACTAACGGAGCTCCCACTGGATCGACAATAACAAACAAAATCAGAGCAATTGAAGCTGCAATAAGGGTAGTAAAAATCGTGTATTTAGCTACTCTTTTCCCCAAATTTTTCACTTCCTGCATATTTTCCATACCAGAGGCTGTAGAAACAATGGATAGAAATATAATCGGTAAACTTACCAATTTAAGGAGATTTATGAAAATATCTGAGGCCACCTGTGCTGTAGTATTAAAAAAACTAAGATTAAGGTATCCAACAGCAACCCCTAAGATCACAGAAAGAGGCAAAAGCACCCTATTACTGAAAAAAATATTCATTATCAATTACGCACATTTATTGATTGTTAAAAGAGAATTATACTTTATAAATTATTTATTTGTCAACAAATATTTCTAGGTTGAACTAGGCACAACCAAAACCTGCATTCAAACTAACTATTAATGTTAGAGAACTCAACCATCCTACTAATCAGAAATTATCTTCATTAAAACATTCAATTCTATACTGAATGAAATTGGAAATTAACAAACTGACTAAAAGATTACAGCACAACTATATAAATAATAGAAAAAGAGGAGAACGATATAACGATAAAAACGATAAGAAAAGTAATTCCACAACAGATTTTATTCAGCATACAATTCTCTCTGAGAGGACCCTCTTTGAAAATACGTCCTTTTACTTTCTTTCGCCAAAGATCGCTGAGCCAATTCTAAGAAGAGTAGCTCCCTCTTCAATCGCAATAGCGTAATCGTGACTCATCCCCATCGATAATTGATTCATTCGCAAACCTTCTGGTAAAAGAGCGTTTGCTTTCTCAAGACACACTCTTAGCCCTTTAAAAGACTGCCTAATGATCGTAGAATCGTCTGTAAAAGGTGCCATGGTCATCAGGCCATCGATAGAAACACCATTCAATCCTTTAAGATACTCTAAGTTATCGAACAAATCCATTTCGGTGAACCCGTGTTTAGATTCTTCACCGGAAACATTGACCTGTAAAAGAATGTGTGTAGTAACACCTAGATCCTTACTGCGAAGGGCTATTTTTTCTGCAAGAGCCACGCTATCGACAGAATGTATGAGGCTAAATTTCCCTACTACTTTATTCACCTTTTTTCTTTGAAGTGAACCAATCAAATGCCACTCAACGTCTTCAGGAGCAATTAACATTTTATCGAGAGCTTCTTGAACGTTATTTTCTCCGAAGACCTTGCATCCCGCATCATATGCAGGTTGTGCATGATTCCATGGAAAACGTTTAGAAACGGATACCAGCGTTATTTCATTGGAATCTCTTCCACATCGATTGGCAATTTCATCAATATGAGACCTTAGCGTGAGGTAATTATCTGTGACTGTCATATGCACTATTTACTTAAAGCTTTTGGCTTACCTAAAATTTCTTTGTAAAGGATCATTTTCTTTTTAGAGTTTCCCTGACGCAGCAACTTGGCCGCTTTAGATTCGTTCTCCTCATGCCTGATCGCATAGGGATTGTCGACAGAGTCGGCACTCCACCCTTCACTGACAACCGGCTTATAAATTTCTTCGTAACGACGCTCTATAGTTGATTTAATTTCACTTTTTTCAATTTTTGAGTGAAGGTGCCGTTTTTCTAGCTTTGTCTGTAGCTTATACTGATCACTCAGCGTTCTTTTTGTTTTAGGTTCAGACTTCACTTTCTTTATTGCTGGTGATTTGGGAGGTGGTGGGGGTGTGTTTGGGGTCATCCCCAACTCATCCTCAAAAGCTTCAGCTTCTTCATAAGTCATATTCAGAGATGTCATCAACTCACGTATCACCTTTTGCCGGTTATCTTCGTCATCGAGCTCCCCCTCACTTTCCAGGTACCTCCGTCTCTCTCGCATTTGTTTTTGCGAGAGAAACACAAAGAGGATCATGCTAGCGATAAATACAATAAATTCTATAAAAGACATCATCAGCTTACCCTAACATGCTATGAGTGCTCGTGAGGTTTTTCGTTTTCTGGTCCAGCTATAGATTTACGCATATCCGTGTCGGCTTGGATATTTTGTATACGCTGGTAGTCCATGACACCTAAATGCCCTTGCTTAAAGGCGTCAGCCATTGCTAGTGGAACTGCAGCTTGCGCTTTAATAAGTCCTGCTTCCATATCTTTGACTTTCGCTTTGTTTTCTTGCTCAGCAGCAACAGCCATAGCCCGACGTTTTTCAGCTTCTGCTTGCGCAATTCTTTTATCAGATTCTGCTTTATCAGCACGTAGTTTCGCTCCAATATTTTCTCCGAGCACCATTTCGACAATATCGATAGAGAGAATCATATATGCCGTTGAAGAGTCAAGCCCCTTATCGAGCACCAATTTAGAGATATTTTGTGGAGACTCCAACACTTGTAAGTGAGTTTCTGATCCACCAATTGCACTAACAATCCCTTCACCTACACGTGCGATGATTGTTTCTTCAGTAGCACCCCCGACTAATTGAGCAATATTTGTTCTCACTGTTACTCGAGCGCGTACATTTATCTGAATACCATCCTTCGCAACCCCTGTAATGTAATTTCCACCACCCGGGCAGTCAATGACCTTTGGATAAACCGACGTTTCAATCGCTTCGCGAATATTTCTACCTGCTAGGTCAATTGCTGTAGCACGCCTCCAGTCGAGTGATATATTCGCCTTATCTGCAGCAATCATTGCACTGACAACCTCAGGAACATGTCCACCTGCAAGGTAGTGAGTTTCCAGATCAGCAACAGTAATAGACTTCAAACCCGCTTTAAATGCTATGATCCTAGATTGTACAATCACTCGAGGCGGAATCTTCCTAAGACTCATACCTATAATGTTAAATAGAGATATTGGAGTCCCCGAAACGAAAGCTTGGAACCATAAACTTATGAATTTACCGAGGATACTCAACAGAATAAGAGCGAGTATACCCAGAACAATAAATACAAAGTAGAGTTCAACGCCGATTTCGGCAGCTAAAATATTTGAGTTCATAGTTAATTTCCTTGTGTAAGTTTTTTAACGATTAGCGTATCCCCTTCACCACCTACCACAACGATTGGATCGCCCTTAGTGATGTATCCACTTTGGGATATTGCCGAATATTTTTTTGAAGCAATAGTGACATGTCCGCAGGGTTTCAAGTCTGTAGAAACAACACCATCTTTTCCAACAAGAGTTGTATCCCAAGCTGAAGCTGTGTAACCCTCTTGATCACTATTTGAATACACTGTTGATCCCAGTTTACCATGTTGTATACGCCAAAGCGCAAATTTAATAAGAAGTCCAACTGCGACGCTGACAATAATGATATAGGCAACAGTCAAAATAAAAGAATCACTGTCGGCAGCAAAAGAGATAATACTTGCCAAAACAAAAAAAGCGCCAATCATTCCCAAAATCCCTCCAGGTAGAAAGAACTCCAAAAATATTGCCAACAATCCAATTACCAATAAACTAATCGCCGTTATCATGAACTTTTCCCTTCACTATCCCTACTAACAACGATAACGCTGCCGTCTAATTTTTCAATAAGAATACCTTCCCCCTTTTCAATATACCCACCTGCAGTGACTGCGTCGTAAATCCTCTGATTAATCTCGACCTTCCCAGCTGGACGCAGTGTTGCAATCACGACCCCTTTTTCACCGGGTTGAGGTAGAGTGTAGGGGTTGTCTCCTGCAATAAACCCTTCATCAGCACTTTGTTCATGACCCGAAAGCACAAAACGGTTTAGTCCTGCTAAAGACGGAGTCACATATTGTGCCAAAATGGCAATGACACCAAAGGCGACGACGATTGTACCAGAAAACCAAGCAAGCCTCATCACAAAATTTTCTCCTGCTGCATTGAAAGTTTGAGTGTCAAACTCATAGTCAATACTTCCAATTCCTGGAAGCATCATCGCAAATAACCCACCTATAAAAAATACCGCACCGACCAATCCCAAAAAGCCGCCCGTTGGTAAAATCGAAAACTCGATAATAATCAAGCCAACACCAATTAAAAGGAATATTAACTCTAAGAGATTTGCGATCTCCAACGAAAGATTTGAGATGATAATCAACACTAAACACGTTAGACCAACAGCGCCTGGCAAACCAAATCCTGGTGTATTAAATTCTAAGTAAAATCCAACAAGAAGCCCAAGCATCAACAAGGAAGCCACTGAAGGCATGGCAAGCACTGAAAAAAAACGCGTTCTCCAGTCCATTTGATAGGCATCAACAGTTGCTTCCGAAAACTCTGTAAAGAATGGATAACCGGAGAGTTGTTCCTTAGAAAATGACCACTTCCCTGCTGTTTTTTCTGCATCAGTGATCGGAACAACTTTTTTGGTGGGAATGACCGCATTAGCAACCCCATAGCGCACCATCTCTTCAGCGTTAAGAGTTAACAGCTTTCCTTTATTTGTAATCACAACATCAGGATCTGTCCCCTTGTAGCGAATCTGCTCTTCTTTATCGAGCTTTACAATTTTTCCGTGGCGAAGAACTAGGATAATATCTTTGTCGACCATCGCTTTGGCAATATTTGGATTTCTATCAAAGAACTGTGCACGATTTCCGAAATCTGTACGAAGGGCAGAGTTCACCTTTTCAGATGCTGACTGCATTTGCCCCCCTTCCCCCATTAGGACAGGCTCAGCTGCACCCATACTTCCATCTTTAACGCTTGTGATAAAACGGCAAGAGTATGCGAGCATTGCTCCGGCAGAGATTGCCCAGTTATCAATAAAAGTAATCACTGGAATATTATGCTGTGTGTCCATTTCCTTGAGAAGGTCCGAAATCTTCTGTGAAGCAAACACCTCCCCACCAGGCGTATTCAGCATGAGGATAATAAATGCTGGCTTTTCCTTTTTGTAGTAGTCTAAAGCGGTCTTAATATAAATCCATGTCGACTGACTAATCGGATTTGTTCTATCGTCAATAGAAATATATCCAATGGTATTATTTTCTGTTTTCGATAATTTGATGTACTTCGCTAGTTGCTCATCAAAATTTAATTGATTAACTTCCATTGAATTATAATCTGAAGACCTTATCTCTAACCCCTCTTGCTGTTGGCGCGTGAGCCCCATATGAGATCGAAATTCTCTAGAAGTATAAGTTTTTTCAGCCAGTCCCAAACTCAGAATCTGATTATGGTTGAGCACCAGGGTCTGCCCTTTATTTGAAACAATATTTTCAAGGCTTCCCTGCCCCTCATAAGAGAGTCGAAGCGTGCTATCTAAAGTGACTACTAAATTTGGATCTATCATTGCAGCTGAAATCGTAGTAAGGATAGACTCGTGCTTGCCCCCCTTAGTGATGAGGCTCGACACTCTGCTTCTTAGTAGGTTTGTAGGCAACGCCTCCTCTGTTCCGAGAGGGATATCACCCCAAAGCACAAAAGGTGAGATGTAGAGAGTGTCACCAAGAAATGGAAATACTGCTGCAGGACCAATTGCATTATCTTCGATATAAACAGTAACTTTTACTAAGCCTTCATTCTTAAGCTGATATATTTTTTTGGCAACGTTCAGAACTTTGGTTAAATCACCAGAAGTCGAGTCCAGCTCGAGAATGAGATGCGTATCTTTTTTTACATCTTCTAAAGTTGCGTTTGCTGTCTTTAGAACTTCCTCACCTAGATACCCTTTTAAACTTAGAACCCTAACATCAACAGCGTTACTGAAATTCGAGGTAAAAACCAAAAGTAGTATTAAAAATAATTTTCGTAAAATATTCATGGTCAGCCACTAGTTTCAACTAGCAGAATCGTAACATACAAAAGATTTTTCCTGTACACACAAAAAGGAAAGCTAGTTGATCCAATTAAATCTATAATGCGATTGCCCTGACAATGGTAACTAGAGTCTTTACTAAAAAAATCGGTTGAGATACTTTACTCCTTGAATCGTTTCAAGGATATTAAGCCTACTCGTTAAAATCGAAATGCTAATGAAAAACACTGTGAATATTCACAAAAGGATCTACAATGACAAATAATTTAGAATGGATGTCGATGGTTAATTCAGCAGAAAATTTTTTTGAGAGCCAAGTGCTGGGAGGCAGCTATTGGAGTGACTTATCGTCGACAGATAATGATACTGAATGGGAAGACATACCTGTTATATCAGTTCCTGCCTTAGTGGTAGTTTCTTTTATTGCTGTGGGATGTTTTTTTGCTGGGTATTATTGTGCCCGTTCAAAACCAACTGTTAATGGTACAACTTCCAAATCAAAAAAAATAGAAGCAGTCAATGCAGCTGATTCTAAAGATACCGAAAAGGTTGCTTCGGTAGGAAGTAACATAATTCATGCTATTGTGTGATAGAAGTGTCGGTAATCCCCGTTCAAATTGAAGCGGTGAATCAGGGTCATTTAAACCCGGGAGGCTCTTGCATAAATAGGAAATATTCATCGAGATCCCGGGTTCAAATGCGTGAGGTGAGATCAACTCAAAAAGAAAGCTATTATTCCTTAAGGTCTTTCATATCAACAACAAACCTGTACTTTACATCTCCACTTTGCAATCTTTCGAAAGCTTCATTAATCTGTTTTACTGCGATCAACTCGATATCTGCTGAAATATTATGTTCAGCACAGAAATTTAACACCTCTTGTGTTTCAGCAATACCACCAATATTAGAACCTGAAAAGCTCTTTCTTCCTGTTACCAAGCTAAAAGCCTGAACTGGCAGCGGTTCTTCTGGCAAACCAACTAATACGAGAGCCCCGTCAACTTTTAGTATATTAAGGAAGGCGTTTACATCATGCTTTGCCGGTACAGTATCAAGGATTACGTCTAATTTACCTTGTTTTTCCATTTGATCTTTATCAGTTGACACGACAACTTCATCAGCACCAAAACTCCTAGCATCCTCAGCTTTAGATGCCGAGTGAGTAAATACAACGACATGTGCACCCATCGCTTTTGCTATTTTAATTGCCATATGCCCTAAACCACCCATACCGATGATTCCTACTTTTTTACCAGGTCCAACCTCCCAATGCTTCAGGGGTGAGTATACTGTTATTCCAGCACAAAGGATAGGGGCTGCTGAAGGTAAATCAAGTTTTTTTGGGACATGAACGACATAATTTTCATCGACAACAATGCTTTCTGAAAAACCACCATAAGTTTGTCCCCCCAAATTAGGATCAGGAGCATTAAACACAAGCGTCCAACCATTTTCACAGAATTGTTCATCGCTTTCCGTACAATAATTACACTCTCTACACGAATCGACAATACACCCTACCGCAGCCAAATCTCCGACCTTAAACTTAGTGACATCTTGACCCACCTTGGAAATTCGCCCCACTATTTCGTGACCGGGAACAATTGGATAGGTAGTGTTCCCCCATTCATTTTTAACAGCGTGTAAATCCGAATGGCAAATCCCGCAATAGAGAATTTCTAATTCCACATCGTTAGGCAAAGCCTCTCTTCTATGGATGTCGATTTGATGCAATGGTTTATCAAAATTTTCTGCACCGTAAGCAGCTATCTTTCTTTTGTTCATATACCCTCCGTGCTAACTGTATTGATCTCTGCTCATATTAGTAAAAATTAATATTAATAATAGGATTATTTTTCACTCAGAAATTGTGAAATACACTGACATAGGTAGCACGTTCTACCGTTTACTTATCTTTTGTAATTTAGGTTGTCCTGTGAAAAAGCTCTTATTATTGTTCATACTTCCAGAGAAAAAATTAATATTTTATTGACAAAGATCAATTCCTTTTACAGTATGAGAAAAAATTATTTTAAATGGATGGTTAGCTTATGTTTTCAATGCGACACACAATAATCGTACTCATTACTTCCATGGCGGTACTTACCTGGAAAGTGGATGGAGCAATTACTCCTGAAAGGCAACAACTCTCATTCAATTATACAAATGCCCAGCTTTCAATGATTGCTAAGCTACCTATCCCAAAAGAACAGATTACAGTCGACCAATTAAGTAAAATTTCCGAAGAAGTGAGTTATCTTATTGATTCTGCAAACCTAAATGGCGTTGATCAAAACACCCTTCCAGCCTATTTAGCTGAAGCACAAAAGGAATTCGCCTGGCTAAGCTATCTTCTCTCCGGAAAATTTTCGGGGAATCTTGGTCCAATCACAAACTGGGTATTACAACTATTTATCCCCAATGCATCCCTAGCTTCAGTAAACAAGTCTGATTATGACGTCTACACTTCGTCAATTTCCTCAGTAGTTATGGAGCAAATTGTGCGACGACTTGATAAAGAGAGACAAGGCTTACATAATTACCCAATAAAGCATGGCGAAGAAAAATGGACTCCTACTAGCCCTGGATACATCGGACTTGACTTTGGCTCTATTCGTACATGGAGTTTAACTTCTTCGGATCAGTTTTTAGCAGATGTTCCCCCTAGTAATAAGGCCTTTTGGATGGATGAATGCCTTAAGATCTGTGATGCTCAGGACGTAAGAACTCCTGCGGAGTCAGAGGCTGTATTCAGATGGGCAGGCCTTACAGGATTAGGGTCTGGAGACTGGCACTATATCGCAACAAATCAACTCGAAGAACAAAATGCTTCCATAGCTGATCGCCTGTATGTACGAGCTGTCTTATTTTGTGCTCTTGTAGATTCTTGTGCTTCAGCGTTTAACTCAAAATACACTTATTGGATAAAACGCCCTAGTCAGAATATGGATCGCGTTAAACCTCTCATCACCATACCAAATCACCCAAGCTACCCTTCAGCTCACTCAACGGTAGGAGCAACAGCAGCTGTCGTTCTCACACACTTCTTTCCAAGAGACGAGAAAAAATGGAATCAGCTTGCCGAAGAATCTGGGATGTCAAGAATTTGGGGAGGGATTCACTACCCTCTTGATCACACAAACGGCGTTGCTCTCGGTAAAAAAATTGGTTATCAAGCGCTAAGAAACTTGAATAAACCTACAAATTAATCGTTATGCACGAAGATAAAGATAGCGCTTTTATTTAAATTCCAAACTGTTGCCCGCTATTACCCACATTTGGAAAAGCGGGCAACAGTTACCTCCGATAACTACCTTTGTTATTGGGAGTCATTCTTATCTACACCTAAATAACAATGTCCAAAAAATGCAATATAACATCGCGTGTCTGTTCCAAATGCTCTTTGGTATGTGCCATAGAGACAAAGAAAGCTTCATATTGCGAAGGGGGAATATATATTCCATTCTCGTACATATGAAGAAAAAACCTTCTAAACATTTCACTATCCAGCTCTTTTCCATCCTCCATGTTACGAACCTTTTTCTTACCGAAAAAGACCGTAAACATAGAGCCTACCTGCTGTACTGTCGCGTTAATATTGTTCACCCGAATCATATCATTGACAGGTTGTGTGATGATATTAGTTTTGCTTTCTAACTCTTCATAAAATCCTTGTTGATCTAGCAATTTTAAAGCCTGATAACCTGCTTCCATGGCTAATGGATTCCCTGATAAAGTTCCTGCTTGGTATACGCCTCCTTCAGGTGCTAGATGATCCATAATATCAGCACGTCCACCAAAAGCTGCAGCAGGAAATCCGCCTCCTATGATTTTTCCAAAACATGTAAGATCAGCATCAACACCATAATACTGTTGAGCTCCCAGCTTAGTGACGCGAAATCCTGTCATTACTTCATCAAAAATCAAAACAATATTGTGAGTTGCCGTTTCATGACGAAGCATTTCAATAAATTCTTGGTCAGCAGGGACAACCCCCATATTACCTGCAACGGGTTCTAAAATAACCGCTGCAATTTGTTCTGCATACCTTCTTATAAAGTTTCTACTTTCAACAATGTCATTATAAGGGAGTGAAATCGTATTTTTCACAACTTCATCGGGAATACCTTCTGAAGAAGAGGTACTATTTAAGTCAAATACCCCGGATCCTGCATTTACAAGAAAAAAATCAGCATGACCATGATAGCAACCTGTAAATTTAATGATAAGATCCCTTCCGGTATACCCACGTGCCAAACGCGCAGCACTCATTGTCGCTTCCGTTCCTGAAGACACAAAACGTACCTTTTCCACAGAAGGAATCATATCGACAACTTTTTTTGAAATTTTCCCTTCGATTTCCGTCGCTGTTCCAAAGGACGTTCCTTTTGCCATGCGACTTTGAACGGCTGAAATAATTATTGGGTTTACATGTCCATGGATCAATGCTCCCCATGAGCAGCAGTAGTCTATGAATCCATTCCCATCAATATCATAAAGTAGATCACCTTCACCACGATCCGCAATGAATGGAACGTCGAGTAGGTTTTTACAAGAACGAACAGGCGAGTTCACACCACCTGGAATAACCTCTAAGAGTTCTTTGTAAATTTTTTCACTGTTTTTTGTTTCTTTTGTTTTAAGCATTTATTTTAGCTTCTTGGGTTGTTATGAATTTATTTATCGCTAGTAAAATAGCATTCCAGTAGAGCTCTTTGCGGTCTTCTGGGTATTCTTTTTCAAAATTAACATATTTTTCGTATGCTTCTTTCATATAGATATTGTTCATATCTGAGACAGGTGCTGAGTTACCTTTGTGAAAGTCTTGTAACCTTTCAAGTAGCTGACGAACATCTTCGATTGATACTTTTCCTTCTTTAAAGGGGTTGTACCAGCTAACAGAGATGTTCCCTCGCATACTCGTAAATTTTTTTGTCTCTTCCTCTGAAAATCCTCGATGAAGAATTGCATGCGCGTTAGCCACTTCATTTTTGGAGCTTCCCAAATAAAAATTTTCAATCCACTCCATCAGTGAAGAGCAACTAGAGAGTTCATTCGCTTGACCATACTTAAGGGCGGCCGGTATTGAGGTTTCGACAAGATACTTTTTTGTTTCGTCATTCAGTGTACAGTTTGTGGCGTCTGCAATAGTACGCATAAAACAAGTATCTAACAAAGAAGCCGCACGTTGATTTAGATCTGTCGTATTATTTAATCCCTCATAAACATTATATAGCTGTTTGATTTCGCGTGATTTCCCCTCTTCACTCTCTAAAATATTACTTGATAGTGAAAACCCTATTGAGCGAAACGCCAATAAATTTTTTGCAAACACTTCAAAGTCGCAATAATCAAGATTTGGGTTTCCTGTAACGATGATGTTTAGAGCATCTACCCAATATCCTCTTTTTCCACTTTCTACAACTGACATATATTTCCTCCTTCGTAAGTTGTGATTTTATAAAGTACACAAATGTTCGGATTCTAGACAATACAAAATAAATGAACGGTAATGAATCGGTAATTCAGATGGAAATTTTAATATCATATAGGCATAATATATTATTGATTAGTTATAAAAGGTATAGCCATGAGTAAAAAAAGCAGCAGTAATGAGCTCGTCAGCAATAGAAAAGCTCGCTTCAACTACGAAATACTCGATACATTTGAAGCGGGAATCGTGTTATCCGGAACAGAGATAAAATCTCTCCGTGAAGGCGGCGGAAGTCTTCAAGAGGCATACGTAAAAATCATCAAAAATGAAATTTTTCTTATTGGCTCAAGCGTTTCCCCTTATCGCTTTGGAAATGTTCACAACCACAAAGAGCAACGCGACCGAAAACTATTAATGCATGGATATGAAATTGAAAAGCTAAAAGCGGCAACGCAAGAAAAAGGGTTAACCATTGTGCCGCTTGCTATGTATTTAAAAAAAGGGCGTGTCAAAGTCAAAATCGCGACGGCAAAAGGGAAACAAAATATAGATAAGCGTGAAACAATAAAGGCTAGAGACGAAAAGCGTCACATGGACAGATTAAAAAAAGAACACGGTTAACACCTATTCCTGTTTGTGGCTTTATTAATTAGGATTAGTATTATTTAGGTTGGTAAAGATGCAAAA
The DNA here is from genome assembly GCA_036164375.1 of Chlamydiota bacterium. Taxonomy (GTDB): domain Bacteria; phylum Chlamydiota; class Chlamydiia; order Chlamydiales; family Criblamydiaceae; genus JAYZJO01. The sequence goes on along the minus strand of JAYZJO010000035.1, from coordinate 870 downwards.
ACTTAAAATCATTTCTGTTGGAAAAACTAAAGAGAAATGGCTCGATGATGCCATTGAAGAGTACCTCAAAAGACTTACCCCGATTCTAGAGGTGAGCTTCACCTACGTAAAAGATGATGAGCAGCTTATCAAAGCCGTCTCAAAAGAAAGTAATGTCGTCTGTTTAGATGTTCTTGGAAAAATGATGTCTAGCGAAAGTTTCTCAGAATTTATACATAAAAAATTTTTAGAAGGAGGGTCAAGACTTACTCTTGTGATTGGCGGTGCTGAAGGCCTCCCTTCATCGTTCCGAAGCAAATACCCCCTTATTAGCTTTTCGTTAATGACTTTTACTCACCAATGTATACGCTTAATCCTGATCGAACAAATTTATCGTGCTTTTGAAATTGCAAAAGGGACAAAGTATCACAAATAGTTGAAACATCATTTATACCAATCCCAATAAATAAAGCTGCAAATAAGCATCATTTGCCGGGCATCTTTTTTCATTCATAGTCAGCAATATAAATATCAAAAAGATTGTCAAATTCTGCACCGGCATCTCACCCTTATTTGCAGCTTTATTTATTGGGTTTGGTATTATACTAATTGAAAATTTAAATAATACAACTGATGTAATCAGATGTCGCTTTCATACTTGCTCTCCCAATGGTTAAGAAAAGCCTCATATCACATCACTTGTATTATTTAAATTTTCAATCAGTATAATATGTGAGAAATTGGAATTGGTTCATTTCTTTGCACCTTTGCGTCCATACTTTTACGCATAACTATTTTTGACAAAAATTAAAATTTTGTATCCTACCTATTTTCACATTCAATAAAGGAGAATAAGATCATGGCAAGCAATTGGGTCGTTAATGAATTAGA
>JAYZJO010000034.1:0-35305 GCA_036164375.1 Chlamydiota bacterium | reverse complement strand
GTTTGTTAATATGAGGAAAAAATATTTAAGGTGTCATTTTATGCGTTTACTCAAGTTTTGAGGATATTCGTTAAAGGATGCTATACGTATTCGTAATGTTGTCGACATTGTTTATCAGACCTTCTTGGATGATTCTCAGATTGTTGTTGTTGTCTCAGCTTTACAGGGGGTGACAGATACCTTAATTAATCTTGGAAGAATTGCTTCGACAGGGTCTGATGAGTACCTGCAAATACTTGATGATCTCGAGGTTAGGCATGGAGAAGTCTCTGCTGAATTACTTGAGAAATCTGAATATGAAAGTGTAAAATATACTATTTCTCAGTTTTTCAAAGAATTATCAGACGCATTGCACGGCATCATGTTAATCAAAGAGCTGTCCAACCGTTCACTAGATTTAATTATGAGTTATGGAGAACAGTTGTCAGCTACAATTGTAGCTGCTGCACTAACCCAAAAAATACCGCAAGCATGCTATTTAGATGCTCGTACTGTCATACTTACTAATCGTTCATTTGGTTCAGCAATTATTAATGAAGATGAGACTTATCCTAAAATTCGCGCTTATTTTAAAGCAAGATCAGCTGTTCCTGTTGTTACTGGATTTATAGCTTCTACTTCTGGAGGGGAAACGACGACTTTAGGTCGAGGGGGTTCCGATTTTACTGCTGCCATCTTTGGGGCAGCAATGAATGCTGATCGAGTTGAAATTTGGACAGATGTTGACGGGGTAATGACAGCAGACCCAAGAAAAGTTCCTAAGGCATTTCCGATAGCCTTTATGAGTTATCAGGAGTTGATGGAAATGTCTCATTTTGGGGCAAAAGTTATTCATCCTCCAACGATAGCTCCTGCAATGCGTCACCATGTACCGATATGGATAAAAAATAGTTATAATCCAAAAGCTCCAGGTACAGAGGTATCTCAAACCTGTAAAACAGAAAATTTTTCGTTGATTCGTGGAATTTCCTCAGTCGACAGGATTGTGCTATTACGTCTTGAAGGGGCTGGCATGATTGGGGTTTGTGGCGTAGCTTCACGACTTTTTGGTGCTCTTGCAAAAGAGAGTATCAATGTTATGATCATCACACAGGGTTCATCGGAACACTCGATTTGTTTTGCGGTTTCTCCGGAATGCGCGGATAGAGCCAAAAACTTGGTTGATGAAGAGTTCGCCTTAGAAAGAGGTGCGGGGTTAGTTGATGAAGTTGTGCTAACTACGGATGTGTCTGTCGTTGCAGTTGTTGGCGAAACGATGCATGAAATTCCCGGTGTATCCGGCCAGTTTTTTAGTGCACTCGGTAAAAATGGAATTAATATACGAGCGATAGCTCAAGGATCTTCTGAATTGAATATCACTTGTATAGTGGATCGAAAAGATGAAGCAAAGGCCTTAAATGTAGTTCATGATGAATTTTTTCTATCAAAAACAGCAACAGTGCATGTTTTTATTTTAGGTGTTGGTTTAATTGGTAAAGCCTTGTTAAGGCAGATTCAGGATCAAATTCATAGTTTAAAAGAAGATTATCAATTAGAAATTAAAGTATGTGGGTTAGCTAACACGAAAACAATGGTGTTGGATGCAGGTGGAGTAGATTTAGAAAACTGGGAAGGTATTTTACATGACTCAGGTTATGCAATGTGCATTGATTCATTTATTTCCAAAATGAAGGAGATGAACTTGGGGCGGAGTGTTTTTGTCGACTGTACAGCAAGTGATGTAATTGCAGAAAAATATTCTGAAATTTTAAGTTCTAACATTTCAGTTGTCACCCCAAACAAAAGAGCGAACTCTAAATCGTACGAAAATTATTTGGATTTAAAGAGAATAGCCTCTCAAAAAGGAATTAAATATTTCTACGAGACAAATGTTGGGGCTGGATTGCCGATAATAAGCACACTATTGGACTTACAGTTAAGTGGTGATAAAGTTTTAAAAATTGAAGCAATTTTATCGGGAACGCTTAGTTACATTTTTAACAATTATGTGGGCAGTGTTACCCTTAAAGAAGTTGTACAGAAAGCTCAATCCCTTGGATATACAGAGCCAGATCCACGTGAGGATTTGAACGGTATGGATGTTGCTCGTAAAATTCTAATTCTTGCACGAGAATGTGGTACTCCAATAGAAATAGATGATATTACGATTGACTCATTTCTTCCTGAGGCATGTTTTAAAGAGAAGAGTGTCGATGCTTTTTATGATACCCTCGATATTGCAGCCCAAGAGCTTGAAAGTATGAAAAGTAGAGCTGAATTGACAGGTAAACGATTGAGACATATTGCAAAATTTGAAAATGGTAAAGCTACAGTGAAATTGCAGGCGGTTGAAGAAGATCACCCTTTTCATTCATTGTCAGGGAGTGATAATATTATAGCGATTTACACTCAACGTTATTACGACAATCCCCTAGTAATCAAAGGGTCGGGAGCAGGTGCTAGCGTCACAGCTGGAGGGGTTTTTGCAGATATTATTCGAATAGGAAAACGGTAGCATGAACAAAGAAAATAATAAAAAAATTCCTGTTGGTATTCTTGGGGCGACGGGAATGGTGGGACAAAAATTTATTAAATTACTCGAAAACCATCCTTGGTTTGAAATTGTTGCTTTGGGAGCATCTTCTCGATCGGCTGGTAAAATGTATGGGGAAGTCGTTAATTGGCAGGTTGATGGAGCTATTCCTCAAATTATAGCTAAGATGAAAGTACAAAGTTGTGAACCAAAGTATCCTTGTCAGATTGTTTTTTCAGGACTCGACTCCTCTGTTGCAGGAGAAATTGAAAATGCTTTTGCTAATGCTGGTCACCTCGTAATCTCTAACTCTAAAAATCATCGAATGGGAACGTCTATTCCCCTCCTTATTCCTGAAGTAAATGCTGACCATATAGAGTTAATAAAAACTCAGTCATTCAGTAATGGAGGGGCTATAGTGACGAATCCTAACTGCTCAGTTGTGGGGCTCGCTACAGCACTTAAACCTCTCGATGATATATTTAGCGTTAAAGCTGTCGATGTTGTAACACTTCAAGCTTTGTCTGGGGCAGGGTATCCAGGAGTTCCTTCTATGGATATCCTTAATAATGTCATTCCCTATATTCATGATGAAGAAGATAAAGTAGAAACTGAGCCTCAAAAAATACTAGGTTGTTTCAATGATGGGAAAGTAGACTATCATCCTATGAAAGTAAGTGCACAGTGTACTCGCGTTCCGGTTATTGACGGTCACTTAGAGTGTGTCACGCTGACTTTAGGTCAAAAAACAAGCAAGGATAAGATCTTAGATGCCTGGAAAGAGTTTAGTGGTGAACCGCAAAAACTAAAGTTGCCTTCAGCGCCGAACAATCCAATTGTTTATTTTGAAGATCCAAGGTATCCACAGCCTCGCAGGCATTCTAATCTAGAAAGAGGAATGGCAGTTTCAACGGGAAGGTTGAGAGAAGTTGGTGACGGAAGGTGGAAATTCATTGTTCTTTCCCATAATACAATTAGAGGAGCAGCTGGGGGCGCAATTCTTAACGCAGAAATATTGATCAAAAAAGGATATCTTCGTGATGAGTAATCATATAAAAGTGTTTTCTCCTGCGACAGTAGCCAATGTGGCATGTGGATTCGATATTCTTGGGTTTGCAGTCGATGAGCCTGGTGATGAGTTGAGAGTCTCTCTCTCTGCTACTAAGGAAGTAAGAGTTACTTCTATAGAGTGCGAAGGAGGTCGTATTCCTTACAATGCCGAAAAAAACACAGCCAGTACAAGCGTTATTCAGATGTTAAAAAAGTTGGGGTCGACTCAAGGGATCGATATACAGATTACAAAAAAAATGCCTTTAGGTAGTGGATTGGGATCTAGTGCCGCGAGTGCTGCAGGGAGTGTTTTCGCTGTAAATAAACTTTTAGGAGAGCCTTTTACTAGAAAAGAGCTAGTGGCTTTTGCTATGGAAGGCGAGCGCGTTGCTTGTGGTATTGGCCATGCAGACAATGTTGCGCCAGCTTTATTGGGAGGCTTTGTTTTAATCAGAAGTTATCAGCCTTTAGATATTATCACTATTCCTACAACTTTAAATTTTGTATGTTTGATTGTTAAGCCTCGTGGCGAGTTATTAACGAGTGATTCCCGTAAAATTCTTGAGGATAAAGTTTATTTAAAAAATATGGTTGTTCAAACAGGGAACTTGGCGGGTCTGATTGTTGGTCTCACACAGAATGATTTGGATCTCGTGGGACGTTCTATGGTCGATGTCGTTATTGAGCCTCAAAGGGCACCATTGATTCCATCCTTTGAGGTGATACGCGGAATCGCCAAAAGTTGCGGTGCCGTGGGAAGTAGTATATCAGGATCAGGTCCCTCAATAGTTTCTATATTTTCTGAAAATTCTGCAGCAACTAATGCAGCAAAGTTGATAAGTAAATCCTGTGATTGTGAGCATATATATATCACTAAAGTAAACTACTCGGGAGTTCGTGAGATTGATGGATAGTACATTTAAACTGTACAGCACAAAAAATCATGACCTAAATGTTTCTTTAAAAGAGGCTATTTTTCACGGGTTAGCACAAGATGGAGGCCTGTTTTTGCCGAAGGCGATACCGAAGCTTTCTGCAGATTTTTTTCGTGAGATAAAAGGGAAATCATTTATAGAAGTTTCTTTTGAAGTGGCCAGGCATCTTCTTGTGAATGAAATTCCAGAAAGAAAACTTCTTTCTATTATTGAAAACAGCTTTCCTTTTACTACTCCTATTGTAGAAGTAGAAAAAAATATTTTTTCTCAAGAGTTGTTTCATGGTCCTACATTATCTTTTAAAGATTTTGGCGCTCGATTTATGGCGCGTCTTTTTCAGTACTACTTAAACGATCAAAAGAGAGAGCTAAACATTTTAGTAGCCACATCAGGAGATACAGGAAGTGCTGTAGCTGATGGATTTAGTACGATTCCAGGTATTAAAGTATGGATCCTTTATCCATCAAAAAAAATAAGCAGAATTCAGGAGCAGCAAATGACTACTCTTGCTGACAATATTAATGCTGTGGAGGTTAGTGGGACATTCGACGATTGCCAAAAACTAGTGAAGCAAGCATTTGCTGATAAAGAGTTAAGGGCTCAGCTCAATATTACAAGTGCGAATTCAATTAACATTGCGAGGCTTATCCCACAAACTTTTTACTATTTTTACCTTTTTTCTCAGCTTGAAGACGATTCAAATATCGTGGTGAGTGTTCCTTCAGGTAATTTTGGAAATTTAACAGCTGGAATAGTAGCAAAAAAAATGGGGTTACCATTGAGGAACTTTGTTGCTGCAACTAACATCAATGATGTTTTTCCTGAATATCTCGATTCGGGGTCATTTTCTCCCAGACCGTCAAAACAAACGATTTCTAACGCAATGGACGTAGGTAACCCTAGTAATTTCGAACGTCTCCAGGATCTCTTTCATGATGACATTAAAAGTATGCGAGAGAATATTTATGGAGCGAGATTCACTGATGATCAGACCCGTCAAGCAATCAAGTTTGTGTATGAAAATACTGGATATATCATGGACCCTCATGGTGCCGTCGCTTATCTTGGACTAAAGCAGTACAAGGATTGTGTGAACAAAGATATTGTGGGGGTTTTTCTAGAAACGGCTCATCCAGCAAAGTTCGCTGAAACAGTTGAAGCAGCAATTCAACAGCAGGTGACAATACCGCAGCAATTGATGAACAGCATGAATAAGGAAAAAAAATCTACATTAATTGGAGGCAGTTATAGTGAGTTCAAAGCTTTGTTAATGTGATTCATTAGTGCTAGATGTCTATTCTTCCTCTGATAGAAAATACTCCAATTACATTTTCACCCGGGTTATTCGATGGGTTAATGTAAATTTGTATGTCTGGGGTGATCTGGATATGATGAGTTAATTGTAACCTGTAATACGTTTCAATAGAAAACTGTTCACGTAAAGTTCCGTTGCTAGGATGTCCCCATGTGTACCCTATTCCATATTCATCATCTTTACGCGAAAAAGGTGCAAGGAATCCAATTCCAGTTGTTACGAATTGCTGGACAGTCGTGGCTTTACCATTTGTGTAACCATATCTTAGAAAGGGTACGATCCCTTCAGTACATTCTTGCTCTAAGGTGAAAGCTATTCCGTAGGATGATCTGGTGAGAAAGTCTTTTCTGGGGTCTATATACCAAAATACGAGGTTGTAATTTCCTTTACCCCAACTAGGAAGGTTAGGAGTGTACATAAATTCAATGGAACTGAAATACTCGTGTTTGTTGAAAAAAGTATCGAACGAAAGAGTTCTTTTATCGCCGTTAGCGTCAGCTACTTGAGCAATCACTGCAGTGTCTTTTGTAGGTTTGTATTCTGCTAAAAAAGTTAAACCGTTACTAGGAATAGGAATCGTTAGCCCTGATGTCATTCCCTGGCCAATAAAGTTGAAATTAGGGCTAGAAAAACGGTATAAGTAAACGTAGTCTGTGAGGTCTATTTTACCCGCAATAAAGCGAAGTCTGTCCCTAATTAGCTGGTAATCGATCCACAAGCGAATAAGCTTATAACTATAATTTGAGAATGTTGATGTGGTTTTCCATAGAGAGCCTATAGCGGGACCTAGTAGGTTGGGGGGAATTTCAGTGTAGCGAGAGCGAATTTCTGTGGCGAATCCTAGTTTTAAATCGCTTGCAACAATGCAAATACCAAAAAGGTCAAAGTCTCCACCTGCAGCCTCATCATGTGTGATTCCTTCACTGGCTTTTTGATAAAGGGTCGTGTACGCGGTGCCTAGCTCGAGGCGATACTTTTTTTGAAGAAACTGATTAAGGTTGTCCCACCTCTTTTTAAGGGGATCAAGGGGATTCCATTGGAGGATTCCTTGTTTCTCAGACTCGGCAAACTCTAAAATTTGCGATACACCTTTAATAGGATCGCTTTCGCTTTCAAAGTTGTCATAAAATGGGTCGGCATGGGGGCTTTTTATAGGCTGAGAGTTATTTTCTTCAGCAATGAGAGATATAGGGGTGATAATGAAAAGAAAAAGCTGGATAAAGAAGTATAGCATTTAAAATTTTTTGTGTGTATTCCAAATATGTTTATATTATATGTACTTTGATTTAAAAATCTACTTTGATGAAAGAAGTATTTGATTGATAGCAAAATTTTTAAGCGTTCAATCTTAATGAAATATTAATAGGTTTGATTTATAATGAGTCAAATGAACCAATATAGTGATATTATTTTTAATGATTGTTGCGATGAATAATTTTTTTAAAAAATGTTTTGCTAGTTTAGGGGTTGCCTTAGTTTTAGTATCTACTCCTTACGAATTATGTGCTGTTACAAACTATTCTAATAATCATCATGACGCTTTACAGATTCACGTAAACCAGGACTGTAAACGCGAAGTTGAAATTACTGAAAAATTCCTGCAGAGGCAAGTTCCCGGGCTATCAGTTTCTTATCGAGATGTGTTTAATGCAATCATCTCCGAAGGGCATCAACTTTATATTAAAGGGGGATTTTTTAGAGATCTTCTTTCTGAAGACTATGTTGAACCTAATGACATAGACTTCGGGTACTCATGCTCTAAAGAGCAACTCATTGAGATCATTGACAAACATCAGTGGAAATATACAGTAATTCCAAACTCTAAAAGGGTTATCATCGGTGAAGGTAATGGGCAGTTTCTTGAAGGCGTTCAACAAGAGATATTTAAACCTACTGATATTAACCAAGTTGAATATACAGTAAACACAATTTTTTATGATGTTAATGCTCGTCGATTTTTAGAGGAGCATAAGGTAGGAATCGAAGACCTCGAAATAAAGAGACTTAATGTCTTATCGGATGACTTAAAAACATGGCTTTATATTAGTAGCAAAAGTCACCCCTTTCAAAGAATTTTTCGTTTTTGGAGAATGGTTGGGAAAGGGTATTCTTATTCGATCAATCTAGAAAAATTTATCAAGAATGAAATAGCTAATCACTTAGAAGAATCACCCGAGCATTTTCAAGAAGAGGTTATTGATTTTGCCTCTACTCACTTTCATAGCTTTGATGAGTTGGTGCGTGGGTGTAGCGCTATTATGGGGTATGAATGGTGTCAGAAACATTTAATACCATTTAAAGATGAAGCAGAAGCTAGAAGTCTAGAAGAAGAGCGCCGCATCGAAAATCTTTCGACATACTAACACTCTAGAGCTTTTTATTTTTCTTGCAGTCAAATTTAAAATTTCATAAGAGCGAACCTTAAGTCCCATAATGCTACAGTGTTGTGTGTTGTCTCTGTTTAAAATAAATATTTACATTATCTAAAACTTCTTCTACAAGGGAAACAAAGAAACAAGGAGGAAGTTGTGTCTCTAGAATCCAAATTTATGCAGGATATTTCAGATGCATATGGTATGAGTGTCAACACCATACCTTTAGGGGCGGCGATACTCAATGGAGTCACGTATCAGGGGTTACACATTAATATTCCTTTGAAAACTTTGAACCGTCACGGCCTTATAGCTGGGGCAACAGGTACAGGTAAAACCAAGACTGTTCAGGGGTTAGCCGGTGCTTTAGCAACGAAAGGGGTACCTGTGTTGTTGATGGATATCAAGGGAGACCTTAGCGGAGTTGCTAAAGCGGGAGAAAGCCACCCAAAAATTGAGGAACGAGCAGAAAGTATAGGTCTTTCTTTTATCCCTAAAGAACATACTGTGGAATTTTTGAGCTTGTCCGATGAAAAAGGAGTGCAGCTAAAAGCAACGGTATCAGAGTTTGGTCCTGTGTTGTTCTCTAAAATGCTGGGGCTTAATGATATACAATCAGGTGTCATGGCTTTGCTGTTTAAGTATTGCGATGACCATCAACTTCCTTTGATGGACTTAAAAGATGTTAAAAAAACCTTAAATTATCTCACCAATGAGGGAAAAGAGGATATCCAAGAAGAGTATGGATCAATTGCTTCGCGATCAGTTGCCGCTATCATTCGTAAAATAATTGAATTGGAACAGCAAGGAGCAGATAAGTTTTTTGGTGAAAAATCGTTTGAGGTAAACGATTTAGTTCGATTTGATGAGAAAGGTGAAGGGATCATTTCAATACTACGCCTTACAGATATTCAAAATAAACCGAAGCTATTTTCCTCGTTTATGCTTTCTTTACTGGCCGAAGTGTATTCAAGCTTTCCAGAAGAAGGAGATTTAGACCAACCTAAACTCGTGATATTTATTGATGAGGCACATCTTATATTTGAGGAAGCATCTAAAGAGTTGTTAAATCAGCTTGAAATAATTGTGAAATTGATACGGTCTAAGGGAGTAGGTATATTTTTTTGCACGCAAAATCCAGCTGATATCCCTGCAGATATTCTTGGTCAGCTTGGGCTAAAAGTGCAGCATGCATTGAGGGCTTTTACAGCTGCTGATCGAAAAAAAATAAAAGCAGCGGCAGAGAACTATCCTTTGACAGATTACTACAAAACAGATCAGTTGCTTACAAGTTTAGGGATTGGTCAGGCTTTGATTACAGCTATTAGCGAAAAAGGGACACCAACACCTCTTGTTGCCACGTTACTTTGTGCACCTGATTCTCGTATGGGCATATTAACTGATCATGAAATTTCCGAAATTGTAGCTAAATCGCTATTAGTTCAGAAATATAATCGAGTGATAGATTCAACAAGCGCTTATGAAATACTTACAGAAAAAATAAAGTTAGCTCAGAAGGTTGAAGAGCAGGAGCGGTTTCAGCGGCAACAAGAAAAAATCTTGCAAAGTCAAAGAAAGAGTAGCTACAGTAAAGGTGGGCAGCGGCGACAAAAGTCGACACTAGAAACAGTGACTGATAGTGGTATGGCAAAACAGATCGGAAGGACCCTGGTAAGGGAAATAACAAGAGGGATACTAGGAGTCTTGGGACTTGGCGGTCGCTCCAGAAGGTAACGGTAAAGGGTATTGAGGGGTGTTTATGCTTGGAATTTTACGTTACTTTTTAGTGGCAATTTACTTGACAGGCTCTATTAATCACTCTTGTTCTAGTGACTCTTTAGCTGATAGCTTGCTAGGTATTTCAAGGTATATGTCCAAACCTTACATGTGGGTAAGAGCGAATTTAGCAAGAATATATAGTCCATATCAGCCTGGTAAATATGGCCAATATTCGACTACTTTCGGTGAAATTATGTACCGAAATGTGCTTGCAGAAACGTTGCTAACGATAGCACCTATGGCGCTCGCTTTAGGGGAAATGGCTGTATTTCCGCGTTACCTTTCATATAGTTTGAGAGGTGAGGACTACCATTATATCGTTGGAGATGGAGATACCAAGCAATTTGATTCATCCTTTAGTATCTTAAGCTTGAATATATGCTTTCTTCCTGGTGAATTACCACTTTTATTTGGCGGAGTCTCTCCCTCTTCAGAACGCATAGAAGCTGTAGCATCAGTGATCAGCGAAAAAGATCCAGATGTAGTTTGTCTTTATGAAGTTCATGAAATTGATTCAGCCTACGAGCTATTTTTGAAACTTAAAAAGGATTTTGCTTATTTTTATATCGATATCGGCCCTGATTATCTTGAAATGAATAGTGGGCTTTTTGTGGCGAGCAAATTTAAGATTGAAAATCCAGAGTTTAAGCCATTTCAGTATAGAGAAATGCAGGAGCAAATTAATAAAGGTTACTTTGAATTCACCCTTGTTGATGAAGATTCTGCCTTTGCCAAGATTTATACGACACATTTACAGCCTTATAGAAAAAGGATTGATGAGCAAATCCGTAAAAAAGAAATTCAAGAAATTATAGACGATATTGTTCAAGACAATGTTAGTTGCCCAGTCATACTTTGTGGAGATTTAAATATTCCTTGGAACTCTAATGAATATTTCGATTCAGGGATTAGTACTCTTTTTTATGATAATTATACTGATGGTATAGAGGTTGTTGACGAGTCAAATAGAACATACTCTGCATTTTTGGGTGATCATCGTTGGGATAAAATTAACTCAGAAACAGGCGTGGGTGACGAGGTTTCACATTACTCTGAAATTGTTGATTATTCTTTGATATACAATGATGGTAGCAATGCTAACCTAAGAACAACCCGATTGGATAGTTTCAATTCGGATGATCCTGAAATGGCATTATCAGACCACCATGGACTGTTTTCTATTGTGAGTTTCTCAAAAGGAGAAAAAAAGACTGGTCACTAGATCCCCAGGGGTGAATCTAGTTCCTTTATTCGATTTGTATTAGTAAGTGTATCCGGTCCTAGTTAGTTTGTACCAATACTCTTTCATTTCAGGTGATAGGTACTCGGCTACATTTTCGTAATTTGGAATTTTATAAGGGTGCTCGGTATCAATGAACGCAAAATGACCTGATTTTGTATAGGGGATATTGTCTTCACGATAGCTACTACCTCCGGCGTATGAAATAATACTGTACAGCTCCTTTAGGTGATCCTTTGTCATATTTTTCCAGGCATCGAGAGACTCTTCTTTTGTGGTTAAGTGCATATTGGTAACGACAAGCACTTCACTTTTTTGTTGGTAGCTTGGATCTATTGGAGTACTTGGATTTATAGGTAGGGGGTAGATCCATTTATCAGCGACCGTAAATAACTTACATTTCCTTTTTTTTATAATTTTTCGAATTTTTTCAGCGCCCTTACATCTTCTTACAAACCAAATCCAGCCATCTTCTCCCCTTTTTTTACGAAGTTCTGTATCTAAGTATACCTTTAAGAGGTGGTTAGGAAATGAAGGGTGGCCTGCTACTCTTATAAAGCTTCGAGGCTGTAATGCAAACGTGGTGAATCCGGCAGCTTCGAACGAGTTGGCATCCGCTGTAGCCCTAGTAGAACAAAAAATCGCATCTAGTTTAGGCTTTATTTCGTGGTCTATAGGCATAAGGTGTGGACGCACCTTTTTTTTATATTTTTTTGATGTGTGTGGGTTTGTACTAAAGTCGTTGTAGGAGGGTGAAGTTTTTCTTTGTATTAAATTGGTAGGAGACTCTTCAATTTCACACAATTCACGCCAAATGGCATATAATAGTTTTTTGGCTTCTGCATATTTTTCTTTTGACTCGAGAGTATGGTTGTTTTGATTAAGCATTTTAGCGTGGGTATACAAACTTTGTAGCTCTAAAATATTTTTTGTTGGCAAGCATAATTCAAGTTCTTTCCAGAGATTTTTAACATCATTATCATTAAAAGAGATGATGCTTTCATCACAGTTGTCGATTTGTCTTATCTGTGAATCAACATGGTATAGCAATGATGCTGCTACATGCGTGGTGTTTGTAGCGAAAACACCTCCCGTGTAGAAGACTAAGTTGCATATCAGATTCAATGCTAAAATCAAGCGATAACGATGCATGAATTTATTCTTATGCGGTTGCAGTTGGCTTTAGATCTTCGTACTTAGATAGAGTTTCTTGAAGTATTTCTTTGTTTGCAGATGCCATTTCCCAAAGGGGAAGTCGACATGGACCTGCAGGGAGTGCCCATTGGTTCATGGCTTCTTTTATTGGAATGGGATTCGATTCGATAGTAAGCGCATCAAAAAGATTTTTCAGGTGGTTATTTAATTCGGTTGCTGTTTGGTTCTCACCGTTTAAGGAGCAGTCCACGAGCTGCTTTATAGTGCTTGGAATTAGGTTCGATGCTACAGAGATGAGCCCTTTTGCTTGATGTTGTATCATGGCATGAGCACGACTATCATCACCGGCAAGTAGGGTGATTTCTGCGTTTGATCCAATAACTTCCTTCATTTGATTTAGACTTCCAGTAGAGTCTTTAATAGCGATTATTCGCGGTAGTTTCGACAACCTAAGAATTGTTTCAGTTTCGATCACTGAACCAGTCCGTTTTGGGTTGTTGTATAAACAAATTGGGATATCGATATTATCGTGTATTGCTTGATAATGTCTGTAAATACCTTCTTGTGTGGGGCAGGTGTAGTAAGGAGTGACGATTAGGGCGCAGTTAGCTCCTAGAGTTTGTGCCTCTTCGGTTCTGTCAAAAGTTGTTTTAGTACAGCTAGTTCCTGTTCCAACTATGACAGTCACTCGACCTTTCACTTGCTCAACTGTCGTTTTGATGATTTCAACGCGCTCTTTTCTTGTGAGTGTAGGTGTTTCCCCTGTCGTTCCTAGTATGAGAAGTCCTTCGACGCCACTATTGATTTGGAACTCGATATTTTCACAAAGTCCTTCGAAATCGATACCCTGTTCATTGAAGGGGGTGACTAGAGCTGTGATTGTTCCTTTTAGTAGTGACATATTCGGTATCTCCTAGATTTTCATTTATATGGATCGCAAATTATTAGTAATTATACTATCAGTCTGATTTAAAATCCTCAAATCAAATGTTAGACAAATTTATCGTTTAAAGCAGGTTTTTAATGAAAGGGTTGGAGAGTACTCCCCAATGTACGTACGTATCCACCAATTACCTGATGTTTTTTTAGTTTTAGCGTCACTGAAAACATATTCATATTTTAAAGCGCGAATATATTGTGGGGGAGTGTTTGGGAAAGGATTTTTTCCTAGAAGAGTTAAAACATGTTTTTCACCTTGTAGTAGTCGTAAAAGGAAATTTTGGAACCATACTTCGTAGTCATAGCTGCTGAAGGGAAGAAACCATATTTGCCAGTCGATTCGAGGTTGATACGGTGATATTCGTTTGGGGCGCCTATTAGTTTCTGAGGCTTTATGCTTGAATGAGTATTCGTGCCAGTGAATACCATCATCACTTCCTTGAATAACAATTTCATACCGATGAGTTGTCATTACGGCAAATATACCATATCTATTGACGATATGCAGGTGATAGATTTTTTTTAACAGTTTATCGAAAAGAGAAATTTGTAAAAAATGACTCCATACATTCATCAATTGTAGGGTAAATAATATGATACCTCCAGTCGAAGCCGTAAGTGATAGAAGCCAGTGTGATGGCTCGGGTGCGTTGAGATGACCAAAAAGGGGGGATAAATAATTATCACTTAGTAAAATAGTGCAAAAGGCAATTGTCATGTGGTTTAAATAAGAAAAATTTCCAGTAAACCAGATCATTAGTTGTAATCCTACGAAACAAATATACACACCCAGTCTTAGCTCTTCACCACCAAAAACTCCAAAAGGAATAACTAGCTCTATAATAAACATCAACAGACATGATAGTTTGTGGAACGATAACGGAAGCTTGTGAGCATACCAGGCTTGAGTATTGGCAATTGGCTGAGTTTGGTAGTGATATTTCAGTGCTGTTAGATTGCGCCAGTTGATGTCACCACTTTGTAATTTAACAGCGCCAGCTTGCAAGTGGAATCGGAATAGAAGAAAGTTGATGCTAATCCATACAAAAGGATTGGGGGTGTTTGTCAATGAGAGTAAAAAGGCATTAACTGTTATTTCCATTAAGAATAATTCCCAGCCAAAACTTAAAAAGTCTTGTCCAGCTTTGATGATCGAAAGATAAAGGATGTAGAGGATGGGGAGGAGTATTAGAGGGTATAATCCTAAGGTTAAAAGCAAGGAGCAGGCAAGGCCAGCTAGGACTACGCTTATAAGCATTACATCGCTAGCATTTAACCAAAATATACAGGGAAATCGCCAGTAGGCTAGATTCCCAAATCTTGACTTTATTAAAGTTAAATATTTTTTTAGGGGAAGGATCCCATTACTGCCAATTAACCCTTTTATTTGAAATAGAAAAGGAAAGAATGCGATAAAGTATATAACGCCAAGAGTTCTGATAAAGATTTTAGAGGCCAAAAGGTAGTTTTCAGGATGATACATGTCTACATTCTATAGCGTAATAGGAGTTTTATATGCAATCATCATAAGTCCAGAGTGCGCTAAGACCCCGCTTGCGCCCATTAGCTAACAATCGGGGGCAAATGCGCGTTTAAAAGTAGTAAATGGAGGAATCATGAATTTTATTATACGACTAATGTTGGCCGTCGTGTTTTTTAGCTTTCAGGGAGTGAATTCGGACGATAGTGTTGTAGAAAAATGGTTGCTCCCAGTCGATCATCCTCTACAGAAAAAATTGAAATCCATTTTTCGTAAAACTACGCACAGGAAGTTCAATAGCACCTTAATGCTGGAGGCTGGCTTTAGTATAATATCGAGGCCGAATACAAAAGGAGTGCTAGTGGCAACGCACCCGGGTATGAAGGATTATGTCTTCAAATTTTACAACAACAGGAAAGGTACCATTCCTGAAGAAGATGTTTTTTTACAAAGAATTGTTGGAGCTGAAAGTATAAGGCAAAAAATTAATGAAAGTGAATTTGTACAGTTTGCTGTTCCAAAAAAATGGATTTTCCGGGTTCCTAAAAAAGGGGGACACAGTATTTTGATTGCCGAAAATATGAATATTTTACCTCACAAGAAAAACATGAAAGCATGGAAGAGCTCTGCTGTAGATGTATCACTCATAACGAATTTGTACAAAATTATCAAAGATTTAGGCCTTAATGACTCTGTTTACATTGATAATATTCCATTCAATAAAGAAGGAAAGGTTTGCTTTATAGATACAGAACACTACGGGAACTGGCCGGTTCCTTTTAGTCGTTTGAATGGTGTTTTAGGTGAGAGGATCCGCCAGAAGTGGGTTAGTTTGTATACAGAAAACTGAAATTTTTGACGAAATATTGTCATTGTTTTAGTGTCACACTTTGAAGGTTAGCGTAAATACTATTCGGAGGTTGAGATGGTGTTCTCATTACAATATAGCTTAAGTGATACTATAGATGTTTCTATTGAGAATGGGAGTGTCATAGCATGCCAAAAAGTGAAGATCGGCGGTCAAGAGTATCAAGTTCGCTCTCTTTATAATGACTCATCTGTAGAAAAAGAAGTTATTGAGAAAGCGTTTTTTCAAAATATGGATACCATTGCCCAATATATTGCTGTCTTTAAAGAAAAATACTCCGAGAACGTGAACTTTGTTTTAAACAACAAAGGGGTATTTTCAAATGGACTATCGAGAACAGATAATGAAGAGTCACAAAAACTTGGTGATTTTAATTTCCAGAAATTTATTCCAGCAGAGAGAGTAGAGGTCTTTTCACAGGCAAACAGTCAGATTCAGCCTACTGAGCTTCAGATATACGTCCAGCAAGTAATCAATGAAGAAGAGAGGAGTGAAGAGGTGCAAAACGAGAGGGCTGTCGATTCGAGTTCAAGGCCTTTTATTCCTGTAAAAAGAGTCTCTAAAACTTCGTTGGATAAATTTACGGTCAGTAAAAAAATTAAAGAGAAAGGGTATACCCACGTCGTTGACTACTCTTCTAGTGAAGGATCTTCAGTAATGGCTTTTTTTTTTCTTTGTGTTGCTGCATTCACCCAAGACAGCGTTGAAACCGTAGACTTTGCTGATGCAATTGTCAAAGTAAAAGCTTTTGCAGAGGATGAGAAAATAACAGAGAGCCCAGTACTTTCTAGTCAATTGGAGTGTGGCATTGATTTATTGAGTAAACTGTATTATTCCCCTACGACGAAACTGTTAAGGGAGATACTAATTGATCCACAAAAAGTGAAAGGCGTGAAGTTCTTGATGAAACTTTTGGTGCTTATGCAAAACAGTCGGGCAAAAGATGGAGTTCGTTTTAGCGATATTATTGCTTTAGAAAAGTTGTTTAAAATTCAATGTACACATTTTATTGGGGATAGCACAAGAGTGGTAGAGGTGGTTAGTGTAGAAGAGGGGATTAAGGGAGTTGCTATTCTTTGGTTTAATAATAGGTTTTATACAATTTATAATTATGATTTGTTTAAAATAAGCTGAAGTATTTTGTTACCCTTTAATTCAATGTGCTTTTTTGGTAATATTATCTGATATAGAATCTGTATAAATTGATTTAATGTTTTTTGAGGATGATCATATGTCAGGCGATCCAGTAAATATCCAAAGTTTGAAAATAATAAACTCTAGTCAAATTTCTTCTTCGGAAAGTAGTGATCACACTAAAATAATTTTTAAGCATGAATTTACTTGCTCTGGTGGCGGTAAAATAGTGACTAGTCTTACCTATAATAAAGCGGACATTCTAGACATCGAACATTTTAAAATGAACTTGTTACCAGAAATAAAGAACACGGTGAAGGTGGCAGCCTCCGTGGACCTTTGTGGAAAAGCGAGTAAGGTTATATTGCAAGACGGTAAAGTTAAGCGTTTTAAAGGGGAAGATTCTGTAAAATTTAAAAATAAAAATGACGAAGAAAACCCTCTTGAAGCGCTCAATTACAATAACTTTCATCAGCTTTTGGAGTCTAGAATCACCAAGGTGATAAACAAAGGCCTTCGCGACACAAATCGCCTCCATATCATGCGTATAATAGATCAAGTCAACACTTTTGGTGCATTAGCAGACGGTTCTAACAGCTGGAAGATCCATGCGGATGAATTGGTATTACGTATTCAATCAGAAAATGATAATCCGGACCAGAGCATTGTACATGGTATTGCTGTCAAACGGGGGGTATTAAAAAATGCAGTTAAACTATTTCATCAAAAAAATTGTAGTGACCCATATCACTTAAGGGGACTTGTAGAACCTGAAAAGTATAAGAAAGCTAATGATGCAACTTTTCCAGAGTCTCTCAATGGTGATCTTGCGGAAAATCGTGTCACCATCAATTACTCCAACTCTGTTCATAAATTCGATGAGCAAGAAACAGAAGATGAAAAAATATTTTATATAGAATTCTCAAGGTATCCATTTGGAAATGGAGTTTCTTTTGAGGATTATTTTTATCGACAAGAAAAGATGATTTTCGAAATGCCTCAACTTGCTAATCATGTCATGATAAATGGCCCTCTTTCTATTAGAGACGGTAATGCAGAAATATCAGAAGGGGCCCCAACACCACAATTAATAGAAGGGGTTTATCACGTTCAAAAAATTGACCCTAGTTTAACTTGTTCTGATGATCTTGCTAGATATGAAAGTGTTAGTGAAGTCGTTTTAGAAGAAAAAAACGAGCCATCAAAAGTAAATCTAATAGTAGCAGCTACGCCGTACTACATGCCAGAAATTGTAAGGGATAATCCCGAAACTAATCAGGAAGGTAATGAGGACAACTTAGCCGACGAGTGTGATGTAGCAAGAAATCAGGTTACAGCAAAACAAGTGGACCTTGCTACGATAACAGACTACTTTAATACAAACTTGGCTAATATGCAGCTTGCAAAAGAGAATACTCCAGAAGGCAAACAAACACATGTATATGTTGAAAGTTTTAATCACTTATATAACTTTGACACTAAACTAAGGGAGCTTGATTTGCGACTGGGGTATGTTCTGCAAAGGGCTGCAGCAGAACATATGGGTGTGGATTTAACCTTTAATGATTTTAGTGAAGAAGAAATTGAAAAAAGCCAAGAAGACTATGAAGCTATAAAGCTAGCTCTTGGAGATGATAAAACGATTACAGGTTTTTTGAGCACAGTTAATAGTTACATGGAAAGTAGCCATTGAATCAATTGATTAATATTCTCCTTGGTGAAGGGCTTGGAAATCTTGGTGATCAACAATACTTAGAAAGCGGTTTGCATCCAAATCCCACAGTAAGGCTTTCTTTAAACCTGGATCTGATACCAACCTTAATTATTAAACCTTTAATTAGAAACGTACTTTACTAAGCTACAGCTCTGATGTGGCTGTGATAGCTTGTCTACAAAGGATATTTAATTTTTAATAAAAATGTACTTGAATGTAATCGCAAACTTAAATAGTTCTCAACGATATAACGTTAAGGAGAATTATTTTTTAACTCATGTCACAGTTCTTTTTACATTCTCAATATTTATCGAGATGATGAGTTTTTTGAATCACGAGCCTTGAGCTGTCTAGCTGTTTCATTACCTTTTTGTGCAAGAGACTCCCGGTTTACCTTCAAAGCCTTGCTGCTGGATTTGGAAGTAAACCGGGTTTTAATGTAAAACCTTAGTATTCAAGTTTTATCATACATGCATCAGTTTTAAAGTCTCCAGTATCAAAAGTCGTGCGTGGTACTGCTTTAAATGTGGTCTCTTTAGTTATTACGGGGGTTTTTGAAATCCTTACTGATTGTGAAATATTTCGATGTGATTCAACTCTCGCTTCGGGTATAACATGACCTTCTCGGTCGACAAATGTAGGGGCTCTATTTCTTGTGAAGTCTTCAGGAAAGTGAGTTTTATACTTGGTTTCTTTAACAATTTCAGTTGTGTGTTTAACACCTTTTATTACTCTATTAAAGGTGTACTCTTCTCCTTCGTTAGTTGTATTGGCCCCAAATTCTTCGAGTTTTTTTGCAATGACTGTGTTGTTTTTAACATGTGCTTGTAAGAAAGGGTTTGCTTTAACGACTTTAAAACGATAATTTTTTTTATCAAGGCCCACATTATCTGATTTAAATGACACTCCGTATTCCCCTCTATCGTAGTAGACTTGGTCTAGCGAAGCTCCTTGACCGATCAGTTTACATGCTTGATTCGTGTTGTTGGAGGATATAGCTTTTGCTAGTTCTCCGAATAAGTAGTTGCTATCCGATGAACTGATGTGATCACGCATGAGTCCAAAACTTTCGACAGTTCTGGAGTTAGCAACATTTTTAAAAAAAGTATAGTTTTTAATGTCTTTTATTTTAATGTCTTTTTCTGTAAGTTTATTCACTAATTTTAAGTAGCTTTTTTTGTTTACAGAGATATTTTGTCCGTCGAAGTTTACGTTTATAGAAAGTCGAAATAGCCATGCAAAAAATTCGAGCACGAAGTTGTCAGAATAGGAATTTACATCTCCTAAATAATTTTTGCCCGCAGCGATATAAGTTCTCTCATTACTGCTGGTCGTGTATATAGGTTCAATGTTGTTTTCGAAGTTATTACTATTTGAAGTATTTATTTTTGTATCTAATTCTACCATGTTTTCTCCGTCTTTTATTTTGTTTTTTTTAAGTTTGATTAATTGTTATTAACTTTATCATGAAAATGTTAATGTTTTATTAAGAAATTTCTTTTTTTGATCTAGAAGTTATATTTATCTATATGTAGTTAAGGTAAAAATTTAATTATTCTGTAGTTTTTGGTTATTCGAATCTAAAGCGTTGTTAATGACATAGATTGAGGGGAAAAGAATACCCCAAACGACGAAAATGACAATAGCAGATAAAATAGGTCGCGGTCCGAAATCAGCAGCGCCAAGTCGGACCCCTGCATAGTAGCTTGCAAGACCTCCGATTGCTCCAAAAATACAGCTTAGAAATTTCCGATCAGAAAGCCAGGTTAGGCAGTGGTTAATGGTGGTTCCAAAAATGATATATCCCCCAATAATCCATAAAGGGGTTAGTCGATCGCTGATAGGATTAGGAGTGCTTACACGAAGAATGTCAAAGTTTATAAATAGAGAATCAATTATCAGACCCAGAAAAATAACAGCAGCCACTAGTTTAGTTTCCTTAAGAGGGGATGTTGAAAAGATAATCAAATGAGCGATTAAGACACATAAGGAAAACAAAAGCCCAAAATATTTGTAACCGTCAGCGCCGCTTTGTATACAGATAAACCAGCCAACATAAAAAGTAATTCCATTGACTATTACTGCAATTGCAGGAGCTTTTACTATGGGTAAATTGAATGACATTGTCGATAAGCCTTTCGTATATTGAAATAATAAAATTTTATTATCCGACTGATTAGATGTCTAATTCAAGTCTTTTTTTGTAAAATTTTATGGGGGTAGAAAAATTTTAGGTATGCTCGCTAGGAATGTGACGAGCATAAATTGTATTTGGTTTATTTGGGGATCGAAACACGGTCTAGCAGTTTGTTGGGAAGAAACGAAGTGTTGAGTAGAGTTTCCTGGGAAAAAGTTTTACAAAGAATAGATCGAGTTCGAGGGCCAACAGTAACTAGCAATTTTCCGACTATTCCATAATCGCCTTTTTCTTCCATCAACTTCTGATGCTCTTGATTTTCGATCACCTGAGATTCGTAGAAATCTTCTGGCGAGGTTTTGTTAAAGATGGAAAGATTTTGCTGTTTTGCTAATTCCTATTTATGCAAGAGTCTCCGGGTTTTAAAGAGGGCCCAAGAGTTTTACTTCTTGGGTATTATCTTTCTAAGTGGGCGTTTCCCTGAGGATTTTTCAGAGTCTTTAGGAATAATCCTTTTTTTAGCGGGACTCTTTTTAGCGCTGGCTGCCTTTGATGTTGAATCTGTTTTATCGCTTGATTTTTTGATAATCGAGCGAAGAGGTTTCTTTTTAGGCTTTTCTGTTTCTGATTTAGGGGCCTTTGCAGCTTTGGGTTTTAATGGTTTTTTAATTTGTTTTGGTGCCACTGTGTTTGTGGTAGCTTCTACAGGCTCGGGCGAGTGACGAGGAGTGGGAGGTGTTTCGGTGGGTGAGCTGCGCTCTTCACTGGAGATCCACTTTGAAGATAGACTACGAAGTGAAGCAAGTTTTTTGTTTAGGTCACCGAGGGTATCATCTTCGTCGTCGCGATGATTGAGTCCACGGCTTTTGAGTAGCTCTTCCTCATCACTGTATTTTTCTGAGAATGTCGCAGCTGAAACGCCGTTAATATCAGGAGTAAATAAAAATTGTCTTACAGCAGAAGGGACTGTTGTGTATATATCAGCAGAAACTTGCTGTTCCACTTCTTGCTTAGCTTGTTGCTTTGGGGGACGCCCTCTTTTGGGACGTGGGTTCAAGGCCTCATTAGAATAATATGTTTTTGCCTTATTAGTTAAAGTTTTGCGTGCTGTTGTAATGTCTTTTGTGACTTTTGACTCGAACATTTCTTCTTTAAGTTTTTCAATAAGTTTTACATTGAATTCGATATCTTCTTCAAAGACGAAGTGGAAATTGTTATTGCGTAGCCATTCGATGATACGTATGCGAGATCGCTCTTGGTAGTACTGTTGCCATTTTTCAAGTTCTGTGTGTTGATCGTATATAAATTCTAGGAAATTTTCTCGAGCGTCTTTTGAGTCGATAATATCGAGAAGCTTTTCTTTTGTGTCAATGTCGTATACTTTTTCGTTGACGAATCCTTCCATGATTTTTTTTGTTTCATAGAAGCTCATTTTGGGAATCGGGCAGTAGCGTTCTTTATCTTCTTCAATTTCAGCTTCAAGTTTTTCTATGCTTTCACCAGGCTTGTCGAGGTCAATAAATAAAATAAATCCTTCGGTTTTGTCTAGGTAGAAGTCGCGTTCATCATTGGATTTGGCAAAGGCCTCAATTAAACGTGTTGCTCTTAAAATTAGTGGGTTTTGAGCCTCTGGAAGAGCCTTTTTCTTAGCCATAATATTCCTCTTATGTCGTCATAAATGATTGCTTACATTTTATCGATTGTGCGACTTCATTTCAACTGAAAACCCGGATTGAGATCAAATCTCTTATGCATAGACGACTAAAATGCAGTAGATTTAAGGTCGTAGAATGAATTTTAGCTTGTTAAAACTTTCTTTGTCTCTATTAAACAGCTATAAAAGCTTTTCAATGGTGCCTTTATAAATAACTTTGCAAGGTCCAGTCATTGAAACGTTGTCAATTTTGTTAGATTCAATTGTAAAATCAATCGTTAACGTGTCTCCGGATTTCAGCATTACACTTATTGGTGGGGGAATCTTAAATTTGTATGAAGCTGCGATTGCAGTTGCTGTTGCTCCAGTGCCACAAGCTAAGGTTTCGCCTACACCCCGTTCAAACGTGCGTACTCTTAACGTATTATGGTGTTGTTCTGCGATGTTGACATTTATGCTGTTAGGTGCAAATTCGGGGCGTTTTTGAAGTTCTTTACCTAGAATTTCGAGGTTTACTTTGTCTATATCCTCTTTAAATAAAACAGCGTGAGGGACGCCAGTGTTTAAGGTTGTAAGCTGGTGTCCTGCGATATTTGTTTCCCATATGATGTCCTGAGGAGGGCCCATGGTTATATGTATCAGCTCGTTTTGTTTTGTGGCAGTATGAATCCTATGCATTGATTCGATTTGACATTTTTTTTCTGCGATACCGGAATCGAAAATATAATGGGCGACGCAGCGTATGCCATTGCCGCACATTTCTGCTTCGTTGCCGTCAGCGTTAAAAATACGCATCATTCTATCGCAAGAATCAGAGGGGCACACAAATATTATGCCATCAGCACCCACTCCGGTACGTCGTGTGCAGAGAGAGGATAAAGCAGCTTTGTTGGGAATGAAATCTGTCTCAAATAGAAGAAAATCATTCCCACAAGCTGAGTATTTAGTAAAACTAATTACATCAAGCTGTTTAGTCGATGTCATTGTAGGAACTTACTATTTTATCAACTAACCCAAATTCTTTCGCTTCAGCTGGGGTCATCCATGTGTCGCGATCGATAGCCTTTTCAATTTCTTCAGGTGTTTTCCCGGTTTTGTCGACATAAATTTGTACAAGTGCTTTGCGTGTTTTAAGCATTTCTTTAGCTTGGATGTCAAGATCTGTTGCTTGCCCTTGGATGACTCCTCCGATGAGAGGTTGGTGAATCATAATTCTTGAGTTTTTTGTGGCGTAGCTTTTTCCAGGTTCTGCGCAGAGGCTGAGGATCGATCCCATTGATGCAGCGAGCCCAGTAATCAAGGTTGTGACAGGGGATGTTATCATTTTTACTTGGTCCCAAATGGCAAAGCCGGAATCTACAGATCCACCTGGGCTGTTGATTACGAGCGTGATGGGTTTGCCTGGATCTGAAAGTTCAAGGTACCATAGTTTTCTAATGATTTCTTTTGCGGAGTTTTGGTCGACCGCGTCACTAATAAATATCCGGCGAGCTTCTAGGATTTTTGCGTCGATTTGGTCGTTAAGTTTTTCAAAAGAGTTAAGTGCTTTTTTTTCAGCCATGATATTCTCCAATATGTTTCATTATTTTAAATTATGTGTGTTATTATACCTTTTTGCAAGCAAAGAATTATTTTGAGGGTTCGTTCTTTCGTATGCTGAAAAGGTGTTTAGTTGCTCCATTTTAATTTAGAGGGTGATTTCAGGATAAAGGGGGAAGCTTTCTAGAAGCTCTGCAACCATCCCTTTTGCTTTATTTAAGACGTCTTGGTCAAGTGTGTATTTAGCTTTGCTCGCTTTTCCAGTTGTTTCAACAGTGGCTGCTTTCGTGTTTTTTAAGATGTTGGCGATTATTTTACCGATGACTTTCATTTCTGTCTCGCCCATACCTAGTGTTGTAAGTGCAGGGGTGCCGATCCGTAAACCTGAAGTGTACCAAGCACCATTTACGTCGTTAGGAATTGCATTTCTATTCACGGTGAGCATTGCCTCTAGTAAAGCTTGCTCTCCTTGGCGGCCGGTAATGCCAAGTGAGGAAAGATTCATGATCATTAAGTGGTTGTCTGTTCCGCCTGTAAGAAGGTCGATTCCGTTTTCAATTAAGGTGTTTGCCAGTGTTTTAGAGTTTTTAACGATTCTATGTGCGTAATCGCTGAACTCTTGGGTGTTTGCTTCCTTGAAAGCGACAGCTTTTGCTGCCATTACGTGGGGTAGTGGCCCTCCCATGACAAGGGGGCATCCTTTGTTGACGATGTCTGAAAATTCTTTTGTGCAGAGGATGATGCCGCCTCTAGGACCTCTAAGGGTTTTGTGGGTAGTAGATGTGACGATATCTGCATACGGGATGGGGTTGTTTTCTCCGGTCATTACTTTTCCAGCGACAAGGCCAGAAAAATGAGCCATATCAACCATTAATACCGCTCCGACTTCATCCGCAATTTCACGCATCTTTGCAAAATTTATTAAACGTGGATATGCTGAGTAACCTGCAAGTAGTATCAAGGGTCGTACTTCTTTAGCTTGTCTTAAGAGAGTTTGATAGTTAAGTTCGCCTGTTTTTTCGTCGACGTCATAAACAAATGATTGCATCATTTTAGAAGAAATATTGTGGCGATATCCGTGTGTAAGATGTCCACCTGAATTTAATGACATTCCCATTATTCGTTGTGAATTTAGAAGTTTGCGTACTTCTTCATATTCTTGAGGGCTAAGTTCGTCGATGGTTTTTTTGTTAAGTCTTTCGACTTCCTTGTTTTGAACTCTTTGGCATAAAATTGACCAAAAGGCGATGATATTCGCATCGGCACCCGAGTGTGGTTGGACAGAAGCGTAGTCGCAGCCGAATAGGTTGCATAGCTCGTTTTGTGCCATTTCTTCAATTTGATCAATATTCTCACAGCCTGCGTAGAAACGGTGGTGAGCATACCCTTCTGCATATTTGTCAGTAAGTAGGTTGCCCATGGCGAGCTGGACAGCAAGTGAAGAGTAGTTTTCTGATGCAATTAATTTGAGGTGTGAGCGTTGGTCGTTAAGTTCGTTTACGATGTTTTCACATACCAAAGGAGTTGCTGTTTTAATATGATCTAATCCTGCAAGAAAAGCGATTGCGGCTGTAGATTGTTTGTCTTCGGTTGTGTTGGTAAGATATTTTTTTAAATAGGTGGTCATTAAGTAAACTCCATTGTTACTAATTATTATTTGCAAAGAGCTGTTAGTCTGTTGTGGCATTTATTTTGATCTATTCATGTTATTTTTGTAAAGAACAGTGAAGCTTGGGGCGTGTTTATTGGAATGGGTGTTTCAAGCTATAGTTGATTGTGTTTTTGTGTCTTTTTTATTCGGTGCACTGCCGATCAGGCTCGCTATAAAAAATAATGTTGCAGCTATTCCTAGAGAAGGTGTCATTTCAGCAAATCCAAATAGAACGAGAAAGAAAATGGAGGCAATGGGTGTGCCGTAAGACATGATACTTAGCAGTTTAAAGTTGCCTTTTTTCACTCCTGTGTCCCAGAATGCATAAGCTAGTCCGTGACTTAATGCTCCCATCGATATTAATACAACCCATTCAACTAAAGAAGGAGAGATCCAGTATTCAGACTGAAGGTGTAAACCTAAAGAAAAGATAAAGCCAAAACTATAGTAAATTCCGATGAGCTCAGGGGCGGGTCTTGCGTATGCTCGTGATAGGAGGGTGTAGCCGGCCCAGAGAACAGCAGCGCCAAAGGCGCATGTGTAACCCATGATATGATTTGTGTTGTGTTGGTGGTTAAATAGGTCGGGTGAAAGAAGTAAATAGACGGCGTAGAAGGCGATTAGACCTGAGCAAAGGTGAGATTTAGAAAACCGTTCTTTTGGGAGGAGAGAGGAAAACAAAATAACCATCAGTGGCCAAAGGTAAGTAATAAGGTCTACACCGGCAGGCGGCGCTAATTTAAATGAGGTAATGTATAGAATTTCATTTCCACAGATTCCAACTATTCCAATGATCCATAAAAATGGGGGGTGTTTTGCTAGATTGCTCCAATTTCCATTTGCAGTTGTTGATAAAAATGAGGTAACAGTGCTTACAAAAAATATTATAGTGATAATTTGAAATGTTGGGATGTTATCAAGGTATACAGTAAATAAGGCGGAAAGAGACCAAATGAAGAGTCCAAGAACCCCAATGATTGTTGGAGAGAAATTGTATGGTCTTAAGGCGTTCATCGCATTTACCGTATACTACCAAAGCTAATGCGTCAAGAATAGAATTTGAAATTATAAAAGAGATTGAGTGATATTTTGATTCAAGCAGTAATCCTAATGAGGGAGTATATTTTTAATAGGAAGAGATTTTTCTTGAGAATTATCACTGTAAGCGCTATTATTTCAGGATATAAAGTATAAAGCGCAACTTTTAATTTAAGGGCTACCATGGCAGAAAATCAAGAATCCAAAGGTTCTATCCTAGACATTTTGGCGTTAATTTTAGATATCCAAGAACTTGACATGCAGATGCTTCAATTGATGCGTCTCAAGAAGGAACGCGAGCGCGAAATGGATAACATTAATGGTATTAAAAAAGACCTAATGACTCAGCAGGCTTCGAAAGAATCAGAGATCCTAGATCTAAAAACGAGTATTCGTTTAGGTGAAGGCGACCTTAAAGAAATTCAAGATAGGGTCAAAAAACTTGAAGATCAACAGAGTTCAATTAAAAAGGTGGAAGAGTTTAACGCCTTAAGTCAAGAGATGGCACAAGCCGACCGTGAGAGAAATCACAAGGAGAAAAGTCTTAGCGAGCTTTATGATAGGCTTGCTGAAGAGGAAGAAGTTCTTGAGAGTATTAAAGAGAGTTTAGATTCAACTTCAGAAAGCAGTCGTATCCTTGAAAATGAGATCGTTGAACGCCTTACAAAAATTAATGAAGAAGGTAAACAGCTTTTAACTCAAAGACAGGAACTTGTAGCAAAAGCTGACCCTGATGTGTTCGCTATTTACGAAAGATTACTTAAAAACAAAAAAGACCGAGTCGTAGTCCCTATTGAAAATCGTTCTTGTAGTGGTTGCCATATCAACTTAACTGCTCAAGATGAAAATATGGTAAGAAAAGCAGAGCGCCTAATATTTTGTGAGCACTGCTCTCGAGTCCTTTATTGGGTTCAGAGTGAAGAGCTGGAAGGAACAACAGCAGCACCAACTCGTCAAAGAAGACGTCGTACACGCGCATCATAATTTATTTGTTGGGAAGCAAAGCAGTCGCTGTCACTTTTGTGAGAGAGGAAAGTCTGGACTTCGCAGGAGAGGATACCAGCGAAAGGCTGGGGGCTGTAAAGCTACGGAAAGTGCAACAGAAAGTAGTCCGCAGCTAAACTTCGGTTTAGCTGGCAGGTTGAAACGTCTCTTTTATGAGGAGGCCCCCTTAGGGCAACCTAAGCGGGCGGCAAACCCTATCCGAAGCAAGGTCGATCAGAGGTGTTATTCAGCGCTCCGTTGAGCTTCTAAAGGTACCGCTTGAGAGTCTCGGTGACGGGACTCCTAGATGAATGACTGCTCGCTAGTTTTTTACTAGTTGACAGAATCCAGCTTATTAGCTTCCCAACTTTTATCCAATCTTAAGCATAATGATAGAAACGCGGCTCCGCGTTTACCACCTCGATAAAGAAAAAAGAAAAGTCACGGAAACACTGAAAACAATAAAAATAATTCAGAGGCAATCGACCATGCTTTTCTTTTATATGCAAGACGAAGTATGTAATTTAAATTTAATCGACTATAAAGTTATCTATCATAACCACTATGAGCGTTTTTGTCGTTTTGGTCTAGGGCTAGTACTATTGAGGTTACTTGATCTAGATCTTTTTCTATTTGTCTTTAGAAGTTTTTCGCTAAGCAGTTTTTTTGTTTTCGCAGTCATCGATGTTTTATTGCCCTTTAGGATTTGAGATAAGAATTCACATCCTTCTATGTTGCTTTCTCGATTGAAGTCAGGTCGACTTAGAATCTTATATGCAATATCAAACAGGTCAAGCTGCAAGCTTCTGTGAAAAGGTTTTAACGAATGGTTGTCGTTACTTGCGATTAGTTCAATTTGATTTATGTTAAATTTTTCACATTCTAATAAATCACATAGTATTGAAAAGGGTTGACTTCTAGATTGTTGTCTTTCTGTAGCTACAGATTTGTTCAGTAGTTCTGTCATTATTGAAGGTAGAGATGAAAATTCAATATTTTTATGTTTGAGTAAAAGAGATAAGGCGGTTTTGCTGTATTTTTTTGATCTACACGTAAAGTACAGGGCGTCCAGTTCTTGCTGGTTTTTAGCGTTAATAAGAATCGTTTTTTCGCCCACTAATTTTTTTATGATCGATACTTTTCCATGTTTACAAGCGATCATTAAAGCATTTTCAGGGTATTTTGCGTCTGTTTTGTTGAGGTCGAATAGTTCGGATTCAATAAGCTTAAAAACAGTATTTTTATCAGACCTTGTTATCATGTGATGGATTAACATTTTGCATGTCAATTGGTTTGGGTATTTTTTTAATAATTTCCAGAGGCTTTCGTCGAAGGTTTTGTTCTTAATAAACATTTCAGGTGTTAGTTCGATATTGAAGCGAGGGAATTTGCTAAGTAGTGTATCTACGAAGAGATCGTTTTCGGGATTGTCCAGTAGATGTGTGATAAGGTTGGTGAAGTCTTCAATATTGATTGGTTGAGACGGGCATTCTACTGCTTTTATTATAGCTTGATGAGAAATTTTATGAATCAAATCAGAAAAATAATTGAGTTTGCTCGAGTATCCGCTAGGGTTGAAAATGTTACGTTGAAAGGGGTGAAACGCTGAACGTAAAATTTCAGGGTTGGATTCATATAAATGCTGAATTAAATTTGTGCAGGTGTTTTCTGCAGCCTCAGCATAAAGAGCATTATCATTGAAGCGGGTCACATTGGAGAGGTGGTTGGGGAGGTTTTTTTTAATGGTGTCATAAATGGCTTTGACTTCTTCATAGGTTAAGTTGTGTTTTGCTTTATTTGTGAGTAAGTCTATGAGAGAGTTAAATTCACATTCGTTGAGTTGATGAAGATGTAGGGTGAGAAAAACGGAAAGTGTAAAAAAATCACCTTGACGAAAGAGTCTTATAATTCTCTCAAGGGGGAAGTTAGTTTGTTTAAAAGGCTTTTGGTATAAGTGAAATAATAGATTGACCATACTGGTGACTTTCTGAAGTCTCTTTGGATAATAATGTTTTCCTAGAAAGCTGTAGTAGTCTGTTAAATTCTTTACAAGATCGCTAATCTGTTTTTGGTTGTTTTCGAAGGAGAGGTCAACTTCAACGTTTTGGTAAAAGATAGAATCTCTTATGGCAGGGTAAATACTTTTGAGGTGTCTATTTGTTTCATCGAAAAATATTTTTTGTTTTTTTTTAGCTTCCCTTCCAGAGGTCGTATTTTTGATGTAGTTTGAGGAAAGAGTTGTTAGTTCTTTGCAATATTCATTCCACCTTTCGATCAAATAGGCGTGTGAAATATTTATAAATTGGTTTCGTGTTATTGATTCTTCAGGTTTCAGAAATGCGAAAAATGGTTTGTCATTTTCAGTTTCCCTGTCAACGATTGCGAAATTTTTAAACAGCATATTCCGGGCTATTGTATATGTTTTTTTTAACTCTCTTGCGGTTGACTCAGAATAATTGATAAGCCAGTAGAAATTTTTTGATACTAAAGAGAGATTTCTCAAGTCATTTTCGGGTAAATGTGAGAAAATTAGACTCCAAATTTCATTCGGAAATATTTGCCTATAAGATTTGAGATTAGAAGCTATGTTATTGTTGGAGGGGTGACTGTTAAGTATAGATAGTGACATGAGTTTCCTTCAGTTTTATGGATATTAGTCTAACTAAGTTATCAGTTTTGTAAATAGATCTAAAGCAAAAGCTTTACTTCTTTGGATTTTAGATATTTAAAAGGAAGGGGGATTCATGAGTGGGATAGGTGTATAGGGTTAATTGTTTTTTTATAAAGTTTAAGTAAATATTATTTACAAATAAAATCGCAAATTTTATAATTATATCTATACAATCATCAAAAACATAAATTATAGGGTAAATGACAGTGAATCAAGGAAGCTCAAAAAAGGTCGTTTTAGCTTTGGCCATTGTGTGGTTAGGGCATTTTTTAGTGGATTTTATGATAGGGATTTGGCCAGTGCATAAGACCATTATGCAGCTCGATATCGCTACTGTTGGTATTATGTCTACTATTGGAGTGGTGATTGGTGAGGGGACTCAGCTTTTATTTGGATCTCTAAGTGATGGCGGTTATCGACGATCCGTTATCTTGGGTGGTCTTTTAGCTACGACTGCAGCAACAGGTTATGCTTTTACTGATAATTATTACTCACTGTTTTTACTTCTTCTCATGACTTGTTTAGGTTCAGGAGCTTTTCATCCTGCTGCAATGAGTATTGTGGGGAGTCTTCCTTCAATAAGAAAGGGGTTATTCTTTACTATATTTGCCTCTGGTGGAATGGCAGGTATGGCTTCTAGCCAAATTATTTATACACTATTTCATGGCAGTCCTCTGCTTAGCACGGTAATGTTGGCTGTCCCAACAATTATTCTCTTAATTATCGTGATGGTAAGTCGCGTAGCTGAATCTCAAAAACTTGCTATTGAAGGAGAAAGAAGGGTTGGGATATCTGCAATTAAGAAATTTTTTAGCGACACTAAGTTGCGCTATGTTTACATCATGCAGGTTTGTAATCAGTCGATATTTTGGGGCACAGTTTTTCTGCTACCGGATTTGTTGAGTAGTCGTGGATATGAGGCATGGATTAGTTTTGGTGGTGGCCATCTAGCTTTTACTTCAGGATGCATGCTTTTAATGATACCAGCTGGTTACCTTGCAGATAAAATGTCGCCCCAAAAAATTCTCATGGCAGCTCCGCTGGTTGGGATTGTGTTGTTTTACTCAATTTTGTTATCTCCTACACTCCCTGCATTTGCCCTTTTAGGTTTACTCTTTTGTCTTGGTGCTGCTGTAGGAGTGACAAGTCCGCTTACCATAGCTTATGGTAATATTCTTATGCCGGGTAACCCTGGTGTTGTGGGAGCAATTCTATTAGGGATGGCTTGGGTAATTGCTGAAAGTGTTGGAATCGGAGGAGGAGGTGTCTTGACGCGCTTATTTGTTGACGATGCACCGGCAAAATCTCTTGCTGTTTTGGGATCAGCTTTCTTTTTCTCAGTGCTCTCGTGCTATATGGTACAAAAGCAACAGCACAAAGAGGTTGCTGTTGCGTAAGCACCTCTATTGACGAAGCCTTGATTGTACTTCATAATATAGGCGGATGAGGGTGTCAACGCCCTTCATTCCGCTATCAACTCCCGAAAAATCATTCAATAAGGCTTTTTTAGAGAACTGTTGGCTCCTGATATGCCACCTAGGAGTAGACTCAGCATTTGCGACGAACAATGCTGTGGAGCATAATGTACGAATGTCTAGCCAATGTTTTGGAAAATTGTGCTCACTTTGATTCTTTGGAGAGATTATCCTTGAGAAGAAAGTTGAAGTGAAGTTATTAGAGTAAGCAAAAAAACAGGCTGAAGAATGGTTGAGCTTATTTTTTTTAAATAATTGGATAATTTTTTCTGTTGTCTCCGTACCAGCCATACCCTCATCTTCGTAAACGGTATTAAACGAAGTAAGTTCTTCACCAGTTTTTAAGTTAACTGCCTTTATAGCAAGCTCTGTAATACGGTCATTGATATAATCAAGACCAGAAGTTTCTATTTTAACAAAGATTCCATATTTTTGTTTTTGACAGATATTTTCGTGTTGTATAATCAAAGGAGGTCCTCTTTATATTGTATAAATTATGTCTTTGCTTTTGATTGTCCTATCGATATATCATATTGACTATTTAATACATACTGATTTTTTCACATTAGCAAGGCTTTGGTAAAACAGCAGTCTGCAGCTTCAGATAGTTCAGCTATAGTTTCGTTATACCTTTCGCAAATGTTCGTTGGATCTCACTATTTGACGAAAGCCTTGCTATTGGATTTGAATGCAAATTGGGTTTAAAAGAGAATCCTTAGTTGAATTTATTAGCTAAGCAAGTTTCTGTTTATAGATTCAAAAAACTGCCTTCGGGTTTCCGGATTTGTTTCGAAATCGCCTCTAAATACATTGGTAGTAGTATGACTTGTAAAATCCTCTATACCGCGGGCGATCATACAATAGTGTTGTGCAGTTACAGAAACTGCTACACTAGGAGTCTCTAATAGTGTACTTAGACAGTCTGCAACTTGAGCGCAAAGTCGTTCTTGAAGTTGAGGTCTTTGTGAAAAGAATTTTACGATTCGTGGGATTTTGGATAAGCCAATAAGTTTTTTATTAGGAATGTAAGCAACATAAGCAGTTCCGATAACCGGTACAAAGTGGTGCTCACAAAAACTATTCATATTGATTTTTACGAACACCATATTTCCATCATTTGAGTGGT
The DNA here is from genome assembly GCA_036164375.1 of Chlamydiota bacterium. GTDB lineage: Bacteria > Chlamydiota > Chlamydiia > Chlamydiales > Criblamydiaceae > JAYZJO01. Next base: position 2,537 of record JAYZJO010000034.1, on the reverse strand, counting down.
GGTATTCATTTTCCACAAATCGTATATCGGGAAATGACGTTGGGTCAATTCCAGAAAAAATTTCCTCGACATACATTTTTGCAACGCGTAAAGGGGTGCGTTGAAGGGATTCGTCGTCCATATCAAGGCCAAGTGCATACATGATGTCGTAAAAACGTTCCGCTATATAGTCTATTTTTTCATCTTTAGACATCCCATTATCTTTTCTCGATAGTGGGCTAGGGAAGTTTGTTTTTATTGCTTGCTGAATTAGCTGTGGGTCGTGTTCTTCATTTTTTGTCATTTGCAGTCCTTATTGGAGATTGTCGTTGTCTTGTTATTTCTTGAGCTATCATACTAAAAGCATTTGCTACATTTAAAGAGTTTTTTCTGCCACGCATTGGAATGAACACGATATGATCTGCCAACTTGAGCGACTCGTCAGAGCAGCCGTATTCTTCATTCCCAAGAATGAGTGTAAACTTTTCTGGGAAAATAAAGTCGTGTATTGAAACGGCCTCTTCAGAAGTTTCTAACGCTATGATTGGCCTAGGTAACTCATTGATATTTGTTACTACTGTGGAGTTAACAAAGCTGTGGGCGCCCATTGATGCATCCTGAACCTGTTTGTAGTCTATAAAAGGTGTTTTTTTTGAAAAATAGACTTCTCCCAATGCCAAACCTTCACAAGTGCGGATAATACTTCCTACGTTGAAAGCTGATCTAATATTATCAAGATAAATTCCAATGGGCCATGGTTTTTCACTAAATGAGCGGTCGGAATTGGTTATATTGGGAAGCAGGTTGTGTTCTTTTAGTGAGTGACCAGATTCTTGAAGGTGATGGTGAAAACGATCCGATACCGATTTTTTATCGACAGCTAAGAGTGGTTCTGCCCCCATCCAACTTTGTATCTCATTGTAATGATCTAATATTTCGACGAATGAATTATTGGACAAAAGACAATCGTAAATAATACGAGTTATGTTCATGCACTTTCTGTGTTGTCTGTTTAGTGGGAGAGTGCAGAATTTTTTTTCTGTAAATTGGATTGTCTTCTTGTCCATATCAGTTAGTCTTTATGAGGATTTTTTCTCAAAATATTCGTCGAGAGTCCCTTCATAGACGTGGATTCCATCATCTTCAAAGGCTATTAATTTAGTTGCTACAACTTCAAGAAGGCTTCTGTCGTGGCTTGCAACGATAGCAGTGCCTTTGTAGTCTTCAATACCCCACCCTAACGCAGATACAGCTTCAAGGTCTAAATGGTTATTTGGTTCGTCCATGATGATAACGTTGTGTTCCTGTTGCATCATATTGGCAATGATAAGACGAGCTGTTTCACCACCTGAAAGTTTTTTGACAGATTTAAAAGCATCATCTCCACCAAAGAGCATTTTTCCCATGACACTGCGGATGTCTTGGTCATAAGAGTTTGGTTTACAGAGTTTCAGCCAGTCAAAAGAGGTCATGCCTTCTTTTTTCTTAATGACATCGGAGTGGTTTTGAGCAAAATAGCTGATTGAAACTTGATGTCCAGGCTCGATCTGCCCCTTATCAGGAGAAAGGGCTCCGGCTAGCAACTTAAGTAGTGTTGTTTTTCCACGTCCATTGTTACCGATGACCCCGATTTTATCTCCTCGATGGATCTCGATTGAAAAGTCTTTAATAACCTCTAGGTCTTCGTAGCTTTTGCATAAGTTTTCTACTTTAAAGATCATTTTACCTGGCTGTTTTTCTGGCACAGGAAAGCGTATGTAAGGGCGTTGTATATTGCTGTCTTTGAGCTCATCTGATTTTAATCTCTCGATTTCACGTTTACGTGATTGAACCTGACTTGCTCGGCTACCGGCAGAGAAACGCTGAACAAACTCTTGTAAACGTTGAGCTTTTTTTTCTTTGGATTTAGCATCCTGTTCAGCTCTTTGGCGAACAGCAGTTTTAGCTGTAATCATATCATCATAATTTCCAGGATATAAAATGATGGTATCGTAATCAATATCGGCAATGTGAGTGGTCACGGAGTTTAAAAAGTGGCGGTCGTGACTGGTTACAACAAGAATTCCTGAGTAATCGTGGAGAAACTTTTCAAGCCACCCAATTGATTCCATGTCAAGGTGGTTAGTAGGTTCGTCAAGGAGAAGTGCTTGAGGTTCACCGAAAATAGCCTGGCAGAGTAAAACTCGGAACTGTATATCTGTGGGGATTTGATGCATTTTCTGTTTATAGTACTCTTCAAGAATGCCCATGCCATGGAGTAAAACTTCTGCATCTGAGTCAGCTGTGTATCCATTCTCTTCAGCAATGATACCTTCAAGGTCTCCAAGGCGCATACCCACTTCATCAGTCATTTCTAGCTCGTAAAGAGAGTCGCGCTCTTGCATAGCCTTCCACAATCTTTCGTTACCCATAATAACAACGTCTAATACGGTGTCATCCTTGAAGTCATGAATATTCTGCTTAAGTATACCTACACTTTGTGGAAGGGAAACATTTCCAGTAGTCGGCTCTTCTTGGTCCATGATGATTTTCATCAGGGTTGTTTTTCCAGCTCCATT
>JAYZJO010000033.1:0-24219 GCA_036164375.1 Chlamydiota bacterium | reverse complement strand
GATTTTTTGCAAAAGCATGTACTGTTACATATAACAGCTTTAAATGAGCATGCTGAACAAAGTCGATAGGCTTAAAAAAAATATAATAAACAAGAAATTAAAACAATCATTGAGCCATTAAATAAATAAGGAAATATTTATGCAGCTACAATTAGGTGTAGATTACAATTCAGTACAGACTACTTTTGTTGATGATCAAGCTGGTATGTTTATGAAGATAGGGAGTAAGGTATTTGGATCAGAGGCCATTGATCAAAAAACTATTGAAGTGACGTTTGAAATTTTAGAAGAAAAAGATAAATTGATTCAAAAGCAATTCGAGAGGATTGATTTACTCAAACACAGAATAAAACTTATGGGGATTTCCTTTAGCAAACAAAGAAAGCTTGACAAAGAGTGTTTGTCTGCTAAACTTGATGCAAAATTGGACCGTATTGATATAAAACTCAAAAATTCGACTTTGCGGGTAAAATTAGTTAGCCACACCTATGGATACCCAATTTTATTACACATTATTGAGGTCATTGATCAGCACTGAATGTTACTAAAGGAGATGAATAAAACAAAAATAGCACAATTGGAGTTAATTGAATTATCTACCTCATTCAACTGTCGCAATAAATACTCTATTGATAGGCTTAGCTGTCTTGAACTGATCGTAGAACTCATCAATGAGCAAGCATCGGTTATTGACACAGTAACTGCGCAAATTTTTTCTAAAAGCCAACATCAATGTATAAAAGCTTTGGAGTATGATGCAGGCTCTGTTACTAACAGAAGAGCTTTAATGAATAAGTATGTATTGCTATACACAGAAGCTTTAAATAAGCATGCTGAGCAAATTGACAGAATTAGACATAAATTAGAAATCAAATCAATCATTGAGTAATTAGATCAATAATGGAGTATTTATACTCAATGTAATTTCCAATCCCATTAGGTATAAATAGGCGATAGACTAATTAAGAGAAAGGAGTAATAAACTACGCATTATTGCCCCAAATTTAAGACAGTAATTGAGGAAAGTAAAAAACGTAAATATTCGGTGATGATAAATAATGAGTACTATAAGTAACAGAACAAGCGTTTATACTGCGTACACTTCAGATGAAGAAGGCAACCCGAGTGATGCAGGAAAAGAGAAAGCAAAAAAAAATGTATGTCAGTCGCTACAAAAGCTATTTGATTTGAATGCTGCCACACTGTTTTTGTCGCCTATTTTACCTTTAGAGACTAATTCAATAGAAAGTAGTCGTATTTCCTTTCAGCAAGAGTCAAGTGTCATTGACGAGAGGCTTACTTCTTTATCAGATGAAATTAGTGGGACAGCCTTGGGGTTTGAATCTTTTAAGATTGTTCGTAGTGACATTATGGAAGAAAAAAAGACCGAGCTAGCTAAATGTGTTAGAGAGGAAACATTACCCAATGATTGCCTAAAAAAGTTAGGTGAGGGATTGACGGAAGCTGAAAAAATTGAGCTTAAAAAATTTCTACCCAATGCATATATAGGAGAAAAATTGGATGTTATGGCGATCCCTTTTGCTTTGATTTCGAAAGCAATGATGGCAGTTACGAAATTTATTTATCTTGCAGGTGTTTCTGAAGGATGTATGTCAACTTCACCTTTAAATTATCGGCAATGTATTTCTGAGACAAGAGCTGAATTAGAGAATCCTCATTCAAGGACAAGGGTATTAATACAAGAAATAGTTCCTCCATGGATGAAGTCTGTCCTAGAAAAGTTTTCTGAACTTGATAGAATCATCCAGCACTTTGATCATGAAATGAATAATGAGTATAGAACAACTGAAGGGCGGTTACATGAAGCTGCTGAGGGGGTTATTGGTGTCGTTACTCCTGCTGGCGTTTCTATGGGGCAAAAGGTGGTAAAGGGAGCGATGAAAGTTGTAAAAAAGGTACCGAAGGTACCACCCAAACAATTCTCTAAAATTAGAGATAGAGAATTGAACAGTTATTTTTCTAAAACAGATATGGAACAACTGCGATTTCTTGAGTCAACAGAGAAATCTGTTCCGAAAGTGCCTCCTAAAAAAATCTCTAAAATGAATGATAATGAGTTGATCACTGATTTTACCAAAGTCGATGCAAAATCTTTGGATTCAGTTAAAGTAACGGAAAAAGTCGCGCCGGAAATGCCTTATCTAGGAAACGGTGAATGTCGCATGGATGCTTATCTAAAAACAATTACAGATGAACAGTCGATTATCTCAAAATTCCAAAGATCAACGATCTTTGGAGAATCTAATTTTCCAAAACCGTCAACACAGTATCTACCTAAACATTTAGGTACTTTATTACGCGAAAGTGAGGTTCAATCATTCAAAAGAAAAGGGCCACCAGGGTTAGGTTCTGTTAGTGGTAATCTTTTGTACGTAACTTCGCCAGATACAATGATGGTTTTTATTGGAAAAAACTTAAAATATCCAATTGTTAATAAAAAGATAGGTTCTTACCTATTGATAGAGAGATCAGCAGGTAAGTTGGGGAAGCTTAAACCATATGACGCTTTAAAACTTGTTGTTGATACGGCTATTAAGTTAGCGGATAGAAAAAGTTTTAAAAAACTACAGTTTGTTTGGGACTCCAATAAGTCACCTGTAGCATCGGTATTGAAGAAAGAATTTAATGTTCCAGCTAAAGCATACGGTGAACTTGAGCGAGGCATTGGAAAACCTCTTTCAGTCATGGAATTAGACCTTAGGTAGTGTTGGAAGGTTAAAACTTAATATCAAGTATTGTTTCTTCGGAAAATAATTCCAAATTCAACATTCTCATCAAAGATAGTGTTTGCATCGGGCTATTTAAGAAGAAGCTTTTTGTCAGAGGGAAGAATTAGAGTTTTGCAAAGAAATTTTATAATCAGTAGGTAACCCTACTTTTTTTGTTTTTCTTTGGACTTTGCGTTTCATTATTTCTGCAAGTGACAACTATTCTAGTATGGGAGGCTCTCTTTTTGTTGATATTCTCTCAAAATTAAGAAAAAGCGATGGAGACGTATTTTTCAGTCATGTATTCATAGATACCAGTTGGTCCTCCTTCTCTTCCGAGGCCCGAATTTTTCATGCCTCCAAAGCTGCCTTGCGGCGTACTGGGGACACCGTCATTAACTCCAATCACTCCATACTCTAGCTCTGAAACAGATTTGTTTGCGCGTTTCATGCTCGTTGTAAAAATGTATGCAGCTAACCCAAATTCACTGGCATTGGCTAGTGTGATACCTTCATCATCTTCAGCGAAGCGAATGATGGGAGCTACGGGGCCGAACGTTTCTTCTCGAAAGATTTTCATTGCCGGTGATATTCCCGTTAAAATTTTAGGCTCGTAGGGCTTTTCGGTCATGTGGAGTGCTTTGGCGCCTTTTGATAATGCATCCTCTACGTGTTCCTGGACCTTTAGTGTAGATATGGGGTGAAGGACCTTGCTGATTTCTGTATCGGGATCCCTTGGATCTCCTATTTTTAAATTTTTGACAGCGTGCATTAACTTTTCGCAGTAGAGATCGTAGATGCTATCTTGAACCAGGATTTTATTTGCGCATACACATGTTTGTCCTGTATTTCTGAATTTTGAAGCGATTGTTCCAGCAATGGCGATATCGATATCGGCATCATCATAAATGATGAGGGGGGCATGTCCACCTAGTTCCATTGTTATTTTTTTCATGGTATTTGATGATTCTCTGTATAGGTATTTCCCTACTTTGGTGCTGCCGGTAAATGAAATTTTGCGTACAGCTTGTGATTCCAGGATGACAGAGCCGACTTCTTGCTCAGCTCCGATTACGACGTTAAATGCACCTGATGGTATTCCGGCCATTTCGCAAATTTTTGCGAGAAGAAGCATGCTAATGGGGCTTTCTGGACTGGGTTTAGCAACAACTGTACATCCGGCAGCAAGTGCCGGTGCCACTTTTCTTGCCGGCATAGCGAGTGGAAAGTTCCACGGGGTAATGATTCCACAGACGCCGATGGGCTCGTGGATAACTTTAAGGCTTTTGTTAGGGTATTGTGAAGGAATGGTCGTTCCATAAATTCTTTCAGCTTCACCGGCAAACCAGGTGAAGAATCCTGCGGAGTAGTCGATTTCTGCGAGGCTTTCTTTGATAGGTTTTCCCATTTCCATGGTCATGACTTCTGCGAGGAGTTCTTTATTGTCGACGATGAGGCTGGCAACTTTTCTAAGGTGTTTTGCGCGAATGGGAGCAGGAGTTTTTCGCCATTTTGAGTAAGTGCTTTGGGCTGTATTGATTGCTAGTTTAACTTCTTCTGTACCTACAGGAACGATATTTTTCCAAGCGCTTTCGATGGTAGGGCTGATGAACTCGATAGCGGTTTGATTTAGGCCAGCGACTTCATTGCCGTCTATTAGGCTATATAGAGTCTCTTTTTTTAAAAATTCCTGTAACGTCATAACTTATTCCTCTTATTGTAAGTTTTAATATACTATACTTTAGCTTTGAAGATAAGGTGTTTTCCGAGGTTTTCTTGATGCTGAAAAAAAATGATGGTGATATTGAGTGGTTAGAGTTCGAGCTTTTGTCACAAGAGAAAGGGCTCGAACATCGAGTTTACCTTAAGCATGGTGGGTGTAGTCGCGGGAAGTATGCATCTCTGAATTTCAGTATGAGCGTTGGCGACAATCCTAGCGATGTTAAAGCTAGCATGGAGAAGATTTCTTCGACACTTCCGGTAAGGCGCTTTGTACGTGGAAATTTTGTTCATGGGAATCGTGTCATTAATATTGAAAATTACTCTACTGTTCCATCTGGTGAGTTTGATGGAATGGTTACCGGTGAAAAGCATGTTGGCTTAATCATTACACATGCTGATTGTCAAGCTGCTGTGATTTATGATCCTATTAGGCGCGCTGTCGCAAATGTGCACTGTGGGTGGAGGGGAAATGTTGCAAAAATTTATACCAATGCGATCGCGATGATGGAGAGGCAATATCGGTCGAATCCAAAAGATTTACTGGTGGGTATTGCTCCAAGTTTGGGTCCTGATCATGCAGAATTTGTTAATTATCAGGTTGAGTTTCCTCGAGAGTTTCATAAGTTTCAGGTGAAGCCTAATCATTTTAATTTGTGGGAGGTTGCGCGTGAAGAGCTTGAATCTTGCGGTGTTTTGCCCGATAATATTGAGATTGCTGGCATTTGCACGTATTCGAACCCCGAAGACTTTTTTTCTTATAGGCGTTGTAAGAGGTCGGGAAGGCATGGAACTGTTGCTGTTTTGATATAGAAAATATTTTAAATTGTTTTTTTATTAAAATTTTCAGGAAAGACTTGCAAGAAAACACCTCTTTTCGCATAATGATTCTTTAAAACGCGCCTGTAGTTCAACGGTAGAACAGTAGCCTTCCAAGCTACTAGTGTCAGTTCGATTCTGACCAGGCGCTTTTACATATTCTGCTAAAAGTAATTGCAGAAAAAATATAAACCAAGACCAAAATCATACTATCTAAAAAGTGTGATGCCGTCGTAACTAATGGGGGACAAAGGCTTGGCTAAACAGCATACTAAGACCTCTGTATCTATAAAAGATTTATTAGAAGCTGGTGCACATTTCGGACACCAGACTCATCGTTGGAACCCAAAGATGAAACGTTACATCTTTGAGGCACGTAATGGAATATACATTATCGATCTTGCTAAAACTTTACAGCAAATAAGATCTTGCATCGATGTTGTAAAAGAAATTGTCGGTAAACATCGTTCTGTTTTATTTGTTGGAACTAAAAAGCAAGCAAAAGCTGTCATTCGTGACGTTGCTGAAAGCGCTGGTGAGTTTTATGTTGCTGAGCGCTGGCTTGGTGGTATGCTTACTAACTTGGCAACGATTCGTCAGTCTATCAAGAAGCTCGAGCGTATTGAAAAGAAAATAGCTACGGCTGCCGATACAATGACAAAAAAAGAGCTTGCTCTTTTAACAAAGCTACAACTTAAGCTTGAGAAAAACCTTTCAGGTGTGCGTTCTATGCGTAAGCCTCCGGGTCTTGTTATTGTAGTTGATCCAAGTAAAGAACATATTGCTGTTGCCGAAGCTAGAAAGCTTGGTATTCCAGTTATGGCTCTTGTCGATACAAACTGTGATCCAGATCCAATTGATCACGTTATTGCGTGTAACGACGATGCCCTCAAAAGCGTTAAGTTAATTCTTCAAGCACTAACTCAAGCGATTATCGAAAAGAAAAACGACATGCAAGTCGGCGTTTCTAAAGGTGACGAAAAATCGCAAAAGAAAGAAAGTGAAGAGAGTGAACTTGTAGCAGTTGAGGAGGCAGAATAATATGGCAGAGATCACAATTAAGCAAATTAAAGAATTGAGAGAAGCTACTGGTATTGGTATGAAGGCTTGTCAAAAAGCTCTTTCAGAAGCTGGTGGTGACATGGAGTTAGCGATCACGAATCTTCGTAAGGCTGGTATGGTTGCCGCTGGTAAAAAGAAAGATCGCGAAACTAATGAAGGAATGATCGCTGCAGTAGAGAATAACGACCGCGTTGCTGTTGTTGAAGTTAATGCTGAGACAGACTTTGTTGTGAAAAACGATCGTTTCAATGAGTTTATTCAAGACATTGCTTCAGAAGTTGCAGAAACAAATCCAGCTTCATTAGAAGACTTTCTTGCTCAAAAATACTCTAAAGATGGTGAGATGACTATTGAAGAGTACCGTGCTAGTATTGTTCAGACAATTGGCGAGAACATCAAGATTAGCCGCATCATGACAATTCCAAAAGGTGCTGATAGATCTGTTGGTGTTTACTCTCACCTTGGTGGAAAAATGGTTGTCACCGTAGAAATCGAAGGTGACTCTGGTGAGGAAGCGTTGGCTAAAGATATCGCTATGCATGCTGCAGCGTCTTCTCCAAGTTTCTTATCGCGCGAAACTGTTCCTGCTGATGTTATCAGTAATGAAAAAGACATTGCAAAGGATCAAGTTATTGGAAAGCCTGAAAATATCATAGACAAGATTGTCGACGGTAAAATGAATGCTTTTTACAAAGACAATTGCCTTGTTGAGCAGCCATTCATCAAAGATGAAAAGCAATCTGTTTCTGATGTTGTTGCAAGCAGAGCAAAAGAAAAAAATAAAGAGCTTAAAGTTACTAACTTCGTTCGTTGGAATGTTGGTGAGTAATCTCAGGCATCGCTAGTCTTTGCTAAAGCAATATATTAAACCTCTCTCGTTTCGGGAGAGGTTTTTTTGTTGAAGCTAATTGTTACAGTCGTTTAAATTATATCAACACCAATTAATAATTTCTCAAGTAAAAGAGGAAGTTACTGAATTTTTTTTTGGTAATTTTTTGGTAATGGTAATAAATTAAATTGTAGCAAAAGTAAGGCAAAGAATCATGACCGTTACAAATCAATATTCGATCAATCCTGCATCAAACAATCATTTTTTTTCGAATCAAATACCTCACCTCGATCAATTGAAGCGTCTAGTGAACCTTTATATTTCAGAAGGTACAGAAAAGCAAAATAGTCTTAAGTTATTTCAAGAGCGCATTTCTATCATTGACATATATGAGAAAGATGAAGGACAGTATTGTATTGATTTAAAAATCGATCTCTCGCACCACGATAAATTAAAGCGCAGTACCGAATTGGCTTCGGATAAAAGTAAGTTTGATAATAACATTTATGTCACAAAATCAATTAACGAATTTTACTTATACATAAACGCTTTTTCTTCGGATTTAGATCTTCAGCTGTCATTTAGAATTGTCGACATTGACTTGAGTCAGAATCATGTTTCCGGTTTAAGTGTACTAGCGACATACCCATCACATTTGGGTTGTTCTAATACTTTTGAGAATCTTCCTGCAAAAGAGGATTCTAGCTACAAATTGAGGATGAGTGTATTATTTGTCGATATTCAAGAAACAATTGCAAAACTAAATTTTTCACATACAAAATTTTCGAATATTGCGCTATCAAGGTTACGGGTCTTGAAGTCTCTTGAGGAAATCCAGATTGGGTTTTGCCCAAACTCGCAACGGTTTAAAGATCTTGTAGTTCCTTCAGTGAAGAAAATTACTCTTGTTGGATCGCCAATTTCTAACTCCTCGAATTTATTAAAAAAAATTGAAACAATATTTCCAAATGTTACGAAGATTGAGTTCACGCAGAATATAAAGGGAAAGTTTTTGGGACTTACCGATGTAGTCACTCAGGTTAGTGTTGTAACACCTGTTGTATTAAAATGTGGCCATATTTTTTCGAAGCACGTCGTGGAACATCGGACTTTTAAAAAATGTGCAATTTGTAATAGTTCGGATGTTTCTAGTGCAAAAACAGCGGCAATTTTTCGCACGAGGCTTGATAAAGAGTTGGCGGGGCGCGATGGGTCTACTGTGAAGTGGAAGGTTGCATTGCTTGATTATGGTTCAAAGCTTCTTTCCGATCGTGTTTTTTATCATGATCGTTGTCGTGAAGCTTTTAATTTAGAGACCTTAGCCGAGTGTTTTCAATTTGATTTGAACACAACCGACCAGGAGATTGTTAAATATTTTGATGAGAGTATCGTCTGTCCAGGATGTTTTGATCAAGGTTATGATGCCGCCTTAAAGCCTATACGTATTTATCCTAACATTACTGAAACTCAGGATGTCTATGCCGAATCACAACAACAATATTCTCTTGGAGATATTGAGAAGTATATCATTGACGATGATGAATTCTAAGTTGACAAGCAATAGAAGTTTTACAATTATCAAATTCAAGATAAGAGTAAAGTTTTTACTTGTGGATGAATATGAAAATTTTTGTGGTTGTCTTAATTTGCCTGATCAATAGTGTTTCGTTGTTTTCTCACAGTGAGGGTACGGTCAAGCGTTCTATTTGTTTAGTGATTAGGTCTGATTTTAGAGGTGAGCGAGAGCTGGCTGAGCGTATTAAAAGGGCGTGTAACACCTTAGGGTGGGAAGCTCATCAGTTATATGCATCTCAGCGCGTTCTTTCACAGCGCAAGTATGACTGGATTTTGACGATGGTTCCAGGAAAACAAAAGCTGGTGAATCAGGACAATTATCTTATTTTATTTGATCCAGAGCACCACTATTTTAATTCAGATGGGTATTTAAGAGGAGATTACAGTGGTTATACTGGTTATCTTACAACATATTCAAATATCGACATGTTAGTTGAAGATAAAAAAATTGGCGGCAAGCGAATCTATAAAAAACAGTGGTTTCCAACTGTTCAGCATCATTCTCATCGGAAAGTTACCCCTGATAAATTATTTTGTTTTCTTGGACATTGGGGAGATCGTAAGAAAAATGAAAGGTATATCACTTTATATAAAAAACTTTCTCAAAAAAAATATACAAACTTATATGGATTTGAGACTGTTGGAAGGGGCTTTGGAAAGGCCTATAAAGGTGCAATAGACTATGATGGGGAAAGTGTTGTTCGTACTATTTCTGAAATGGGAGTGTGCCTTGTGCTTCATTCGGAGACACATTTGAAGTACGGGATACCCTCAGGTAGAATTTTTGAAGCTACAGCTGCCTCAGCCGTGATTATTTCAGATATGAATAACTTCATTACCGAAAATTTTGGGGACTCTGTTTTTTATGTAGATCAAACATTATCCGGTGAAGAGATGTTTAAGCAGGTAGATAAGTATATGACATGGATAAAAAATCATCCAAATGAGGCTTTGGACATGGCTCGCCGTTCCCATAAAATTTTTGAAGAAAAGTTTTGTTTGGAAAATCAACTTTTAGAGTTTGACGACTTTCACCAATCATTTCAAAAGTAAAATTACGGTTTTAATTGAATTCATATATTGATATCGAATCTTTTCGAGGACCCTTCCACGATGATAAGTCGCCATTTTTATTAAAGATTACATTTCCAAATTGTGTCACACCAAAGTATTTCCCATCGTATGAAAAGGCTAAACCATGGGGAAAGCTGAGATCTGATTCGGGATTTTTTAGGGTGAAAGAAGGTGTTTGGGATGTGAATCTGTTTTTTGTTGAGTTAAAAGGGTAAAAAGTGATGCAGTCACTTGTGCTGTTACTTACTGCGATAAATTCATTGTTTGCCGTAAATTTGATGTCTTCTGGTCGAGATATTTTTGTATTAAAACCCTTAATGACTTGCTTAGGAATGACATTTATCGTGTCGATTTCTTTGTTGATTTCGTATAGGGAAATAGAGTTTGTTTCTGAAAAGGTCACTAGCAAATGAGATCCATCAGGGGAAAAAATAATTCCCTTTGGAATTCCTTCATGGATTTCGGGAGACTGAAGAAGAGTATAAGGTGTAAAGCTAGGCTGCGTGTCATCGAGATCCATCACTTTGAATAGGGCGATTCCTCGAGGATAGAGTTTCGAAGCTCCGAAGGCTACAGCTAGAAAGTCGCCTTCTGGAGAAAGTGCGATGCCGTGAGGGTGGAAGTTTTTAAATCCATTTGCATATGAGGTAACTGTGTGTGGGCTTTCTAGAAAACAGCCATGATTATCGGAGCTATAAACATTAAAAGTTTGGTTTGTCCAGTTCGCTACGATTAAGTGGCGACCATCTTTTGAGAAGATAGCATGCTGAGGGCTATTTAGTTTGGAGTGTGGGTTTTGTAGGATTTGAGAGAGGTGTATGCCTTTATTATCGATATTGTAAAGGATAACCTTATTGTTTTGAGTGTATGTTACGCAGCATTGATTTTTATTGGGGTGAAAGTCAACGCTGTTTACGAGTCCTCTTTTATGATTGGGATTTATGAGAGAATGAACAGGGGTTTTGTTAAGCAGCGGATTAGCGATGCAGATTGAAGCATGTAGTAATAATATAGAGACTATCTTCGTCAAATTTTTCATCGCGCTACTTTATGTTAACTGTTAAAAAAAAACATAGTGGATTGACTCACCTTACGTTTTTAAAGTTTTGCTACTGGATTTGGACGCAAACCGGTCTTTAATAAAAATCTATATCCGATTAAATTCAAGAATAGATTTACCGAAGAGAGCGCTGAGATCATGAGAGAAGTTTAGAGAACAGTCTAAATTACCGTAGTAGGAGTATCGAGAACTTGTCCATCCCGCTCAAGTCGATGCTCTGCTTTGTGGTTTGAGTTCTTCATTCATGAGCGGTATACTTAAGTGGAATGGTAAACTTTACTTGTTTTTAGAAGTGGTATGACTGATGGCGCTGTTAGGGTATTTATCGACTGCCGAGTCCTTTCTTTTGCCTTTCATCTTATGGAGAAAAGCGGTATTCTATGGGGTGTTCGTTATAAAAAATAAGTGTTGAATTTATTTTTTAAGACGCTAATGTTAGTACTTAGATTGCAACGAATAAAGGTTCTTTTCTATGAATAAAAAAAATCCTTACCGACGAATACTTCTTAAAATTTCAGGCGAGACTATTATGGGGTCTAAGGAATTTGGGATTGATCCTGAAGCGACCCATCGTACAGCAGAGGCGATAAAGAAGATTCACGAACAAGGAATGGAAGTGGCTATTGTTATTGGCGGTGGAAATATTTTTCGAGGTATTCGTTTGAGTGAAGCGGGAATGAAGCGCACTCCTGCCGATAATATGGGAATGCTTGCCACGATAATCAATGGAACAGCGCTTCAGCAAGGGTTACAGGCTATCGGGTGTGATGCGCGAGTGATGAGTGGACTAGAGTGTCCCAAAGTGGCAGAGAGCTACAATTGGCGCTTGGCAAATGAATACCTTTCATCGGGAGAGATTGTAATTTTTGTGGGTGGGACAGGAAGCCCCTATTTTACGACCGATACAGCAGCGGCTTTGCGTGCCAATGAGATTCATGCAGATATATTATTGAAAGCGACGAAAGTCGATGGGGTTTATGATAAAGATCCCATGGTTTATACAGATGCCGTAAAATATGAAACTATCGGATATACTCAGGCGCTGAATGAGCAGTTAAAAGTTATGGATGCAGCGGCATTTGCGCTCTGTATGGATAATTCGATACCAATTTTTGTTTTTAACATGGAGCATTTATTTGAAGGCTCTTTATCTGAAATATTAATCACTAAGAAACATGGAACACTAGTAGGGGAATCACCATGAATACAAATAAAGAAACTGAACGCGAGATGCAACAGGCGATTGACCATTTAGTTGAAGAACTAAAAAATATTCGTACTGGGCGGGCAAATCCGGGAATGGTCGATGGTATTACCGTAGAGGTATACGGAGCGCCGATGAAATTGAGGGATATAGCCTCTGTAACTACGCCTGAAATGCGGCAGTTACTCATCACACCGTTTGACCAAAGCAATACATCGACTATTGGTAAGGCGATTGAAAAGGCTAACCTTGGGTTTATGCCGATAGTTGAGGCTAACTTGGTGCGCATTAATATCCCACCAATGGATGACAATCTCCGCAAAGAGATGGTTAAATTATTGCATAAACGTCGCGAAGAAGCGAAAGTTAGTATTCGCCACGTACGGGCAAAATATAACAAGCAAGCGAAAGCTGACTCTAATATTTCCGAAGACCAGGCGAAAGGCATGGAGAAAAAGGTGCAGGAACTGACCGATAAGTACTGCAAAATTGTAGATGAACGCTGCAAAGAGAAAGAAAATGATATTTCTTCGATTTAGGGCTTGCAGAAAAATCACAGCAGTTGTATATTAGAACTCATTAAGAGGCAAGGAGAACGCTTCTGAGAGATCAGAGTAAAAGTTGTTCTCCGCTGACGATTGAGGCCCCATCGTCTAGTCAGGCCTAGGACACCGGATTTTCATTCCGATAACAGGGGTTCGAATCCCCTTGGGGTCACATTTTATTTTACGTTGAGCCTTTAGCTCAGTTGGTTAGAGCATCTCACTTTTAATGAGAGGGTCGAAGGTTCGAGTCCTTCAAGGCTCAACACTTTTCATCGATCGTTGTGTTAGCAACGATTCTTAAGTGTTCAGTAAGCATCAACGTTATATAACAAGTTACATTAATCGGTATTCACTGAATTTACCAGTGTTTATCATCCTCTGTGGATCCTTCACTTTTGATTATTTTTAATTGATGTTCTGGGTTGCAATAATTTTTTGAAAAAGATTTAATGTGCACTATATTAATAGGTGGGCCATGTCATTAAAAGTTAGAAGTGTTATTTGGACTTTTTTATTTTTTGGATTGATTACTTGTCATGATCTTTCGGCACGCTATACTTTGGAGCACTCTACCCTTGAAGTTCCCGAGTACAGGCTTATTGACTTAGGGCCTACACAATTGAGTCCGCGAGTTTTGAGTCGTCAGTGTTGGCCATTGACTCTTTCTCCGAGGATCAACAACAGAGGACAAGTTGTCGGTAATCGAGGAAGTTGTGGTTTTTTTTGGGATGCCTGTCGTGGATTTTTTCATTATGCCAAGAAAGGTGAGACTACTTATTTCGTCGATATTATTAATGACGGCACTCTGATGGGTTGTGTTGTAGATGCGTGTGGGTTTACAAAGTGGTTTGTTTGGTCAGAGAGTCAAACATATTTTAATTCCGATGTCGAACCTACTTACATTGCTTTTCCTGGTCTTTTTGATGGAGACATTTTTTTGCGATCTATGAATGATTCACGCCATATTATAGGGGCACGTCGTCTTGAAGGGAATCGTTACAGGTCGATGTATTGTAATCATGATGGAAAGGTAAAGGATATGAAGTCGGGAGTCCTTCTCGGTGTGAACGGCTATGGAAATATGGTGGGGACACAGACTAATATTCGTGGTGAGCAGCCCTTTGTGTGGAATTGTAGGGCGGGGCTTTGTGTTATTAATGAAGACGAAAGTTCCGGTAAGCCTGCAGGAGTAAAAAAGTTTGGTTTTCCTGTGATTGCGGATGACAATACTGTTTTTGGGTCGTATACCTCTCAAAAACATGGCAGGGACTATGTCCATGGTTATCATTGGAATTCTGATGAGGGTGTTTTTGGGACGATAGATCTTAATAAAATGAAAATTTCTGCGGTTAATCGACTGCATATTTTAGTGGGTAGCCAAGATAACCACGCTGTCATTAGTGTTAATCACAATAAACCTGTTGATTTAGCCGATCATGTTAAAGGCCCACACTCGCGTTGGCACTTGATTGAAGCTACGGATGTCAACGATCTCGGCCAGATAGTGGGCTATGGTAAATATCGAGGGAAGATACATCTCTTTTTATTGGATCCGATTCGTTAAGGCTCCTGTTTGTGTAAATGGACTGTATTTGTTGGAAAAGCTATTTCAGCTCCATTTTCTTTTATGATATCGGCGATTTTGAGCAGTACGTCTTGTTTAATAGAGCGATATTTTCCCCATTTTGTTGTTTTTGTGAAGCTGTAAATATTGATATCTAGGGAATAAGCATTGAATTCCTGGAAATCGACGAAGAGTAATTGGTTTTGATCAATTTCAGGGTGTTCGCGGAGCATTTTTTTTATGTCGGAGACGACTTTTTTTACTCGTTGTATGTCCTTGTAGCGAAGGCCAATTGTGGCTTTAAGTTGTCGGTTGTACATCCGTCCAGGGTTTTCTATGATAGCATCGGTGACGAGAGAGTTTGGAATAAATGTAGGGCGCCTTTCGAAGGTACGGATTCTTGTCATGTACCATCCGATATACTCGACGATTCCTTCAAAATTTTTATTTGGCGATTTAATCCAATCACCAATAGCGAAAGGGCGGTTGATGAAAATCATCATTCCCCCAAAAAAGTTGGCGATTACATCTTTTGCAGCCCAAGAAATAGCGAGTGAGCCGATTCCACCAAATGCGAGGAGTGCTTGAAGGGGAACATCAAAGATGTCGAGGATAATGAATCCAGCGATTACGAATATGATGATAGAGATAAGTTTTCCAAATACAGAGATGAGTTCTTTATCGGTAGCTGGCGATTCTTTTTTAAGAGCGCGGTCCATGAGTATTTTTTCTATTGTTCCCTTCCAAATTAAAATGAGCCATGTGAAGACAGCTACAAAAATCAGTTGTTTTACAGTTTGAAAGGGGGCATTGGGAAGAGGGCATGACTCGCTGCGGAGGAGTGTGTCGAGAGAAAGTATGACACCGATGCTCCAAATGACCCAGGTTGAGGGGCGGTACATGGAGTCGCCAAGCGCCTTTAGCCACATATGGTCTGGAGACAAATCTTTGAAGTTACTAAGCATCCGTTTTGCTCCATAAGCAGTGCCGGCTGTGATGCAGAGGATGAGAATAATTTTAATGTAGAGTTCAGGTTGAAGGAAAAAATCCATAAGTCTCTGTCCTTAAGAGTTTTTTGTATTAGTACATAGTATATAGGTAAGAGGCTTATTCTTGAACTAAAAAGAGGAAAACAAAAAAAGCAATGAGCGGAAAAATACAGAAAGATTGTTTATTGCGATTGCTGTTCTCATCACGTTAATAATGAGTGTTGGCGAAATAGTTTTACAGAGGTCCGTCGTAAATTGTTATGTACTGCATTGCGGTATTTCCCGTATTTTTTAGTTTCCATTTGTTATCTGGCGTGGCTGTAAAGTAGTGATTAGCTTGGACGTCGATTTTATTGCCTGTAGAAGATTTTAATTGCCCCTTTCCGGATAAGATAAATTGGTGTGTATGAATACTATGTGCTATGTATTCGGACTTTTGGTGAGGCTCTATTTCTTCGTCGGCAAATTTGATGGGTAAAACTTCTTTTTTTAGTTCGGGGTGGTAGGCATTTCTGATACATATTGCTACATTATCAAAAAAAAGGTCCTCTTCACTTCCACAGCGCACGAGTAGAGAAGGTTCTACAAGAGAACAATTAAAGGAGTGGTTATCGCCTCTTGTACGTGAGATGATTAGGTATTCTATAGGACTTACAGTGGTATTTTCTAGCTGGTAGGTTGTTCCCGGTGGCAGATATATGGCTCGAAAGCCACGATGCTTGCCGAGTGTTGCTGTCCCTGAAATAATGTAGAGGATTTTCGCTTGCATCTCACTATTTAGAGAGTATTTAGCGTGGTTGTCGAGTATCCTACGCTCAACAGCATAAGAACCAACGTGAACTGCGGGCACATTGTTATTTTGAAACCCTGGTACTATCCTTGTATTCATATCCAGACCTCCTAATTCCAGGAGTAATAAAATATTTTGTTTACATCAACTAAGAAATTAATGTTATAGTCCGGAAGAGAACCTTAACAAATAAATTAGTCGTCGATATGAAAAAAACTTTTTCTTGGATCACTATTGTAATATTTATTTTTGTGGTGGCCTTGTTTTTACCTTTTCTAGGGGGAGTTTATTTTGATTTAAGTGGGTCGCCTACTGAGCAGGCAATAAACAGCAAGCTAGAAAAGGAAAATGGGCATAAACAGTGTCTTTCTTACAATTTGTTAGATCCGGAACAAGCCCCTTCTGGGATACACGATACTGTGATGCTTGGATTTCATATCATATCAGAAACCCCTAAATATGCTGCTGATTATGTAGGAGATGAGTTGTCTTGTACGAATTGCCATTTTTCAGCAGGAAATACCACCGGTGGTAGGAATGGATCAATATCGCTAGCGGGCATTGCAGCCGCCTATCCAGCATATAGCGGGCGTTCCGGAAAGGTAATTACTTTACCTGAAAGGATTAATGGATGTTTTCAACGCAGCATGAATGGGAAAGCTTTGCCGCTAGATAGCCGAGAAATGGATGCCATGGTTACTTATTTACACTGGATTTCGAAAAATTTTCCTGTGTATCAACCCGTACCGTGGCGTGGGCTTGAGGGTATAAGGTCGAGTCGCGAGCCAGATCCAGCTCTTGGAGAAAAAACTTTTCAAGCCAAGTGTGCTCTATGTCACGGTAAGGATGGCGAAGGGGGGATACGGATTCCACCACTTTGGGGGCCTACATCTTTTAATGACGGAGCTGGAATGAATAGGATTGATACTTTTGCTGCATTTATTTATTCCAATATGCCCTATGAAGATCCAAGTTTGACAAAAGAAGAGGCCTATGATGTAGCGTCTTATGTGACTCAAAAGCCTAGGCCTAAGTTTGAAGATTAAAGATAGACCTCTTATCGGAACATTGCTTGGTATAACTGCATTACTGATTTGGAGTGTTACCGCGCTGATTATTTCGGAGTTGGCTCACGTTCCGACTTTTCAGACTTCGGCAATTGTGTTTTTGATCGCCTTCTTGTTTACTAGTATGATTCTGACAAAAAAAAGGGGATGGGCAAAAGTGCCACGTGTGCCTCGTGTTTGGTTTATCGGATTTTTCGCTGTCCTGCTGAATCAAACAGCTTATGTTTATGCTGTAAAGAGCGTTCCTGTTGAGCAAGCAGAGATTTTATACTATTTATGGCCAACGATGGTCGTTCTCGTAACGTATTTTTTTATGGAAACCGAAAGTAGTTTTGTTCCCCTGATTTCAGCAGGAATAGGCATGGTAGGTATTTATATAATGATTACTGACGGCAAGGGGTTTGGTAGCGTTTCATTAGAAAATAGCGCGGGGTATTTTTTTGCAGTCTTGTCGGGAGGCGCTTGGGTAGTATACTCATTGTTTAATAGGTATAATCCCCATATCCCTGTCGAAATGAATGGCATGTGGTGTGGTTTATCGGCGATACCGTGTGCAATTCTTAGTTTACTATATGAAGAAATGATAATGCCCACGATGTATGATTGGATGTTACTGCTCTTTATCGGGATAGTCACTCTAACTTTTTCATTTTGGATGTGGTCAAGAGGCGTTCAATCTGGGCACTTTAACTTTTTAAGTGTCGTATCTTATGCGACTCCCCTACTATCAGTCATTTTTCTTATAGTCTTTGAAAAAGTAGAGTTTAAAGCAAATGTGATTGTCGCTTGTCAACTTGTGATTCTTGGGGGAACGCTGTGTTCGATTGTTGAGTGGTTACAGAGCAAGGTGGCAGGGGTCAGGGCTGACCCCGATTGACTAATGACGTTTTGTTAGTGAAAATAAAAAACTATTGAAAATTGCCAGGACAAAAGCAAAAAGTAGTGCCCACCAAAATCCGTCGACTTCGAATCCAGGAACAATATAACTTACTAACAATGTTAGAGATCCAATAATCACAAAAGAGAAAAGCCCCATGGTGATGATGTTTATTGGAAGTGTCAAAACAAAAACAATGGGTCTGATGATCGCATTGATAAATCCTAAAACGACAGCCACGACAACTGCAGTCATAAAGTCGTATAGTCGGACTCCGGGAATAATACTTCCAGCTACAAATACAGCTATACTGTTGAGTATTAGGGTTATAAGAATGTCCATAATCGTATAATACCTCTAGTAAAAATTATGTGAATTACTGCGATTATATCAAATAAGAGGTAATGATTCAACTCAAGCTGATTTTAATAGTTCGAAGAAACATCTACCGGTGTTTTCTTCCCACCTTACTCGGTAGGGAACGCCGGTAGCCTTATTTTCTGCGTAGAAGGTGAGCTCTCCCTCTTTTTTTGAGGGTGCAGAGAGTTCGGAAATATCGTAAGTGCCCCAAGAAGTTGACTTTGGAGTTTCGATATCGGTGACAGACTTATCTTTGTTTATTTTGCTTTCGTACTCAGTTTTAAAAAGGGGGATATCGGTAATGAAGCGGTAATTATTTTCACCGTGAGCGAAGCAGATGACTTGGGCTAGATTGTTGATGTCTTTGCCTAGTCCAGCAGCTTCAACGAGGTCGCTAAACGCGTGATATTCACGGCCGTTGTAGATGACTAGGAGTGCTCGGTCGCTTGAGTATCCGAGTTCGAATTTATCTTCACCTATAGTGATTGATGAAATAGCTTCCATACCTATAACCTCTATTGAGTGTCTCTTTACTTATTATAGTTCGTGAAAGGAATATCTACAATAGGCCTTTATTTAATAAGTTTTACTGTCTACTCGACTGATGATCAGTGCACTAGGAGTTTGTGCTTATGATGGAATTGGACGCAAACCGGTTTTTAGCGGTGGGAACGATAAAACGGTAATGTAACTGTGTTACAAGTTTATCGTAAAGGCTTTGAATCACGATTACTTATACTGAATTAATTTCCTCATATTTGGCTGTTTGTACAGAAAAGAATTGATGGTATTAATAGCTTTTTGAGATTATATTGGTTCTGAATCATTCATTACTACGGTTGCACTCTATGAAAAAATACTTCAATCTACTTGTTTTTGTTTTTTGTATCACATCTCTTTATTCCTTTTCAGAAGATGATTCAAAGGTAGGTGTGAAGACCCTTGTATTTTTTGACAAGTCTCGAGACAGGCCAGTGATTACAGAAGTCTATTATCCGTCTAGTAGAGACTTGAGAAATTTGGAGCCAACCAGTAATAACTTTAGGATTCAAGAACTTCGTAATGCACCCTTACCGAATCGAGAAAAAAAACTTCCTTTGATTGTTTTTTCTCATGGCCATATGGGGAACCGCTACCAAATGGAGTGGCTCCAGAACTTTCTGGCGGCGAATGGGTACATTGTTGCTGTGCCCGATCACTTTGGCGATACTTCGTATTTACAGCGTCCTGAAGATTCCTTAAAGCGGTGGGATCGACCAAAAGATATTAGTTATGTCATTGATAAAATTTTAGAAGATCCATTGTTTAAGCATCATATAGATGCTGATAAAATAGGTTTTGTCGGATTTTCATTTGGGGGTCTTACAGGTGTCTGGCTAGCTGGTGGTGTTGCTAAGAACTATCCTGAAGCTGATCTTAAGGCGTCTTCAAAAGTGGAGCTTGATCGTGGAATTAATCAGGATATCATCGATAAAACTGACTTTTCTATGGGCAAAAAATCCTATTATGACAAAAGAGTTAAGGCTGGATTTTTGATGGCACCCGCTTATGGGTTTGCTTTTACAGAAGATGGTTTATCGGCTATTGATATTCCTATCATGATTATAGCTGGTCAGGCAGATAGAGTTGTTTCTTCTGAAAATAATGCAAGATATTTTGCAGACAATATTAAAAGTTCAGCTGTAAAAATTCTCCCGGGGAAAGTCGGGCATTACACTTTTCTTAATAGTAATGATCCTGATAGAGGTTATGTCATTCCACCAGGACAGAAAGATCATAATTCAGTTGATCGAGAAAAGGTTCATGAAAAGGTAGCTGATGAGGCTATAAGATTTTTTGATAAATATCTGAAAGGTCAGACTAATAGCAAAAAGTAGATTTTGCAGAAATTTTCATATCAATCCAAGTTACAGAAAGTTTTCATCATTGAAAGGTTCTTATGTAGGTTCTAGGTGTGTGGATATACACAACGTCAGTGATTTGATGGTAAGGATAATAAAAAATAAAGATTTTCAGTACACAATCATTAACTAGAATTTAACTTATTTTGGGGATTATTGTAAAACCGTTTAATGTTAAAATCGTGGCCTTACATATCCATGAAAGGGATATTGATCTAAAGAAATTGTTTTTTTAAATTTTGTAGTTGATCAAAAAGATCAGACAAGCTACAAATTAGGCATTCATTCAATTTATCAAGGAGTCAAAGGGAATGGAAGAACCCTCCCTAAAGACTAAAAACATATTATCGAAATATCAACGCCGTTTGGGTATGCCCAAGCGGCGTTTTGCGTTTATTAAAAATTCATAACTGATTGAAAGGAGGAATTATGGAAAACGAAACTTTTTTTAATAAATTTTCAGGTGAGAGTCTTACCTACGCAGATTTAATATTTTTACCTAACTACGTGAATTTTTCCTTGCAAGATGTTGATTTAAGCAGTTGCGTGACCAATGATTTACGACTAAATATTCCTATTATGAGTTCTCCGATGGATACAGTAACAGAGTATGAGTTGGCAATAGCTATAGCGCTTCAAGGAGGTCTTGGTGTCATTCATTATAATATGAGCCCAGAGGAACAGCTAGAGCAAGTTCAAAAAGTTAAACGTTTTCAAAATGGTTTTGTTCCAAATCCGAGAGCATTACCACCTCATGCAACGATTCGTGATGTTGTGAAAATTAGATATGAAGAAGGTTATTCTACTATACCAATAACTGCTGATGGTACCCCTCATGGAAGGTTACTTGGATTAATCACAAAATATGACTATTCGACTTTCTCTGAAGAAGATTTAAATAAAACAGTTGTTGATCGAATGATCAATGTCGAAAACATAGCTGTAGCAACGTATGAAGAGCTGAGTATGTATGGCGGCTTTGATTTGAAGCATGCCAATCAAGTGTTACTCGATAGTCATAGTGCGGCACTACCTATCGTTGATCGCGACGGCAATATGCGTTTTTTAATTACTCGTTCAGATCTAGATAAACACCAAAATTATCCAAATGCAGCTCTCGATAAATCAGGAGGTTTACTTGTTGGTGCAGCAGTTGAAACTTGGCCGGATAAAGCTCAAGAACGGATTGAAGTTTTGCAAGAGTGTGTCGATATTATTGTTTTTGATACCTCACAGGGTTATACACAGTATGAAATTGATTTGATAAAGTGGAGTAAGCAAAATTATCCTCATTTACAAATTGTTGCAGGAAATGTCATTACAGCTGAAGGATGTAATGCTCTCATTGATGCTGGCGCTGATGCTATACGTGTGGGTATGGGTTCAGGATCGATTTGTACAACCCAGGAAGTTGGGGGGATAGGTCGAGGGCAAGCTACAGCTGTCTATGAATGTGCTAAAGCATGTCACGCTAGAGGTAAATATTGTATTGCTGATGGTGGCATAAAAACCAGTTCGGACATAGTAAAAGCATTGTGTTTAGGTGCTGATGTTGTTATGCTCGGCTCCCTTTTGGCATGCACCACTGAAGCGCCTGGAAGGACACATATTAAAGATGGAGTCTTGTTGAAAGAGTATCGTGGAATGGGATCGCTTAAAGCTATGGAGAGGGGTAGTTCAGTACGTTATGGAATGCAGTCTAGCAGCATTCGTATTGCAGAGGGCGTTTCTGGTATGGTTTCATCGAGAGGTCCGATATCAAAGTGGGTACCTATGTTAATGCAAGGAGCAAAACAAGGATTGCATAAGCTTGGACATCCGTCACTGCAAAACATACAAAATTCATTATTAGACAATAAGGTACGTTTAGAAAAAAGATCTGAAGGAGCTAAAAATGAAGGAAACGTACATAGTTTGTATGAGATGTCTTCAGAAAGCTTCTCAGCTAGCTGTTCAAGTCCAAATACAAGAGAAAGTAAAGCGATCGATAAAAGTTACGCAATGAAGTGATATTATGGTGGATACAATAACTTATAAAGATTCTGGTGTTGATATTGATGCTGGCAACGAACTGGTTAATAGGCTGAAGAAAAAATTTCCAGATATTGGAGGGTTTGGAGGCCTATATCCATTTTCAGATGGATTTCTTGTTGCAGGCACAGATGGAGTTGGAACCAAGCTTAAGATAGCTTTTTCAATGGACAAGCACGATACAATAGGCATCGATCTTGTTGCTATGTGTGTTAATGATGTGTTAGCTAGCGGAGCTAAACCTTTATTTTTTTTAGATTATTTTGCGACCTCGGATTTACATGTGGATAAAGCTGAGAGTGTTTTGAGTGGAATAGGAGAAGGTTGTCGTGAAGCTAGATGTTTATTACTTGGCGGTGAAACTGCAGAGATGCCAGGATTCTATCATCATGGTGAGTATGACTTAAGTGGATTTTGTGTAGGTTTTGTTCATAAAGAAGATTTAATAGATGCAGATTCTATTGAAGTTGGAGATTGTATTGTAGGGATACCCTCAAGCGGTTTTCATAGTAATGGATATTCACTTATAAGAAAAGTTCTTGATGAAAATAATATCAATTTACATGACTTATTTCCCGGTAGTAATTCTAGTATTGGAGAGCTTCTTTTGAAGCCGACACGTATATATATTCAAGAAGTATTAGCTATTAAAGAAGAGTTTAACTTAAAAGGCGCAGCTCATATCACGGGAGGTGGGTTGACCGAAAATGTTCCACGTATCCTTCCTGAATGTGTCGGTGCATTGATTGATAAAAAGTTATGGGAAGTGCCCACGATATTTTCTTGGATACAAACGTTAGGCTCTATTGAAGATAAAGAGATGTTTCGCACTTTTAATATGGGTCTAGGAATGACTCTAATTTTATCTAAACAGGACGCTAAAACATTATGCTCACGAGATAACGATTATATGATTATTGGTGAAACTGTCGAAGGAAAGGGAGTAAAATGGCGCTAAAGATATCACGAAGAAACCCACGGATATTAGTATCTCTTAAAGAGCAATACCCTGATATGCGTGCTGAACAGGTCAAGCAATCAATTCAAGAATATTTAGATTTACCTGTTCAAGGTATCAAAATCAAGAAGGTTTATACGATCGACAAAAAAATGAAGACAGAAGACCTTCAGTCGATAACATCAGGACCTTTAGTGGACCCCATTATAGAGGAAGCAACTACTGTTGATCAGTTGGATCCAAATTATGATTGGACAATAGAAATATCTTATAAAAAAGGCATGACAGATAATTTAGGAAAAACTGCTCAAATTACAATTGAAGACTATTTAGGTGCAAATTTTGAGGATAAAGAGAGTGTTCAGTCAACGACACAGTATTTACTTAAAGGGAACGTTACTTATGTAGATATAAAGTTGATTGCAGAAGAGTTACTTGCAAATAGTTTGATTGAAGATATTGTCATTCATAAAAATGATGGTTCTCTTGAAAATGAAGAAATATTTCCTGTTGAAGTCATTCATATAGATATTGATGATGATGCACTTTTTTCTATTAGCCAGCAGCGTCAATTAGCTTTGTCATTAAATGAGATGAAAGCAATTCGTCAGTATTTTTCAGACGAATCTGTGGTAAATGAAAGAACACAATGTGGACTACCAGCTCAACCTACCGATGTAGAGTTAGAAGCGATAGCACAAACGTGGAGTGAACATTGTAAACATAAAATTTTCAATGCAACGATACATTACACTGAAAATGGAAAAAAAGAGATCATCAATAGTGTATTTAAAACATATATACAAAAAGCAACCGAAGAACTGACTAAAAAATGTGATTGGTTAGTATCGGTTTTTACCGATAATGCAGGAATCATTTCGTTCAATGATAAATATAATATCTGTTTCAAAGTAGAAACTCACAATAGTCCTTCAGCATTGGATCCCTATGGAGGTGCTTTGACAGGGATTCTTGGTGTTAATAGAGATATTATGGGAGCGGGTAACGCAGCACGCACTTTTGCTAATACTGATGTATTTTGTTTTGCCCCCCCCAATTATCCTTA
>JAYZJO010000032.1:0-16871 GCA_036164375.1 Chlamydiota bacterium | reverse complement strand
AAATGGTATGTATTATATAACCTTAAATTATAATACTCAACACCTCTAAATCTATACTGAATAAAGAATCGAAACCACACAGCAAACGAGAGCTCACAGAGAAGTATTTAGACTGTTCTCTACATCTACCTCATGATCTCTACAGTGAATCCATTCTTGAGTTTAATCGGGTAGAAAACACGATAAATAATATTTAAAAGACAACCATACAAGATTGGTAGGATTCAACAATTTCACTTTTAATAATTACACAAAAAAAACAATAGACTTAATAACAAAAATCCATTAACATAAATAACATTTAAAAACAGACTTTACAAAAGGAAACTACATGCTAAACGTACAAGATATTAGAAAACATATATTCGGTGATTGCAAGAAAGACCCCTTTTTTCAACACATTAACGACAAAAATTACAGTATCAAAATCTTTGACACTTATGGTAAACATGATGGCTTCTTTAAAAAGCTTGGTAACCTCATTGATCGCATATGGAATGCTATAAAAGCTATTTTCGGTAGATCTACATGGCAAGTAGCCAAGAAAACGTGCATTAAGGAATCTGATAAAACTATCCGCAACGTACTGTCTGATAAGGAACTAAAAGACTCGCGTGAATTCCAAAAATTAAGAAAACAAGTAATGGGGATCCTTTTTGACTTTATGGGGAAACTTATTATCAATGCTTCTCACTGTCGCGTCAAAAACGTTAATGAAATTGATACTGCTTTAGATCTTATAGCTAAAAAGCAATTTAAAAATTTCAAATCAAAAATCGATAAAATAACGGACGAAGAAAAAATCAAGAAAAGATTTGGTGAAAAATACACTAACCCCCAAACTCCAGAAGATGAACTTTTAAAAGAATTCATCAAAAAAACAATAGAGACATTACCCTCATTAGAAGATAATGATTAAACTAGCACACTAAATAAAGCGAAACAACGGAGACTTTATATCTTCGTAGATTTCGCTTTGAAGAGTCTTTCTCTTACTATTAATCAATGTCCTTCGCGACTCTAAAGCCTTTTAAAGCTGAAGAGTCACCACCCTCAGCAGCCTCGTCATCAACAGTCCACTCTTCAATAGCAATGTCATCGCGGATTACTCCAAGCTTGTGAGCTGCCTCAAGTTCTTTTTGAGTAGGCAACCTTTTACCTCTCCAAAGAGCAAAGGCTTTAGCATCTTCTAAAGTAACATTCATCACAGGTTGATTTATTTGGTCATCACCGACCCCTTCTTCTAACCAATGTTTTGGAGTTGGGTACCCTGTTGCTTTAGCAAACTCCTCATACTCTTTGTTAGTCGTCAACTCCTTTGCTATCGAGAAAGGACTTTCAACATCTATGCTCGTGACACTAACCATCAGGGATTCATCTGCAGGAGTTTCATTTTCGAAATGATCGTCAGAGTATTCACCTACTTGTCTCTTTTCAGAAACACTATCATTGAATGCGATAACTTTATCATCTTCTATCTCTTGATTGACTGACTGCGCGACTATTTCTTCTAGACTTTCAAGAACATCCGCAACGACTTGTTCCGGCTTTAGATTAATATCTTGTTCTAAGCAGGCGATCTGAATTTCCTCTAACATCTCTTTTGAAAGATTAAACTCCTCCTTTTTTTCTACTGAATGCTCATTTTTAGAAATAAACGTATATTCACTTTCAACATTTTCTTCAGTAGTTTCGGAACTAGAGTCACTTTCACCAAAATCAATCCCTTCAAGCTCCTCGTAGGCAAGATCTAGCCCAGCAACTTCATCTGCTGATGCAATCATCGAGCTAGAGTAATCCAAGTCTTCAAGGAAAATGACACCAGCAGGAATATTAAAATCTTGTTCACTTGCAAATAGTTGTTTTGGCTCTAACTCAACCTTACTTGATGTGTTTTTTACAGGCTTCGAGGAAGTTTCACCTCTTGCAATCACTGGCGCCTCTTTTTTTCTAATAACACCAATGAAATTATTAGAGCAATCCTGGCTTACGCTACAATCGGCCTTACAAATTTCCTCTGAAGCTATGCCTACTGCATTTTTTTTATGCGTATTCCGATTTTTTCCCGCACCTACCCAAAACTCACCAGGTTCGCTGTCGCTGTAGAAAGGGTGCAAAGCATCAGCAATGGCATCGATAGTATCTTCATCTGTAAGAGGGTCAAACTTATGAACGGAGGCTATGTTATTCCATTTGAACTTCAATTGCGTATTTGATTTAGGAATCACAACATCAAGGTGGTCATCAGTTACAAAAGAGTTAAACAGTTTGACGACATACCTTCCCTTATTGATGAATATACCTTCATTTTTAGAAAATTTTGAAATTTTTTCAGTTTCGATATTAGTTTTTTCAAATCCATCACTTAGATTAACGCTTTCATTGACAATAATCCCTGTCAATTTATCGCCACTATCGAGAGTGATTGTAAATAATTTTTCCTTCTTATCGTACGCGGGCGTCGTAGCTTGCTTCGGAAGGATTGCTGTAATCGTAGAAAAATCAATTTTTTCATGCCCTAAAGCTTCGATATCTAAACTTTTCTCGGGAATTGTTCCTATATAATTATGCCCGTCCATGGTAATGTAGTGCATTTTATTACTTTCTGGATGATTGATCATCATATAAATATCATCACCATCAAAAGATATATCCCCAAATGGAAAATGAAGTTTAGGAATCGATTTAAGCTTACCAACCAATTGCATTCCATCGGTAGTTAGCACGACATCACCTTCACGATCTTTAAATTCAATGCCACATCCTTTGGATGTAGTCCCCTGTCCATAAAGAACGGATGCTGTCAGGAGTACAAAAGAAAAAATTATTTTATTCATCACTTCACTCCACAGTAAATACTTTGTGCATGTTTATACGTAACCAATAAATATTTCAAGTCTACTTGCAGGATATCCCACAGAGTACTATAATGAAAATCTGTTACTGACCTATGTCAAAATTTAAATACCAGCTTAACCCTCACAAACAAAAAGTTAAAGTGAATAATCGAAAGATTATTTTAAAAAATATTAAAGTCCACAACCTCAAGTCAGTCGATCTCACGCTCAACACCAACGAGCTGATCGTTTTCACTGGCGTATCAGGCTCAGGTAAATCCTCGCTAGCCTTCGATACCCTATTTGTTGAAGGACAACGCCGCTATATTGAATCTCTTTCAACATTTGCCAGGCGCCAACTTGGAGACATGTCAAAACCTGACATCGAAGATGCATCAGGAGTGACACCAACGATCTCTATCGAACAAAAAACTGCTGGCAAGAACCCTCGTTCAACAGTCGGAACGATGACCGAAGTTTATGACTACCTTCGGGTACTATTCGCTCGTATTGGCACCCCCTTTTGCCCTGTAAGTGGAGAGCCTGTCTCCCCTCAAAGTAAAGAGCGAATCATCCGCACTATCCAGAACTTGGACAGTGGCACGAAACTAATCATTCTTGCTCCTTACGCCAGAAACAAAAAAGCAGAGTTTAAAGAGGACTTTTTAGACTTGCAAAGAAAGGGGTATACGCGTGCACGCGTCGACGGCAACTTTGTCAGCTTAATGGACGAAATAACTCTCGATGGAAATGTTGCCCACGATGTCGACATTGTCATCGACAGAATCAAAATAGAAGCGCAAAACAACTCTCGCATAGCAGAAAGTATTATCAGTGCACTGAACTTGGGGAAAGGAGTATGCATCACCTATATTCCTGATTCTGAGGATGAACAACTTTTTTCGATGCACGCATTTTCACAAAAATCCGGATTGTCTTACAACTCACTAGAACCACAGGACTTTTCTTTTAACAGCCCTGCTGGCATGTGCCCTCGCTGTAAGGGAATGGGAGAAACAAACGAGTTCGATTTAGAGATCTTAATAGACCCCAATAAAAGTATATCAAAAGACTGCTGTAGCATCGCCAGCTCCTACGAAACTGTACGCTACGGAAATATATACAACAACCTTGCTCGCCTTTACAACTTTAGCGTTAAAACCCCCTGGAAAAAACTGCCGGAAGAAGCAAAAAAAGTGTTTCTTCACGGCACTGAAAAAAAATGGACGCGCATGCATTTTGTCCATCCCCTAACAGGAAAACGTTGGGTCGATAACATCCGCTGGCAAGGTGTCCTCTACGAAGCGCATCGAAGATACGCCGAAGCGAAAAGCGAACGCTATCGAAAAAAAATGCAAGAGCTCATGCACATCCAACAGTGCCCTGAATGTAATGGCTCGCGTTTAAAACCCTACCCTGCGGCAGCAAAAATATCCGATAAAACGATTGCTGACCTGACTGCGATGACGGTCTCTGAGTGTTACAGATTCTTTAAAGAGCTAACACTTCCTAGTAAAGAAAACCTTATTGCCGAAGAACTCTTAAAAGAAATTAAAGAGCGGCTACACTTCCTTGAAGATGTTGGATTACACTATTTAACCCTCAACAGAACAGCTCCTACACTCTCTGGAGGAGAAGCTCAACGGGTTCGCCTCGCCTCTCAAATAGGTTGCGGCTTGGTAGGAATCACTTACATACTCGATGAGCCTTCTATAGGGCTACACCCTCGCGACAACAAAAAACTCATCAAAACTCTAAAGCATTTAAGGGATATGGGTAACACCGTCGTCGTTGTCGAACACGATGAAGAAACCATTTGGGCAGCAGATCGCGTCGTTGACTTTGGACCAGGCGCAGGAACACGCGGCGGCGAAATTATCGTTAATGGCAACTTGGAAACGTTTTTAAAAAACAAAAAATCTGTGACTGCCCGCTACCTTACTGGCGAAGAGTTTATAGAGATCCCTAAAAAGCGGAGAAAACCTTCAAAAAAAACAATTCACCTCAAGGGTGTCACTCACCATAACTTAAAAAATGTCTCTGTAAAAATCCCCCTCGGCATGCTCGTTTGTGTTACAGGTGTATCGGGATCAGGTAAATCCTCACTCATCACTGACACCCTTTACCCAATACTTGCTAATAAATTACATAAAGCAGAGCACAAGCCCGGAAAACATAAGTCGATTACAGGGATTGACCACATAGACAAAATCATCGCCATCGACCAGTCCCCCATTGGCAGAAATCCACGTTCGAATCCCTCGACATACATCAAAGTGTTTGACGACATACGAGACCTTTTCACAAAACTCCCCGAAAGCCGTGCTCGCGGATATAAGTCAGGACGATTCAGCTTTAACGTTAAAGAGGGGTCTTGCCCCCAATGTAACGGAATGGGCCTTACAAAAATTGACATGGATTTCATGGATGATGCATGGGTAGATTGCACACTATGCAAAACGCGACGCTTTGACCACGAAACTCTATCTGTCTACTACAAGGGAAAAAACATTTACGATATCCTCGAAATGGAAGTGGAAGAGGCTCGCGACTTTTTCACAAACATTCCCTCCATTCACCACAAGCTTGAAACATTATGCAATGTTGGTATGGGGTATATCAAACTAGGTCAATCATCAACCACCCTTTCCGGCGGGGAGGCGCAACGCATCAAATTAGCAAAAGAGCTTGTACGTCCATCGACCGGTAACACACTCTACATTTTTGACGAACCAACAACAGGCCTTCACTTCCACGACATAGAATACCTCCTCAACGTTTTCCAAAAACTCATAGATAAAGGGAACACCGTTCTTGTCATTGAGCACAACATGGACGTCGTCAAAACAGCCGACTGGATTATTGATATTGGACCCGACGGTGGAGCAGGTGGGGGTGAAATTGTAGCAGAAGGGCCCCCTGAAAAAGTTGCGCAGAATAAATCGCCCACAGGGATCGCAATCTTTGAATCACTAAACCACGATCCACAAGCGAAAGTTAAAGAAATATTAGCTCGCTCCAACAAGAAAGAAGCTGTCAGTGAATCAATCACATCAATTACTGTCACTGCTGCAGAACAACACAATCTCAAACATATTGACGCTTGCATTCCCAGAGGGAAATTAACCATCTGCACAGGACCATCTGGATCCGGCAAAAGCAGCCTTGCTTTCGATACGATATACGCTGAGGGACAGCGCCGATACATCGAGTCTCTATCGCCCTACGCGCGACAATTTGTCAAACAAATGCCGAAACCTAAAGTTGGCTTCGTCGGTGGTCTCTCCCCTGCCATTGCCATCGAACAAAAGGCACACGCAGGAAATCCAAGAAGCACAATTGGGACAATGACTGAGATTTACGACTACCTTCGTGTTCTTTGGGCTCGTAAAGGAGTACCTCACTGCCCAGAGACAGGCGAACAGATCAAAGCGATAAGTAAAGACTACGTCGTCGACAGGGTCCTTGCTTACCCGGAAAATGAAAAAATCCAAATTCTAGCCCCCGTAGAAATGCAGAAAAGCGACAAGTTTGAGGACATCATCTCAAAGTTGAAGCGGCAAGGCTTTGTTCGAATTCGACTCAATGGAAACTTCCTAGATCTAGATATGCCCATCGAAGAAATGGGATTCGAAAAGAAACGTAAGAACAAATTGTTTTTGGTTATTGATCGCCTCAAAGTGAACCCTACCGTAAAAAGTAGACTATTCGAAGCAATCGAAAATGCTGCTGAAATTGGAAAAAACAAATTAATCGTCATGCGCGAAGATAAAGACATCGCATTCAACTTATCTTTCGCTGTAGAAAGTACCGGTAAATCATATCGCGAAATAACGCCACAAACTTTTGCCTTCAACACGCAAGAAGGGATGTGCCCCGAGTGCTTGGGTCTTGGCTATCAATATGGCGCAAATTTGGTGCATAACGCTGATATTATGAGCCACTCAATCATTAGCCTCATGCATACCCTATGGGGCAACAAATACTCAGATGAGGCCGTCGACTTACTCATGGACTTTCTCGATGCCGAAGGTATTGATCCTTTCTGTGCACTCTCAGATTTACCAAAAAATCAACTTCAACTCCTTATGAACGGTTCTCCTCAAAATACTGCCTACGGAAAGGAAGGGAAGCTACAGTTTCGCTGGCAAGGAATCAATTTAACCTTGGCAAAAGCTGGAAAAAGTGCTACTTCAGACATTCGTCAGTCCGTAGTTCCTCTACTAGATGAACACAACTGTATCTCTTGCAAAGGCTCAAGAATCAATGCCCTTGCTCGCAATGTCACTATCAATAAACGAGGTATTCACGAACTCTGCGACCTTCCCATCAACGAAACACTCAAATTTATCCAAAAAATTAAATTTACCAAAGAAGACGCAAAACTCCTCGACGATGTCAGAACGCAACTGATCAATAGACTAAACTTTCTTTGTGAAGTAGGCTTACAATATATCGCCCTCAGCAGAAAAGCTCCAACTCTTAGCGGCGGTGAAGCTCAACGTATTCGACTTGCCCGCCAACTTGGCAGTGGACTCACAGGCGTCCTCTACGTTCTCGACGAGCCAACAATCGGACTACACCCCCGCGATAATGACCGACTAAACCGCGCTCTCAAACAGCTTAAAGACCTTGGCAATACCATGCTGATGGTCGAACACGATCCTCTTACAATTGCCACTGCTGACTACATCCTCGATTTTGGTCCAAACGCCGGGGAAAACGGGGGCCACATCACCGCAAAAGGGACATATAAACAGATTCTTCGCTCAGCAAACTCACTGACTGGAGCATACCTATCAAACAAAAAAACAATCGCAACTAAGAGCAAAAAACGCGTACCTTCGAAAAAATTTTTAAAGGTAAAAAATGCAACAAAGCACAACCTTAAAAATATTTCTGTTGATATCCCAGTCGGACTCTACACTTGTATCACGGGAGTTTCTGGCTCAGGAAAATCTACTCTGCTCGAAGACGTAATCCTCCCTTCTATAAAACGAGGATTACACCAAAGGGATAGGGTTCAATATGAAGGCGCTACGATTTCTGGAATCAAAAATTTCGACCGCCTCATTAATATCGACCAAAATCCGATAGGCCACACAGTCCGTGCTAATGTGGGAACGTATGTCGAAGTGTTACCACGGATGCGCGACTTTTTTGCTGCTCTTCCTGATTCAAAAGTACGTGGTCTCCAAGGAAAACACTTTAGCTTCAATCACCGTAGCGGCATGTGTACAGCCTGCTGGGGACTAGGATATAAACGCGTAGAAATGCACTTTTTACCCACGGTAAAAGTCGTCTGTGATGACTGCATGGGATTAAGGCTAAATCCCCTAAGCTTAGAAGTTAAATACAAGGACAAAAACTTTGGGGAATACTTACAGTGTACCGTTAAAGAGGCGCGCCTTTACTTTGAAAATCATCCGCGCATCACTAGAATTTTAGATACCCTTATCGATGTCGGCTTGGGGTACTTAAAGCTTGGTCAAGAGGTTGCCACATTATCGGGGGGAGAAGCTCAACGAATCAAGCTCAGTCGCGAACTTGCAAAAAGATCTACAGGTAAAACTTTATATTTACTCGACGAGCCAACAACAGGCCTCCATAGCGACGATATCAATAAACTCCTACAAGTCTTAAACAAACTTGTCGATAAAGGCAATACCATGGTTATCATCGAGCACAATGTGGACATGATGAAGAACGCCGACTACCTGATAGATCTGGGTCCTGATGCCGGAGAGTTTGGAGGCGAGGTTGTCTACAGCGGCAAACCTGAAGACATTTCTACATGTAAAGAATCCTTTACTGCCAAATATTTAGAAATATAACCATTTTCATACAATAAGACCATAAGACTTCATTACACCACATTGAAAATGCAGGCGAACTTCAATGTCTTGGTGGAAGGTCTCCATTTGACATTCTTAAGTAAGGTTTGTAAAAAACA
Organism: Chlamydiota bacterium; assembly: GCA_036164375.1. Lineage (GTDB taxonomy): Bacteria > Chlamydiota > Chlamydiia > Chlamydiales > Criblamydiaceae > JAYZJO01. Next base: position 8,081 of record JAYZJO010000032.1, on the reverse strand, counting down.
TAAAAACCAAAATTTACAAACGTTTAATTTCTTCTTAAAACAACTTTAACATTCAATACATATAATAACAGCATAAATAACATAAAAAAGTGCTTTAAATTTCAGCGCACAAGAAAATTAATAAATTAATATATAGGTTAAAAAATGGTTAATATAGCAGGTAGTTTAGGAAGAGTCGCAAACCGTGGCGCCTTATTCACAATGAGAAATAGTGGTACAATCCTTAATAGAGTTGGAAATAGTAAATTAATTCAGCAATCTCAAAGGTGCTTCAGTAATTATTCTCCAGAAAATCAAAATAACATCAATAAAAATTTGAATAGTTTCTTGATGAGTCAAAATAGTACAGCTTATGGGTTTGACCCAAAAGACGCATCTTTTTCGGAGGTAAACGAAGTTGCCAATAAAACATTTAACACTTCTAATGATCCAGATCTAACAGCTTTTGACGCTCTCATTTCACATAACACGACTAGAACTTTATATCCAAAAGAGTTCAACACAGCTCTTTTCGAAAACTTTAGCGAGAAAACGATCGAAAGCCAGAAGGATCTTACTTTATTTGACCCTAAAGCGGTTGATCCTTCAAGTGAAAATATCTCCCAAAATTTAATTAAAATGGGTTTAGAAGAAAATTCAGAAGTTATCGCGAAACTTAAGGAAGATCCAGCAATAAAAGACGCTTTAAGTGAATTCAAGCGAGCTCAAGAGTCTGGTAACGCTTCTGAAAAGCAAGGAGCAATCAGACGCTTTATCAGATTAGTAAGCCAGCAATTTATGGACACGGCAAATACTCAAATGAATCACTTTAAACCTGGCGCTTTATTATTTTGGGCAACACTCCTTACAACAGGTGGACTAGTGTCTTACTCTGGCCTTGGTTGGATGTTCAAAGAATATAAAGATTATTTGGAGTTTTCTGAATTACTAATAAAAGAAGTATGGTCAGAAGTTACAAAAGAAAGGTCTCATAAACTAGATGAGATCGAAGAAACTGCAACTGAAATAGCTAAATCTTTAACATACATCAAGAAAGTAAAATCAAGTTTAGAGACTGCAGGCACCAATGATGAGAAAAGAGGCATTGCTAATGCAAAGTTAAAGCTCATAGAAAAAGCATTGGATGGATCAAAACTTGAAATCTTACTCGACTACAAGCGCGATGCAGATCCGATTCAAAGCCTCGATAACTTAGAAAGAGACCTCAATACTCTCCATAAGTTCACAATCGATAGCGTAGAGTCGATGAAAAATATCAACAACAACCTATCGCTATGGATCATGGATAAGGTTCAAAACAAGCTAGATAGGGATGGTGACGATGATATCGACTGCCAGAGCACTTCAATGGAAAGTGACGAAGAATTGCTGATTCTAAAGAAAAAGAGACTCGCTGACCGTCTATATGAGTTGAACTCAAAAATCAACGAATCTAACGACGAGTTCAAAAAAGGGTACGAATCTTTTAGAAACGTTTTAGCCGGTATTACACCCATTTCAAAGTTATCGACTGAAAAAATTGGATAGTCTAAAAAACTCAATTTCAAAAAAGCATAAAAAAATCACCAGACCGAAAAGGAGCTGGTGATTTTTTTTATAAGGAGCTGGTGATTTTTTTATACTGAATTTGTAGCATTAACGTAGAGAAATCAGTAGAGTGTGATAAGAATGTTACTTTTCTTGTTAATTTTTTTTCAATATGTCTAGGGCCACGTCCATCCTTCGACTTTCTTCTGTTAATTCGCCAATTTTCCTTTCTGTGTATTTTAGACATAAGTTACAGAAAATTTTATTGAAAAATGAAACTTTTTCTGTGCTTTCATTATTGCGTGAGTTATTTCCTGAAGAAGATACACCGTTGTAATTGAGGGGTGTTGAGTCACGTCCAGAAACATTCATGTTTTTTCCTTTGTTGAGGATTAATTTAACTTTGATTATAACACAAATACCATTATTCGTAAATGATATTTAATTACCCCTTAGATTGATTAAATTATTTTATTTAAAAAAACGCTTTACTTAAAATTAACACACTCTGAAGTTATATTAAACGATCTCAGCTCCTGTCAAATATTAAAACTAAGTTTACTTTCATTTTACCCTCCCTAAAAATTAGACACACTCAATCTGAAATTTTGCATAGAAATCTTTGGAAAAAAATAATATTCTGAGGTTGAACAGTCAGGAGGAGTTACTAATGACGTCACCTAAATTATCTAAGCGTAAAGCAGATGCAATTTCAAATGGGGTATTTTTAATCTCTCTAGGGATTTTATTTTACACTAGCTCGTGGTGGCCAGGTATCCTATTAGCTATTTGGGCTATGCTTGCCACTAGGGAATTTTTAACAGGAAGGCTATATGATCTATTTATCACGAGCACAATCTTTCTCGGCTTGTATTGTGTCTACTTCCTTAACATTCAGTGGGCGATTTTGATGCCGATAATTTTTGTAATTGGTGGAATTTATATCATATTTCGTGAATACTACTATTCTGACCCAACAGAGCTGAAAAGAAACATCGACATAGAGCGTGAAATAGAAGAGTCTAAGCATGACAAATAAGCTAATCCACATTGCAAAAATCACTGTCCCTAAAGAGGGGCAAAAGTTCGTATACCTTAGAGAATTATCACCTCACGAATACCGTTGGTTTTATGAAGAATCTCCAAGTGATCTATCTGGAGATACTATCGAAGAAGCGATAAGAAAAGGCCATAAACATTGGAAAGGACAATATTTTAATACGCTAAATTGTGGATTTAGATACACCCTACCCGAAAGAGATGAACATGGTATGAACGCTCTTTTTTATCAACTCGCTGCTTCTTTCCAATCATTTAACGGTACCTACTTTGATGAAGAATTGGGCCATAATTGCTACGTGCAAAATGCTTCTCATGAAGCTATCGATATATGTAAAAAGCTTGCTAAAGAAAATAAACTATAATACTCACACACATTTTTTTTATGACCACTAAAGAAGATCACAGCAACGGAGATTTCGAGACACCGGAATTTACCCTGTCTCACGCGCTCATTGAAGGTCACGCACTCAAAAATGAAGAAATTAAATTCACTATCGGCCCTTACAAAATCATTAAGACGATAGGTGTTGGAGGAATGGGTGAAGTCTACCTCGCGTATGACACCATTTGCGGCCGTCGTATTGCTCTTAAGCGCATTAAAGAAGAGCTTTTGGACTACAAACGCATCAACAATAGATTCCTCAAAGAAGCCCATGTTACAAGCCAACTCACTCACCCTTCAATCATCCCTATTTATGCCATTCACAAAGAGGGATCCAAGGTATTCTACACAATGCCCTTCGTTGAAGGGGAAACGCTCAAACAGATTTTAAAAAAAACTAGACTCCTAGCAAAAAAAGGAAAAAAAGTAGATTCCGTCGGTGGCTCCATCCCTTCACTCATTCGTATTTTTATCAGCGTTTGCCAAGCTATTGCATACTCACACTCCAAAAAAGTTCTCCATCGAGATCTTAAACCTGAAAATATTATTGTAGGGCAGTATGGTGAAGTGCTTATCCTCGACTGGGGTCTTGCAAAACTAATAAGAAAAAGCCCTAACGATAGTGAAGAGTACGAAGAAGAGGTACCCGAACAAAACAAAGGGGTAAGCCTTAGTGGAATCACTAAAATAGGAAAGGTTGTAGGCACTGTCAACTACATGGCACCCGAACGCGCACGAGGAGACACCTCAACTTATCAAACGGACATTTACTCTCTTGGTGTGATCCTATTCCAAATTCTAACTCTACGGTACCCTTTTATCAGAAAATCCCTCGACGATTTCCGAAAAACCATGTCTGAAGAAGTCATACCCGATCCCATTGAAATGGCACCTTACAGGGACGTACCTCGCCTTCTTGCACGTGTCGCTGTCAAGTGTTTAGAACCTGATCCTCAAGACAGATATTCTTCTGTCGACGAATTAATCCGAGAGCTTGAGAACTATATTGAAGGCAAAGCGGAATGGTATCAGATTGCAACCTTAGATCCCAAAAACAAGTCTGACTGGGAGTTTCAAGAACACATTTACCTACAAGACCACCTAGCCATCACGAGAACAACCGATAATTCTTATTGGATGAACTTGATGATATCAAAAGCTTCATTTTCGGAAAATATCATGTTAGAAGCTCATGTTCGCTTTGAAGATACTGGCCATGGACTTGGTTTTCTGCTAAGTGTCCCCGAGAAAAGTGAGCGAAAACATTTAAACGACGGCTACTGCTTATGGATTAGCACAGATATCCATAAATCAACAAAACTTATGCGCTCAACCGTGGAAGTGATTCACGCTCCCGAAGTCGCACTTACTCGCAACGAGTGGTACCATGTACGTATCGATAAAATCGACAATATCATCCATTTTTACCTAAATAATAAACTTCAGTTTTCTTACATTAGCCATACTCCTCTTGTAGGAACTCACATTGGGTTAATCTCTCGTGATTTTGATTTCGAGGTACAAGATTTCAATGTTTATATTGGGGGGCAGAGCATCAACGTCAAATGTTTGGCTGTCCCCGACGCTTTTTTAGCCCACAAAGACTACGATACAGCCCTGAGTGAATATCGGCGGATTGGTTACTCTTTTCCTGGGCGTGCTGAAGGTCGAGAGGCTTTGTTTCGTGCAGGAATTACCCTGCTAGAGCAAGCTAAGAGTCAGAAATCTCAAGAAGAGGCTAAAGTTTTTTACAAGCAAGCGCTCAAAGAGTTTGAAAAGCTCTACCAAACCCCTGGTGCGCCATTAGAATATTTAGGTAAAGCCCTCGTTTATCAAGCCCTCAAGGAGTATGATGAAGAAATAAAATGTTTTGAATTAGGAAGTCGTCGTTACCCTAAACATCCACTTCTACCTGTACTTCAAGAACAAATCATTTTTCGCATGCATGAAAGCTCTCGTGTTCATCGCAAAGCCACCTACCAGTTTATTTTGCTGACCACACGTCTCTTTCACGAGGTCACTCTTAGTCGCCACGCCAAAAAACTCTTCAATAGCCTGCAGAAGCATTGGGAACCACTACCTTTTATTGAAGAAGATCAATGCATCTCCACAAATATCAATAACAAAATTCAACAGTTCTCGATAAAACTCGCTTTCTGGCTTGGAAAACCCTACACCATTGAAGAAATCATAAAAGAAAATACTCACTTTAAAAATCCTAATCCTACACTTCTTGCAAATGGGCTCATTGCTATTATTAAACTAGGGAGTTGGGAACTTGCAGAAAAAGTTCTCGAGGAAATTCTTAGCGCCGATAATAACCCTTTTAAAGAATCACAAAATCTAATTGATGACCTTCAATTCATACTAACAGCTGAAAAAAACTTAAATGCCTCAGAAGTCGAAAAATATATAAACTCTAAAACCTACTTTGATTACTCCTCTGAAAGAGCTTTACTTCATGTCATGGAGTTAGCTTTAACTCATAATTCCCCTAAAGTGTCGCATACAATTTACAATAAAACGAAAAAGTTAATCTCCGAAAAAAACAAGATATTATTCGAATCTATTGCTGTAAAAGGCTATTTTCTCGAAAAAAATTGGGAAGAGGGCTCAAAAATCTTACTAAAACACCCTATAGAGGATCTCTGCCAAGAATCATCCATTTTACATATGTTGTACGGATGCTGGCTGCTTGTGAGTGAAGGAAAGGAGATAGCTTCAATACACTTTTCTGGAGTCTTAGAAACTTCATACCCAAGAACCTGGTGCCTACTTGGACAGTACTTGACCCGAAAGGTGCATCAAAATGAAGCATGGCTTGAAAAAGCATTTCATTGGGAAAAAAGGGAGCTATATAAACAGCTCCAACTCTACTACACTTGCATTGACGATGAATCGCAGAAAGCTAAATATGCTGACTTAGAAACTGCCGAGCAAATTGTTACATCATGAAGGCTCTTCTTGCTCTAGATCTGTTTTACTACCACTAGATTCTACAGGTATTACCGCACTTTCATCATCTTTCTTTTCAACGGTCATTTTCATCAATTCAGATTTATCAAATTTACTCCCAGTAACCATCTTATAAATAAAATTACTCAATGATACACAGCCCGTAGCTCCTTTTAAAGTGTAGCAACCCGCAGATATTAAACCTGATACCGGCGCAAGAACTGGACATACAGGCATCAAAAATGGTGTAATAAATAGTGTAGAGTTCGCGATTAACGAAATACTACTTGTCGCCACAGACAATTGACTTGATATAATTTTGGTTTTAACACGCCCCTTCAAAGCCTTCATCGCATCCCCAAAGGCCTGCTTTGCCGCCACTCGTTTATCCTCTTCGACACCTTCTTGATCTTCCCTTAAGGCTTTGGTTGACACTTGAACAACACGATCGATTAGGTCATTTCCACTGCCTCCAGTAATTCGCTTTAAACGTCTTGGATCCTGCCTTTGAATGAACTGAATGACCGCCATATAATCTTTCTGACTAAATTCAGAGGCTTGCTTATCTGCATCTATCACCTTTGAAAAATCTTTAGAAAAGCCTGCTGCATGATGCCAGCCACGGGCTGCAGATATTAAGGAGACAGCTGAAAGTACAATCCCTATGATATCAAAAGGCCACAAAAATTTAATCACTTCCATAGGAATCACCGCTACAGCAGATAAATCATTTAATAGAGTAACCATCGAGTCTACTATTAACGAAAGAGATTCAACCGAATTCAATATAAAGTCAAAAGGGTCTATCTCCCCTTTAATAACATCATAAATTCCATGCGAAAACTGATACAAGTGAAGTGGAGCTAAAACAATTTGTCCAATACTTGCGTACTTGAATATTGGTTCTAAAAGTTTGACTGCATTTTGAACAAATTTAGAGTCTTTAAAAAAACCAGAAACCGCTTTTGTAATGGAGTGAGCTGTTCGAATAACGAGGTTGAACACCTCAAGGATAGCCGTAGTAATGTTAACAGTTTTTTTAACAACATTAGCCGTTGCACTTGCCGCATACTCAACTCTTCTCGGCACCTTTGGAATTTCGATATTTCTTACCCTGTCAACCAGGTTCTGAATACGCCCAGTTGAAGCTGCCTTTTCCTCTGAACTATTCAGAGGCTTGACCTCAGGTTGAGCTTCAAATCCAATATTTTTTGGGCTCTTCTCTAAAGACTTAAACTCTTCCTCATTAGAACCACAATCGCTAGCATATGAACCGATATTGTTACTAATAGGCAGTGAAACCATTGTTCCTCTCTCATCTAACAAACATTAACTGACATATACTAATATACAAAAAGAACTTAAACATTTAATAAATTAGATTTAAAGAAATTATAAACTTAATTTATTAAAAGATAAAACCAATCTTTACAAGAAACAAACATTTAAGTTATATAATTTGGGAAACATAAATTCTTATAACAATCAAAAAAGGTGGGATAAATGTCTTGCATAAGTTCAACATATTCAATTAACTCTATTAACCAAGGTGGCTGTTCACCACAACCAAAACCTAGTGAACTCATCAGAAATGGATGTAAAAACCTAAATAAGCTGTTCCCTAGAACACCAACTCAACGCCCATCAAAACCAAAACAAACTCCTCAAAAAGTGAGTTTTGGAAAAACACCTTGTATATCAGCTCCAAATATGACAGAGGTAGCCAAAGTATTATTTAAAGGATAAATTACAGCTACACCATTAACCATTGCTGCTGGCTAAATAAACAGCAGCATATCATTTGATACCCATCTCAATTGCCTAGCGCGATTGACAGGTTTTAAGATCGTACATTTCAACGATAAGAACGATATAACGATACGAACGATAAAAAAATGACAAAGTATTTAAGACAATTCAGATGCACAGATAACTGTGTTCGACACTATATTTAGATACGCTACCATTTTTACGCAGCATCTAGATCCAAATCATTTGTTAGAGTACGTTTGCCTAGCGCGATTGACAGGTTTTAAGATCGTACATTTCAACGATAAGAACGATATAACGATACGAACGATAAAAAAATCACAAAGTATTTAAGACAATTCAGATGCACGGATAACTGTGAAATGAATTGAGTGATAATTTTCCT
>JAYZJO010000031.1:0-26194 GCA_036164375.1 Chlamydiota bacterium | reverse complement strand
ATCTCTATGCCGGGCCTTTGGCCCTAAGGTTTGCCTATTTAGATTTTAAACACGTAAACCTTCTTTCTCGTTACCTCTGAAAATCATAAAAATTTACCTATATCCAGAGTAAACATCTGATGAGATCTCAATAATGCTAAAAACTAGGGCCAAAGGCCCGGCATAGAGATAGCCTAGTCCGTAAGGGCTAGGTTGAGTAATACATAACCGTTGAAGCCCTGTAGGGGCGAAAGAAAAAAAACAGATGACAAATTGAATCTAAATGGGTAAATCCTAGGGCCAAAGGCCCGACATAGAGATAGCCTAGTCCGTAAGGGCTAGATTGAGTAGTTCGCCGATTGGTGTCAGAAATTGAATGGGAAAGCCATTAATAAATACAACCATCATGCCGCCGTTAGTTACTATAGGGACACAACCCTCTCTTGGGCCATTGCGAAGTGATTCTGTTAATAAAGATGTCTCTACTGGGGATATTAGACGTACAAAATAGCTAGACATATCCCTGATATCTTTAAAATAATCCTGCCAGTAGGGGAGGTTCTCATGATTGAGCGGGATTTGAGTACAGACGTCATGAGTGGGTACCGTGCTGACACCGTTTACGTAGTTTGCATTGATCATAGAATATTCCTTTTGCATTTGTGATATTGAGAAATTCGGAGTGATTAAAAGCAATTTGAGGTAAAAATTCAAGACCTTTTTTTTACAAAGTAAAATCAAAGGTTCTGGTTATCTTATACATAGAGATTCTACCATTGAGAATCTCTATAAAAATTAGAGCGGTGCTTTTGGGTGCCATTCCATTTGATATCCCATGAAATTACTTCCATCCTTGTTATTTATTACGAAGCCGTTCTTCTCATAAAACGAAAGAAGTTGATTGTTTTTAGGGAGGAGTGTGTTAAAGGGTGTTTGAGCTGTTAAATGAATGGAATCGTATCCTAAAGTAGAGCAGGCATCTTTTAAAAAATTGAGAAGGCCCGTTCCCACTTTTGAATAAAGTCTATCACCTGATGTTGTGATAGAACAGTTTATTAAGTGTGTCACAAAAATACACTTCATATTTTTTAGGAATTTGAATTCAGTTTTTCCAATGGTTTCTTCTTCACATATGAGTTCAAGTTTATTGTTATAGTCAAAGTAAAGGTATCCCCCACATAATTTGATCTGAGCACTTAGATTTGTTCCATCGTAAGCTTTTATAGGAATTTGCTGTGAAAAGTTCAGTGCCTTAAGTTCTATTTCATGGTCAATTTGATTGATTAGCCAATCTAAATGAGAAATCCATGGAGCTAGTAAGCTTTTTTTATCTTTACTTAGAATGGTAATTTTTTTCATTTTGAACTCACTCCACTCGCCTAAAGATTGCACTACTTCTTTGGTAGAAGTTACACCCACCTTTTCACCCCATATTTTCATTTTGTTAGTTAAAGCATTGAATACTTCCTTTCCATGAACTTTATATATTTTTAATTTACGTCTAATTCCCTCATGTTGCGTTATTTCATTTAGTTTTTTTTCTACTTCGGATGTCTCTATGTTTACTTGGGAGCTTTCAAAAAATAGATTTTTTATAAAATTATCAATATTGTTTAATGCTACGTCAACATCTTCGGATATATAAAGAGTGTCAACACCAGCTATCTGTGAAGAGGTTTTGTCAATTTTCACATACGCGAAATTTTTATCAGCTATCCAACATGTAGAGTTTTCCTCTGCTGAAAACGAAATTGGCATTTGATAGTTTAGCCTTCCCCAAATACTTTTAGGTAGAAAAAAAGCAAAACCCTCGGTGTGAGACAGTAAACGAATGTCATTCCTGGTAACTCGGTAACCTTTGAGTTCGCCGAATTCTTTTCCGGTCCAATTGATTACATCTTGAATATTTCCTGAGTGGCTATCGTTTATTGGAAGAGGTTGAGCTGTCATGTATTTCCTTTTGGTTAAATTTTTTTGTGGATGAATTTTTATTCATACACCATATCACACCAAAGAATTATAGTGATTCTATTTATACATGTTATCTGTGTGTCTGCTAACCTAGCCCTTACGGACTAGGCTATCTCTATGCCGGGCCTTTGGCCCTAAGGTTTGCCTATTTAGATTTTAAACACGTAAACCTTCTTTCTCGTTACCTCCGAAAATCATAAAAAATTACCTATATCCAGAGTAAACATCTGATGAGATCTCAATAATGCTAAAAATTAGGGTCAAAGGCCCGGCATAGAGATAGCCTAGTCCGTAAGGGCTAGGTTGAGTAATACATAACCGTCAAAGCCCTGTAGGGGCGAAAGAAAAAAACAGATGAAAAATTGAATCTAAATGGGTAAACCCTAGGGCCAAAGGCCTGACATAGAGGTAGCTTAGTCCGTAAGGGCTAGGTTTGTGTAAAATGAAAAAGCACTTCTAAAGGTTATTTAGAAGTGCTTTTTGGTCAAGTCTCCGGAAGCAGGATTCGAACCTGCGACCAATTGATTAACAGTCAACTGCTCTACCGCTGAGCTATTCCGGATCAGCTTTGAAGTTCTAATATTATGCGTAAGCTGATTTATTTGCAATGGGTTTTGTGATTTTTTTTCATTAAAATTATATCTATATATTTAGGTCATTATCAGCGGTGGTTATTGAAAAATAAATTAGCACAAAATCATAGTCTCTATGAGTTTAGGTTTTTAGGGATATTGTGAGGTGTAAATAGTGAAAAAGGGGAGTATTTAGCTGGAGTAAAGTGAGGGATAAGTGAGGTCTATCGCTATGGATAGACCTCGTTACCAATTAATGAAGGGGAAGGTTTAGTAACCCATTCCCGGAGCATGAGCAGCAGAATTTGCTGTGTCGTCCTTAGATTCGAAAACGATTGCTTCGGTTGTTAGTAACATTCCAGCAATCGATACAGCATTTTCAAGTGCGGTACGTGTCACTTTCGTCGGATCGATGATCCCTGCTTCATACATATCTTCGAATTTGCCTACCAAAGCGTTGTATCCTTGTGTTTCAGGCAGCTTTTCAACTTCCTGAAGGATAATAGCGCCTTCTTGTCCTGCATTTTCTGCAATTTGACGTAGGGGAGCACTCAGAGATTTAGCGATAATCAATGCACCTGTTCTCTTATCACCTTCAAAGCTATCAGCAAGTTTTCTAACAACAGGAATAGCTCTTACAAGGGCTACTCCACCACCAGGAAGGATGCCTTCTTCAATAGCCGCTGCTGTTGCATGCTGCGCATCTTCTACGCGGTCTTTCTTTTCTTTCATTTCGATTTCAGTAGCAGCTCCAACTCTAATGACTCCTACGCCACCAGCAAGTTTGGCTAGTCTTTCTTGAAGTTTTTCTCTGTCATAGTCAGAATCAGTTTCTTCAATCTGACGGCGAATCAAAGCTGTTCTTTCGTCGATTTTCTCTTGGGTAGCAGCTCCCTCGATAATGGTTGTGTCATCTTTATTGACAACGATTTTTTTTGCCGTTCCAAGTTGCTCAAGAGTGGTTTCTTCCAGCTTGTGCCCAACTTCTTCACTTATAATCTCTGCGTTCGTTAAGATAGCAAGATCTTCAAGCATTGCTTTGCGGCGATCACCAAATCCTGGTGCCTTAACGGCGCAGATCTTAAGTCCAGCACGGAGTCTATTCACTACTAGAGTAGCAAGAGCTTCGCCTTCGATATCTTCAGCAATGATAAGTAATGGACGTCCTGTTTCAGCAACAGTTTGAAGGATGGGGATGATGTCCTTAATGGTACTGATTTTTTTGTCGTGAATTAAGACGTACGGGTTTTCTAAAACACATTCCTGCGTTTCGGAATCTGTCATAAAGTATGCTGAAAGATAGCCTCTATCGAAGTTCATCCCTTCAACTACGTCGAGAGTCGTTTCAAACCCTTTGTTTTCTTCTACTGTGATTGTTCCATTCTTTCCAACGCGCTCAATAGCTTTAGCAATAATTTCACCAATTTCACTATCGTTATTCGCTGAAATAGAAGCAACTTGCGCAATTTCTTGCTGGTTTTGCACTGGTTTACTGTGCTTTTCAAGTTCTTTTTTGATCGCTGTAAGAGCTTCTTCCATTCCACGTTTTAGGTCCATAGGATTAGCCCCAGCAGTTACATTGCGTAGACCTTCACTATAGATAGCTTCTGCTAGAACAGTCGCAGTTGTTGTGCCATCACCGGCTTTATCAGCGGTTTTGCTAGCAACTTCTTTGACCATTTGAGCGCCCATGTTTTCATCTTTGTCTTCAAGTTCGATTTCTTTAGCGACAGTGACTCCATCCTTAGTGATGTGAGGCGCGCCGTAGGATTTGTCGATGATGACATTGCGGCCTTTAGGTCCGAGTGTTACTTTTACGGCATTGGCGAGAGTTGTAACTCCCTTGAGGATTCTTTGTCTTGCATCTTCTTTGAATTTAATTTCTTTTGCAGCCATTGTATTTACTCCTTAAATCTATTACGTTATTCTTCAATAATGGCGATGATATCGTCGGCTCTGACGATGATTAGCTCTTCATCGTTAACTTGGACTTCTTGTCCGGCATATTTGTCCATAAGAATGGTGTCACCGACTTTTACGGGAATAGCAATTGTATTTCCGCTTTTGTCTTTTTTTCCGGTGCCAATAGCAACGACTTTGGCTTGCTCTTGTTTTTTCTTTGCGCTATCGGGAAGGATGATACCGCCTTTTTGTGTTTGAGATTCAAGTCTCTTTACAAGGACACGATTGCCTAGTGGGCGCAATTGTGTTGCTTCTTTAACGTTTTCAGTTTGTTCCATTGTAATCTCCTTGTGTAATCCGTTGTAGGATGATTGTTAGTAAAGTCTATTCTACGTTTTGGCGCTGTTTTAAGGCAAGAAGAAATTAGCAGTTAAGTGTCATAACTGCTAATTGTTGTTATTTTTTCAATAATTTGCCAAGATCATCGACGAGCGTGTCAAATCTATCGATAGCGGATTTAACGGGCTGTGGTGTGCTCATGTCAACTCCGGCTAGGCGTAGTGTTTCTACAGGATACTTACTGCAACCACTCTTTAGGAAGTTAAGGTAGTCGTCGCGTTCCTTTTCGCCACCATTAATCACACGATCACAGAGTGCTAAGGCCGCACTGATCCCCGTAGCATATTGGTAGACGTAGAAATTGTAGTAGAAGTGAGGGATGCGCGCCCACTCGATTTTTGCAACTTCATCTATTTCTACATTTGGACCAAAGTACGTCCGGTTTAATTTGAGGAACTCTTCTTTGAGGGTTTGTGGAGTTAATGGCTCGCTCTTTTCAGCTTTTTCATGGATCATAAGCTCAAACTCAGCAAACATTGTCTGTCTGAAGAGGGTTGCTCGTATATCTTCGATTTTCATGTTTATCAAGAAAATCTTTTCTTTGTCGCTTTTTGCACGTTTGAGTAACTCTATCATCAGGAGCTCTTCGTTAAACGTAGAGGCCACTTCAGCAAGGAAAATAGGGTAGTCCCCATATTGGTATGGCTGGTTTTTATGTGAAAGGTAACTATGCATGCTGTGTCCAGCTTCATGGGCTAAAGTAAATACATCACGTAAAACATTTTTATAATTCATGAGGATGTAAGGCATGCTATCGTAGCAGCCACTAGAGTAAGCGCCCGAGCGTTTGTTTTTATTCTCGTAGCGGTCGACCCATCTATCTTCTGTTAGCCCTTTTGCAAGTGCGTCTTGATACTCTTTACCCAAAGGTGCAACCGATGCAATGATTAATTCTGCAGCTTCTTCGAAGGTAAATTTCATATCGAAATCATCGATCATAGGTACATACATGTCGTAAAGGTGTAGGGGGGAGACTCCCATAACTTTTTCTCGTAGATCGATGTACTTATGAAGCGTTTCTATATTTTCATTTACAGCTGTTACGAGTGAGTGGTAGACGGATGTATCTATATTTTTAGGGTAAAGCGCAGCTTCTAAACAGCTTTCAAATTTTCTAGCACGCGCTTGAAAAACATGACTTTGTACTAGTCCGCCGAGGAGTTCGCTAAGAGTGTTTTCGTATTTTTCGTACTGCCCATGCATTTTGTCAAAAGAGTTTTTTCTTAGTATGCGATCATGTTCTCTCATATACAAGCCGTAGGTGGCATGGCTCAAAGGTTGTTCCTTGCCATTTCCATCAAGAACACTCCCAAAGTCAAAGTCAGCATCATTTATAGCTCCGAATGCTTTTGGGTATCCTTGGAGTGCTTGTCGAGAAAGCGCTAATAACATTTCTTCAGAAGGAGGAAGAGTGTGTTTTTTCATTCGCAAGAGTTTTTCTAGGTAGAAGTGGTATTCTTTGAGGGTGTCGGAGGAGAGGTATTCTTTGATTTTATCTTCGGGAAGCATAAGAAGTTCGGGGTCAATCCAGGCGACACACTGCATGAATTCATGCATGACGGAAGTAATTCGTGCAAATCCCGCTTTGTTTTCATTATCAGCAATATTTTCATCATGACGAAGGTGTGCATAGGTGTAGAGGTGAGAAAGCTCTCGGTCGTTTTGAAATAAGTGATCTAGTAATGTTTTTACATTCTCAGGACTTTCTCCAAGTTTCCCTCTCATACTTTCGATAACGGGCCACTTACTTGGGCCGTTTACTCCATAGGTGCTTTGAAACTTTGTTTGCCAATCGCTGAATGATGGGTACATAGACTCTACATTCCAGCAGTCTTTTTGTTCAGTTTTATTTCTTTCTTCAACCATTGATAACCTCATTTGCTTTAAATTTACTAGTTTTATATAGTAAATAACTCAGTGAAAAGAAGGAAGTGAAATTTTGGGCATCAACAGAAATAAAAATATTTCTCTCTTGAGCTTTTAAGCCAATCAGCGTATCCCAAAATCTAGGTTTAGAAAGTTAGATTACATGTTATGAAAGAAAACTCAAATCAAAATCACTTCATTGCTTCCGGTGTTTTTGTTGTAAAAAATGATCGTGGACTGCACACCCGCCCTTCAACAGAAATTGTGAAATGCGCAACGAAATATAAATCCGATATTACTCTCACCTATAAAAAAACAACGGTAAATGCTCGGTCTATTTTAGGGGTATTAATGCTGGCAGCTGAAAAAGGTTCGCGGATAACCGTAACAGCTGAAGGTCCAGATGCTGAAGAGGCTGTTAAAGCTTTCAAGGGATTGGCAGCGAACTGTTTTCATATCAAATACTGATATAATAAGCTCTTTTGTAACTGATAATTTTTAATTTTATTCAGTATACCAATCCTGATTAAAAAAGCTGGCAATAACAGTATTCGATGTTAGTAGCTTTTAATGCAGTTCCTTTTTTAACCGGATTGGTATTAGTGAGTTTGTTTTCCTTTAGAGATATTTAAATTCTAAATTAGGATATTTTTGTAGAAGCTTGGCTTGATCTTCTTCATTTACTTGAGCGTTTTTTGAAAAACCCAATTTTTTTATAGATTTAGGAAGTTTCAAATGATGAATGCAAGGTTTTGGCAAGGGGGTTAATGTGCAGATATAAAAAGTCTCTAACTGTGGTAGTTCTTCCAAAGCGTTGATTACTTCATAGTTGTTTACATCCTTTAAAATAAAAGTAACTCCATTTAATAAGGGGAACTTTTGCAGTTTATTGAGATTTTTTTTTGTAGTGTTACTATTAATATATAAGCAGATTGTATTTAAGGTTTTTATTTCTTTTATTTCGTTTAATAAGTCTTTTTTAGAATTGTCAGGAGGTGTAATGAAAAGGTGTTTTAGTTTTTTTATTTGTTTTAATAGTGTAAAGTCTAATGAATCAATATTATGAGGAAAATTTAATTTCAGAAACATTAACTCTTTTAAATGACATAAATGTAAGATGCCGTTGTCAGTAATACCACAATCAGCATCGAACCTCACTAAAGAGGGATTTTTTTGTGATAACTCTTCGAGATGCCTATCTTCGATAGTACCAAGTCCTACTGCATTGAAGATAAGGACTCCAGTTAATGTTACAAATTTGATAGCTTCATCTACACTCGAAAACCCTAAATCTCTAAGTGGAATTCCACTATGTATCTTATTAATGAGTTGTTTAGTTTTTGCGGATTGCAAAAATTGAATTCTTTTTTCACTTTCAGAAAGTTTCTGTCTTTTTGCTGCTGGATTATGGGGAAGCGGAGCTTGCGAAGCATTAAGTTTAATTCCTGCATCAACTCTGCTCCGTTTTTCTGGCAGTTGTAATAGAGGGGATCTTTTATTTGCTGTTTCAGTTGAAATGACAATTCTATTTATTTCGCAGTATAGTTCTTCTTGTTCGTTTAAATCTTCTTTACCCACTAGTGCCGTTAATTTAGTAAGAATTTGTGCTTTTAGAGCGTTCTCCCTAGGGACTAAATTAGAAAAGTTTTGGGCCTGAAGAGTGTTTTCGTTAGTCTTCAATTGAGACATCTTTTGTCCAACGAAATTGATTAATTGGGGTACAGTATCAATTTTTGTATTGTACGTTTTGTTGAATTCTTTTTTTGTGGTTTCATTCCAGATACCTGGAATATGTTGTATTATGCTGCTGTTGATCATGATTTGTGGTCTATTTTTTTTGTTTTATTGGTAAAGAGATAAAAGTCTATTTTATGAGATTAGTAGCTCTTTGTCACAAAGAGCCACTTGTTGTTAAATTTAAATCGACTTCACATATCGCCTCTTTTATCAATATCTGTATCTGCGGGAATTTACGCTTAAATTCACTCAGTTTTTTGATTGTAAAAGAAGCGTGCTTTTGTAATTCAAGCTTTTTTAAGCTCGCTGGTGGTTTGATATGATCAATGGTTGTATCTGTCAAGGAAAAGGCGTCCGTCAGTATTAGATCTTCCAGACAAGGGAATTCCTCTAAAACACTCAAACATTTTTGATTAAAATCACTATCCCAATCGAGGTGAAGTTGTTTTAAGTTTTTTAACTCGTTAAGGTCTTTGAAGGATTGTTCGGTTATGTTATTGTTAAGACTAAATGTGAGTTTTTTTAGTTTTTTTAACTCTTTTAAATGTACAATAACTTTATCTGTGTAGTGCTTATTCTTACAGATGTCGATTTCTTCTAAATTATTAAGTTCCTTCAGAAACTGTAGGTCATTGTCACGAAGTTTATCGAGCCAACCGAGAAAAAGTTTTTTTAAATTTTTTAGCTTTGTTAGGTGGTTAAGTCCGGCAGCAGTAATTCCATAACACCATGTTAAGTTAATTTTTTCAAGGCTTGTGATGGAACTTAGGTTTTCGATGCTTTTATCAGTAATTTTAGCTAGTCCAAAAAGATTGAGAGACCTTAATTTTTTAAGGTTTTTTAGATGTTCAATGCCGGTATCTGTGATAGACTTATTATCGCCTGTTGAAAGATCGAGAACCTCTAGCTTTTTTAGTTTACTTAAATGTTTGATGGCACTGTCTGTGATACTATCACACTGAAAGATGTAAAGTTTTTTGAGATTTTTCAATTCGCTTAGGTACATAAAACTTGTTTCTGTCAGCTCAAAAGCATTAAGTTTTAATATTTCTAAATGAGGTAACTTTTCAGTAATTACTTTAATGTCTTCATCTTCGAGTTTACTACATTCCGTTAAGTCTAAAGTTGTTTTTCTGACATCAATCTGAATAGAGTACTCATTGGATTCCTCGACTTCAGAAATAATTATGCTTGTTTCTGTACTATTTTTATCAATGTTGGAAGCTAAATATCGGTTTTGAATATCTCTTGCTGTAATATTTGTGTACTCTTGTTCTAAAGAGGTGTCGGGAATTTCAGCTTCGGCTCTACTCCGTTTTATTGGTAAATTTTGGGGTAACAAACGTGCTTCAAGCAAAAGTTTTTCCACTTTTATTAACTCAAATCCACAACCATCAGCGGGCAGGTAGAGTTTTGGTGTAGTAATTTTAGGTTCGTCTAAATCAATTTCAGTTGATGGATGAATTTTTTCAAAAATTCCATTTACTTCTGCGTAAAGCGCAGCTTGTGTTTCACGATCTTGGAGACTTACTAACTTTAACAATTTGGAGAGACTTTCACCCCTAATCGCGAAGTCTGCGGAGGTTAATTTACAGATATTGTTGCTTGCTAGGGTAATTAACTCTTGTAAGTTTTGAATGCGAGTATTGCATTTACTGTTAAATGTGTTTTTTGACTCTTCGTCCCAAGTATCGGGTATGTTTTCTAAAATAGATTTTGAGTTTATCATTTTTTAACCTCTGTGTTTATTTTGATTTTTTTTATATTGTTTATCTTAATACCATACTATTAATTATTTATTTTGTCAATAAAAGTTTTTTAGTAGAGGGTATTTGAGTGGAAGTGTTGTTATAGTTAGTTGAGTTTTATTAAATCTGGATTTTTAGATAATGCTTTTATTATGAAAGGGGGTAGTGATCATATTTCTTGTGTTAAAATTGAAATTAACGATGATGCAAGTCAAAGAATAGGGCCTTCGCTTTCAATTAATGCTCATTGCAGTCAATTGGCGTCAAAGACCCTACTTTTTTGATATTGACATCACATTTATCTAGTTTTTAGGGTTGTGGGGTGATAACTAAGGAAGCCTTGGCAATTTTTAAATGGCTACCAATCTTAGTGACTTTGTATTCCCCTGAAATTCCAAAAGCCATTGCTCTAGTTGGCGAAGTAATAGAATTGTCGAGAGGTCTTTTTTTGTAAAAAATTTGATGGTAACTTACAGGATTGTCGCTAAATGAAGGATAACCTTCATAATTAATATCGATATTATTCTGGTTATAGATTTCATGTATTTTCGAAGATAAAAATTCTTCTTTGGAAATAATCTCTGCAGTTTCAAACTTGGTTGTTTTGACCAATACATTTGCAGTAAAGTCTTTTGTGAGGAATTCACCAGCAGCTTTGATATCGGTCTTCATCATTTCAAAGAAGTCTTCGACAAGTTTGTTGGCATCGGTTAACGAGAATGAATAAATTACTTCAGCTTTAACAGTACTGTTAATTTTTCGGATTTTTCCTTTTTTCTTTCTTTTCGAAATCTGAAACTCTGTGGAGTTGGTAATTCGAAGATGGTGAAATGTGTCTTCTTCTAGGTCAATTTTGTCGACGAGGGCGTCAACTTTATATAAAGCGCGCTTGTTAGTCACATCAATTTCGATGCTGTTAGGAGAAAAATTTTTAGTGGTAAGGAAGAAATTATCTTGGTAGAAAGTTGTAACTAGGTCTTTTCCGCTAAGCTTGGTTTTACCGGAAATTTCAGAGTTTAGTTTAAGCTTTACTCGCTTAGACAATAAAGAGTTAAATTTTTTTGAGTTTAAATGGAACATTGCGTCTTGGTAACGGTTAATAACGTCATAATTCATGAAGTTTGTGTTTTGTTCTGTGTTCAAAATTTTCTCCTAGGTTAAGCGTTAAATTTTGTTTTTATATTCATCGCGATATTTCGTCAAGCGAGGTAAAAACTTTTATCAAAACTGACGCATCAAAATAACCTCAATGGGCACTTTCTCCGAAAATCAGGTGAATAAGCGGCCTTTTTGAGCTTTGATTATGAGAGTTTTTTTGGATCAATTTGCTTCATATAGTGGTAAAGCTAGTTTCCGCAGGACTGATAGATTCGCTGCTTCTGACTTCTGCTAAATTTTGAGAAAGTTTAAACACAAATAAACGGGTTTTATTATTCAATGATTTACGAATTTATTTAGTGTGTAAAACCGCACTAAGCCTATTTTTTGGGAAATCTGTGTGCCTCGATAATCACGTAATCTTAAGCTAAGATACTGAAGTTTAATGAAAATCAATTTAAAATTTTCGAACAAGATAATCAGGATAGCCTACGGCTGCAGGATAGGTATTTTTTGGAACAGTTGGGTTGTTGATAAATTTTGGCAAAAGAAGCATTCCATACAAGCGTTTTTGTCACCCTGATTATTATCGTGCCTCCGTAGGCGATCCTGCCCATCTTGATCAATAATTTTTAAATCTCAGAGTTTAAAACTATAGAAACTATCACGATTTAAAATTTTGATGCGTCAGTTCTGAAACTTTCATTCGTAGAACAGTGAAAATAACGTCTTAATGAGCGATGTACATCATTATTATTGGTAAAAGCAAGAGCAGGGTTGATAGTTTTATTTATTGCGAACTAATTTAGTAGAGCTACTCTTCAACAGGAATGGTTTTATCTAAAACTTCACGAGTACAGTAAACAGGAACATCGTTCATTAGGGCAAGAGTGATACAGTCGCTAGGACGAGCATCTATTTCAATGATATGCCTTAGGCCACTCCGTTCTTGCTCTAAGTATAGTCTAGCAAAATAGATTGTATCTTGTATGTCATTGATGACTACTTGCTTAATGCGGATGTCATATCCCATGAAAATAGAGTCAATTAAATCATGTGTTAAAGGTCTAGTCTTTTCAGCACCAGTAAGATACATTTGCAGGGTCCTGCCGATACTAGGGTCGGTGTAAATGGCAAATCGTTTCCCTTCTCCCCCCAAAATTACGACTGTATAGGAGCGAGTCTGCATTATTTTTTCAAAGGTTATCTGTACTAGTTCAGATGAAAGCATGCCTTGCGCACCTCGATATCACACTCAATCCTCATAATAGGCAAAAAACATGTTTGTGACTAGTGATTTAAGTAATGCTTTTATTTTAAGTGTTTACGATGTTATTTCAATGGATCCATCTGCTTTTCCAATGATAACGCTGTCTGCAAATCCTAAAAATAAACCTGTTTCAATCACACCCGGAATGTTAATGAGCGATCGGTGAACTTCTTGAAGAGTTACTTCGTTTGATGGAAGTACAATATCGTATATATAATGCCCACTGTCGGTGATATATTTATAATCACGTCCAGTTGTTCTTATTTGTCCTTTGAACCCAAGAGCTTGAATTTGTTCGATTGTTGAGGGAAATCCAAATGGGATAATCTCTATGGGTAACGGAAATTTACCTAGTTTCGTAACACATTTACTTTCATCGACCATCACGATCATTTTTTTGCTCATACTCGCAACAATTTTTTCTCTCAGTAGAGCTCCGCCCCCGCCTTTAATCATCTGTTTATCGGGATCGATTTCATCAGCACCATCGAAACATATATCTAGGTAAGTGGTTGAGTTTACGTCAATTATGTTGATTCCACCATGTAGCGCTTGCTTTTCAGATCTTTGGGATGTTGCTACCGCCTGAATGTTAAGCCCTTGGCGACAGCGCTCGATGAGACTGTCGATAAAACATGCCGAAGTTGTTCCAGTGCCTAGTCCGACGAGCATTCCATCTTCAACCATTTCTGCGGCTTTTTTTCCTACAGCTTGTTTAGCTTGTTCCGTTAAATTCATGACTATTACTCCCGTATATAAGGCAAAATAAAAATTTCTCTTTCGCTAAGGTGTAGATGTTTGCTACTATCACTTTTTTTGAAAGAAATATCAAATAAAAACGAAGGATGCAATGAGCGCAATTAAATTGAAAGAACTTTGTGAGTATCTGGACGAGCTAATGTTTGTTTCGGAGTTTAATGACTACTGTCCTAATGGTCTACAGGTTGAAGGGAGGTCTGCTATCTCAAAAGTTGCAACAGCAGTTTCTTCGAGTTTAGAAACTATTCAACAGGCTGTAGAAGCTGGTGTCGATGCTTTAATCGTTCACCATGGAATGTTTTGGAAAGGGGAGCCTGCAGAAGTTGTTGGGGTGAAAAAGAAAAAGCTTGAACTATTAATTAAAAATGAAATTTCATTAATTGGGTATCATTTACCTCTCGATGCACATACAAGCATTGGCAATAACTGGAAAGTCGCTCACGATTTGGGGTGGTTTAATCTTACTCCCTGTGGTTACGTTAATGGGAAAGCTATGGGGGTGATGGGATTTTTTAAACCTATGACACGTGAAGCTTTTGGAAAACAGATAGAGGAGTACTACAGTCACCCTATCAATGGAGCTTTTGGTGGTAGTGAAACTGTTGAATCTGCTTATTTGATATCTGGAGGTGCTTACAAGTATATGTCGGATGCAGCCAAGTGTGGAGCGGATTGTTTTATTACGGGAAATTTCGACGAACCTGCTTGGCACGATGCTCATGAACTTGGGATAAACTTCTACGCAATGGGGCACTCAGCAACAGAACGTGTTGGCCCCATAGCGTTATGTGATCATTTGAAAGAAAGATTTCACGTAGATACTCGGTTTATCGACGTGTATAACCCCTTTTAGTATTAATTTGGGCGATAAGATACGCGACCTAGAAGGCTGGCTTTTTCTTCCTCTTTTGATTCGTGCATCAAATTGTCCATAAGGTTTTTGACGTAATTGCTCTTAACTTCACAGGGGTGACGGTTTTCATCAAATAGGGTAAAAGTTTTTTCTTCGGTGCTTACACGTTCCGGTTCATGTCTGGCAATCCATTTGTGAATGTTCTCGCGAACTTCATCTAAAGCCTTTCTATTGAAGTGGCTGTGTTCCTCTTGAAGAACCTTTTCGAGTTTTTTTCTTACTTTATTAACCTGTTTGCTTTCCTTAGCTCTAGTAGCCATGAAAACCCTCCTTATTCAAAGGTTTGATTGTTTCCCTCTTAACTCCCTAAATATAGGAAGGTTCGAGGGGTGATAGAAGGAGAAAATACTTAATACTGTCGAAAGTTGGAAAAGTGGTAGGTATCAGCTATTGAATCTCACCTTCACACTACCTTTAATATAACATAATTTTATTTTTATTTGTACTCATCATTATTTCTTCAAAAATGTTAATTTTTGAAGGTATGAAGTGTTAAAATTTTGGTAGTATACTGAATGTTATATTAGATAATCGTTAAAAATAGGGAGATTGACATTAAATGATTAATTTATCAGAATGTAACCCTTTAATGTTGAAGTTTAGGAGTGAATTAAAATGGCAAACGTTATTGATGTCTTAAGGGAAAGAGGGTTTATCGACTCCGTCACCAATGAGGAGATTAGAAATTTATCAGACGCGCCATTATCAGTTTACTGTGGATTCGACCCAACAAGCGATAGTTTACACTTAGGAAATCTCGTATCTATTATGGGCTTGGCTTGGTTTCAACGCTGCGGCCACACACCTGTCGCTATCGTTGGGGGAGCTACAGGAATGATCGGCGATCCATCAGGGAAAAGTCATGAACGGAATCTGCTTGACGAAGATGCTCTTAAAGTGAATTTGGCAGGGATTACGGAAAACTTAAAAACTATTCTTGATTTTGATGCAGAGAACAAACCGGTTATTCTTAACAACTACGATTGGTACAAAAACTTCCCCATGATCGACTTTTTACGTAGTGTAGGTAAGCATTTTCGTATTGGTACCATGTTGGCAAAGGATTCTGTGAAAGGTAGGTTTGAGTCTGAAGAAGGGATGAGTTTTACTGAGTTTAGTTACCAACTTCTTCAAGGGTATGACTTCCTCCATTTATACCGCGAGCACGGAGTCACTGTACAGCTTGGAGGAAGTGACCAGTGGGGGAATATTACAGCAGGGACAGATCTCGTTCGAAAAGTTACAGGAGACTCTGTGAGCGGTGTTACCTTCCCGCTTCTAACTCGCAGTGACGGCAAAAAGTTTGGAAAATCAGAGAAGGGGGCAATTTGGCTTTCTTCAGATAAACTATCTCCCTACGAGTTTTACCAGTATCTTATTAGAATTACAGATGAAGATGTCATTAAGCTTATGCGCATGCTTACCTTTATGGAAATGGATGAGATTCGTCATTACGAAAAACTAATGCAGGAGGCTTCATATATTCCAAACACAGCGCAGAAACGTTTGGCAGAAGAGGTTACTCGGTTAGTTCACGGAGAAGAAGGTTTGAGCCGTGCTGTTAAGGCTACAAAAGGAGCTGCTCCAGGCTCGGATACAAAATTAGATGCCGAGACTTTAGAAATGATCGCGAGTGATATGCCATCAAAAAACCTTCAAAAAGATGATGTCATTGGGTCTACTGTCGTCGAGGTGATTGTGAAAGCTGAGATTCAGCCAAGTAAAGGTGCAGCTAAGAGAATGGTTGAAGGTGGTGGAGTTTACTTAAATAATAAGAAAGTTGCTGACGTACGGACGAGTATCGAGGAAGCTGATTTAATAGAAGGAAGGCTTCTGTTGCTTGCTGTCGGCAAAAAAAACAAGGTCTTAATTCGCCTTCAGTAACATCAAGTTTATAAAAAAGCGTTAAAATATTTTGATCTTATCCCAGAGAGATGAAAAAAAAATCACTTTTTCAATCAAAAATTTAACAATATTCTTGATATGAAAATCGGATTCTTTATTATAAGGTTCTGGTCCAGTTGGTTTTCGCTTCTTGCAGGTTAGCTAAGTAGCAATTGATCACTAACCTGGATCGGGGGTCAGGAATTTTTTGATTATCTTTCCATGAGAAAGTTTTGAGAAAATACTTGATTGAAAATCAAGAGGATACGACAATGTCATCAATAGGATGAAAGAGGAGTACCTCGCTTTTTGAGAGGCAGAACGCTGCCTCTAAAAATAGGCTTTGTATGAGTTTTGTACCCTTAACTAAGGAGTTCGAGAAACAATGACCATAGATAAAAAATCTACAATGACAAAGAAGAAGTTGATTAATTCGATCGCTCAAGAGAAAGGAATCCACCCTAGCGATGTCCGTCACGTTATCCAAGCATTCTTAGATAAAATGACAGATAGTCTTTCGCACGGAGAACGATTAGAGTTTAGAGACTTTGGTGTCTTTGAAGTCGTTAAACGTAAACAAAAAATTGGGAGAAATCCTAAGAACGCATCAGTACCAATTATTATTCCTGAAAGACTAGCTGTAAAATTTACACCAGGAAAAAAAATGCGTAAACTTATTGAGACTCAGCCAACTACATAGTAATACCTGCTGAGCTCGCAAAATTTATGGTATGTATATGCCACAATTTAATATTCACGTAGAATAGCACGTAAGCTGTTCTACGTGTTTTTTTGTTCCTTATCATAAGATTAAACTAAGGAATTATCATGAGTTCTACGATACCTGCTATAAATTCATGTATTTTACATAAAATCAATCCCGCTTTTGATCGACTCGATCAGATGTTAGTAGGAATTTTAAAAGATCAGGCTATAGATGATCAGTCTCTTTTAACGATTCTGAAAGAGCGAATGCCCTCCTCAAAAGATGCTACTCCAGCAGAACATATTCACTCTCTACGCTCTCTTTTTGGGTTTGCACTTATAAATGAAATGGGAATCAAAGGTGATCATTACAAAAATTTGATTAATGACTTCACGCAAGCAGTCCTCTCGATTAAATTCTGGGAAGAATTTCAGTTGGCTAATGTTTATTACACAATCTGCAACAACCTGTTACGCAATCAACAAAGTAAATTAAACGTGACGCAGTTTGAAAGTGGAGCAGTGCCCCTCGATAGTGGTGGCCACTGGACTTGGGGTAACTGTCCCCATCAAATTAATCACGCTGAATTTGGTGTCATTTGCGCAGTTCTTGCAAAAGTCACAAGTGACCAGACTCTCCTTAAAACTGTTGATAAACTTGCTCAATGGCAAACAAATACGATAAGCCACAATAGCACGCCACTTAGAGGGCTCTTTACGCAAGAGCTTCAGGCTTCTACCGTGGATTCGCTAATTTGGGATTATCTTCTCTACCTTACGGCTGGCACATTTTTAAATAAGCCTTCATATATTGGAATCGCAGAGAAATTAAAGGTCAAGCTTCAGGAACTTCCAAAATCTTCATGGTCTGTGCCACCTATTACTGCAGCAATAGAACAATGGGTCCTTCTTCACAACTCAATTCCAACAGCTCACCAATACCATCTTACCGAGTTGATTCATGATCCTGTAATAGGGGTTATTGGGCGAAGGAACCAAGAAAAGACCGTTGTCTCTACTATTTGTGGAGGTAAAACAGGGATGGGAACGTTTTATGTAAATGATCAGTTATCCATCGTCACCTATGGACCTCAACTTCTCCCTCTTGGAGATTGTCAAGCTTTTGGTATAGAAACGATCTCTCGAAGTAATAAGAAATTTGAGGGCTTTACAATTAGTAAATCAGAGGCTTTTTATTCAATTAAAGGGTACTGCAAAATACCAGGGAAAGAATCTGTAGATGCAAGCTATTCAACTTACGGCAACTCGCAACATAGCGAATTTTGGGTAGACGTTCAGCAACAATTTGATAACGATTCCTTAGATGTTGAAGTAACATTTTTAGGATTCGACTCTTATGATGAGCTTGCGTTTACATTCTTTGTTCGGGCCAGTGAGTGTACAATTGATGACTCTACCGTTTTAGCTCCTAAATCATTGGATAGATACAAAGGGGATCTTGGGAGTATAAAGCTTACTTATCAAGACAAATCCATTACCATCTTACCTCAATACCAAGGGGGAAGTATGGAGATTATCCCTCTTGCTGGTGATGATAATTTCTGGGGTGGTGAATTTCTTATTGGGTTCTCTGTTAAAAGAGAGCAACCCAAGATGGGATGGACGATATTTTAGTTCAAAACTAACTAAACTCAAGAATTGATTTAACGCAGCGTTCCGCTAGGTCAGGAAAAAGTTTAGTGTGGTTTCGATTCTTTATTCATGATCGGTATAAAACAAACTCTAAAAATACTAGTAAGCGTTATCAGCAGGGGATTCCTGTCCGTAACTTTATTTTATTATGTCGGTATTTTTCTAATGATTTACAAGTCTAACTGTGATGTCGTACACGTACTCGGAGGTACTATTTTCACTCCAGTCTGAGATGAAACAGTTTTTTTGGGGATTGGTGAGAATTTTTTTATCCATTCGGACTTCATGTTTTGAATATTTTTGAGAGTAATAACGGGATAATTTTTTTCAACTATAGTACGGAATGAGATGTCTATTTCAATGCCATTAATGTAAAAAATATTCGCACCAAAATGAATTAAATTTTCTTGGTCCGTTGGATTTGAAATTTGTTTGGTGCTAACTGCACATTTGATTCTTTCAATAAGTTGAGCAGCAACTTGGTTAAGATGGATTATGACAGGTTTAAAGAAAAGTGCATTTCCCAAAGATAGAATGACTAGTACGATCCCTAGGATTTTGCGAAAAATTATTTTTAAACAACTCATTTTTTACGTTTTTAATAGAATTTTATTAAGATATTATTAATTATGAAAAACTTTAAATAAATAAGTTCTTTTGTTTTTTTTTGTTTTTATAAAAGATGTTGCGTCTGTATATTTTTTAGTTGGATCTGAATTAAATGGTTATAAATTTGTTACTATAGTGTTTAAGGTTATGAATTTACAGTTTTTTTTGAGTTATTTAACACTATACTGTTTTGTTAATAATGTATTAAGTAGTTTAGGTGTATATTTTTTTATTTAATAATAGCTTCTGTGTTATAATAAGTGTAGGTAATAAGTTTTTTTATCTAATTAATAAAATAGAGAGGTTTTATTATGGAGGGAAAAGACGCCATTGATGTGGGGAGGTCCTTTGGAGAAGTCTACAATCATGTCAATACTTCGGTAGGAAAATTAGCTGATTCTTATAATGCAACGATAATAAATTTGGATAAAAAAGGTTGGGGGGTAAACCTTCCGTTTTTTAAAAAAACAGCGAGTGAAATTTCTAATCTAACAATAAAATCTGCAACTCGTTTTTTTTCAGGTGCTGCTGTAGGTGCAGCAGGAGGAGATTTCCATTCATCTTTATTGGTTGGTAATTTCGCTACAAACCAGACAACTTTAGGCACTGCTGTTAAATCAGGGGCTATAGCGCTGTATACAGAGTATGGGGGAAAAGCTTTGATACAAAATACTGTTGGTCAAGTTTTGTCGAGTAGCGTAGACTCTGTATTTCCTGGTTGGGGGGAAACAGCAAAAAGTGTATCAGATGTTGGTGTTAGCGTCATCATGAGTTCGGGAGTTAATTTTGCTGTAGATAATATGAGCTCTGGGGTAAATTTTGTATTAGGTAAGAGGAATCAGCCAAAAGAATAACTCTTCTAGCTCGTATGGTGTATATGTTTTTCAGTCATAATGATGCTACCTTGCTCTACGAAAATACCCATAAAAAATTGTACACCTGCAATACTCATTGTCATGACTTCTGCAGTACTCATTTTACAATGAGAATCGTCTTTAACATTGTAAATCAAGATCATTTAAGTTGTGCATAGGTAAGAGATTTGGACACAAACCTAGTTTTAATCAAAAAGTGAGTTAGGATGTCATGATATTGTTAACAGTTTACACTCGGTTTGTCCCCAATTGTGTCTTCAAACCAATTGCAATGAGTAAAACGGGGGACTCGAAGGTGTTCACTCTTTAACCATTCTGCAACAGGAAAGCCATTGTTTTTAAACATGGTCTGCATATTCCGAAAGTATTTTTCTTCTAAGTTGGGGGTATTACGCATAGATCTATTACAGCCGAGGTTTAAGGTATAATTGAAGAAGAATGTTTCACTGTAATTTGGAAGTTGATGCAAGAGGAAGCTTATGCTAAAAGTTTTTGTAGATTCAGGTTTAAATAAATCTTCATGGATACAGCTTTCTATATAATTCTTTTGATTAACTTCTGCTTTTTGGAGTGCTGCGGAAAGATGCGTTTTTAATATATTAAATTCATTTGGAAAACATGCCATAGCGAAGTATTCGATGGTGGATACAAAACATCTAGGTTTCGTTATTTCGATAACCTCCTTAAAGAGCTCTTCTAGAGTACAAAATTTTAAGGCGATTTTATTGATATTCTTGATAATTGTGTTTAGCTGACTATCACAAAACTCACCATTTCGTTCGATAAATGGATTGCCCACAATTTGCTTTAATGTTTCTGCTAGAATATTCACCCATAAATTTTTTTCTGCTAAATTAGGTCGAGAGTAGTTAATTATTTCCTCAGTGAAAAATTGTAGGATTAAAGGCCAAGTTCCCTTGGGAAGCTGCTTGAAGAGGAGAGGGATCCATACATGATTACCAATATTTTTGAGTTCACCTTTTATCGCATTCACTTGTTTGCTCAAATCGATTGGCTGTATGTCGCAATCGAGGAAGTTATCTTTGAGCTCATTAATGTGATCTAAAGCTTTTTGATCTTCAGGTGAATTTTTTAGGGGCTTTTGATCTGCTATTTCAAGGTTTATACACGCTGTTGTTCCAATGATTTTACACATATCACCAACAAAATCCCACTCTCCGGTATATCTGCTCTCACTTTCAATGACTTGAAGTAAATTTTTTGCTATAGTTGGATTAGATATCCTGAACTCTAAACGTTCTTTCTCTTGTGGATTTACGTTGCGCTCTACAGAGAAAACACCAATCGATGCAAGCATAA
The DNA here is from genome assembly GCA_036164375.1 of Chlamydiota bacterium. Classification (GTDB taxonomy): domain Bacteria; phylum Chlamydiota; class Chlamydiia; order Chlamydiales; family Criblamydiaceae; genus JAYZJO01. The sequence continues at coordinate 4,934 of JAYZJO010000031.1, read as the reverse complement.
TCCAAAAACTTAATGGATTTGTTTCTTTAAAATTGAGGGTGGCCTGACTTCTTATCGTTAAAGAGACTTTGCTTTCCAGGTCGTTACATAGGCCAGTAACAGTATTTTTAACATCTGCACTTGCATTATTAATGAAGTGGGCAGCTAATTTTAAATTCGTGTAATCAATACTGAGCTTTCTCTTTTCAGTGTACTTCAAAACATTAGTCGCTTTAGGTTGTATATTGCTGTCATAGATAACGTTGATGTCACAAAAAACATCTTTATCATAGATCGGTAACACACCAAACATAATGACTTTTTTTACTGCTTTTTGCATGGATCTAAAAGTGAAAAATAATTCACTGATAGCCTTAATGTTTTTTTTGTACGTATCGCTACTATTTCTATAGGCGTCATAGAAAGGGAAGTCAAATTCATCTATTATCACGAGACACTGAAGCTGTTTTTTCTGTAAAAGAGTAAAAAGAAATTCTAATTGCGTCGTATAATTAGTCTCATCAATTTCACTGTATTTTTTTTGATCCTCTAAGGTTGTGACTTTAAAGTCTTTTAACTGACAAAAAAAGGAATTGATGGCAGATTCTAGCTTTGAGTGTAAATGTGATTCATTTGAACATGAAAGGAAGCTAATTGACAAAACAGGAGTAAAAGGCTGACTACCATTTTTGGCATTTTGCTGCTCTATTGAATTTTTTATTTTATTGAATAAATAAGATTTTCCACAGTGAGAAGGGCGAGATATCATTGTATACTGTTGGCATTGCTCTAGAAAGTTTAACGTTTTACTGGATATTTTATACGTTTGAATAGACCTTCTATCACTGACCAAAAAGGAGTCTTGGCATGAAGGGGAATCCTCAGAAAAACGTTTGACTGTAATATTTTTAATTATTTCATGGGAATAATAAGACTTTTCTATCACTTTTAAAATAAGACGGTCGTTTATCGCTTCTTTTTCTAAAACGCTTTGAATAAGTTTTCTTGCTTTGTTCCAGTAAGATTTAACTTTGCCATAACGTAATTGTTCAAATGACTCTTCAAGTTTGAAATGATTTTTGGAGTGATCAGATTTATCAGGAAAGGCACTTACATTGGAGTCGTATTGAGTATGTTGTAACGTAAGAAGGATGTTGATGGCTTTTTGATTAAGTCTGGTACTACACTCGCTTTCTTTACTTCCAACCCAGAGATCGATCGAAAACTGCTCGTCTGTTAGGGTCAGCTGAAAGGATTTGAATACTTTACTATTGAAAATACTGTATCGAATCACAGCGGGAGTCGATGATTGGCACCAGGTGTCTTCTTCTAACTTTAGCGTGGCTATAGGTGAAGGAGTTTTAGGATAAAAGTCAGAACAAAAAATATTCATGGGTAGTCTCTATAAATTGACGTCAAGACCGAATATCTTATCAGACGTTTATGCCTCTGTCAACTCGATCGTTTGTTATTTATAAATCAGGCTAATATGCAAAATATTCACCAATTAAAGATAGATGCCCCTTTAACTCTTTTTGAGTTCTATTTTTTCCGACCAAAACAGTTGGTACGAGATCGAAGAATTTTGTAATTGAAGACAAAGCTGGTTGAACTATGAGATTTTAAAATTATTGATCAAGATGGGCAGGATCGCCTACGGCGGCACGCTAATAATCAAGGGGACAAAGACACTTGTATTGAATGTTTCTTTTACTAAAATTTATCAATAACCCAACTGTTCCAAAAAATACCTATCCTGCAGCCGCAGGCTATCCTAATTATTTTGTTCAAAAGTTTTAAATTGATCTTCATTAAACTTCAATATCTTAGCTTAAGATTACGTGATTATCGAGGCACACAGATTGATCCAAAAAAAACTCTCATATCAAAGCTCAAAAAGGCAGCTTATTCACCTGATTTTCGGAGAAAGTGCCTATTGGGGTTGTTTTGATGCATCAGTTCTGAGTGTCTATAGATTTTCTGTTGTCAGGATAAGGTTTTAGGTGTTAAAATGGGTATTTGTCAAATGAGTGTAGTATAAATTAATTTACAATGAAAATAATGATTGATTCCTCTCTCGAACTATTAAACGCAATTGCACAAGCCATATTTGATAAAAATGGTTCAAATATATTAGCCTTAGATGTCAGAAATACAAGTTCCATGGCAGACTATGTATTAATAGCCGAAGGTAACGTAGACCGTCATGTGATAGCCATCGGAAAGAAGGTTGTTGAAGCTGCTAAAAAAATCGGCTCAGATCCTTATATGATCGAAGGTGAAAAGCATGGCGATTGGTTGATTATCGACTTTGTTGATGTCATCGTTCATATTTTTCTTTCAGATGTTCGCGAAATATATGAGCTTGAAGAGCTATGGAGAGACAGTAAAATTGTTGACTTAGATATCATTGTACCAAACGATAGGAATGAAAATGAGTAGAAGAAGAGTAGTTGTAACAGGATTGGGAGTTGTCTCATGCTTCGGAAATGATGTGAAAAAATATTATCAGTCTCTTCTCGAAGGTAAAAGCGGTGTAACTAAAATAAGTGGATTTGACACTACTGATTACAGTACACAAATTGCCGGTGAAATAAAAGACTTCGATCCAACAGGTTACCTCGATAAAAAACAAGCGCGACGTGTTGATAAATTCATTTCATATACGATTGTAGCGGGTAAAAAAGCATTGGTAAGCGCAGGATTTGATGACCCTACATCCACGGGATTAGATATGTCTCGATGTGGAGTCATTGTCGGCTCGGGTATGGGAGGAATGGAAAGATTCGTCGATGGCGTAAAGACTCTTGAGACGCGTGGACATACGAGGGTTTCTCCATTTTTTATTCCTTTTGTTATTACAAATATGGGAAGTGGAATGCTGGGAATGGAGTTAGGTTTTATGGGACCAAATTATTCTATATCAACAGCTTGTGCCTCGGGTAATAACTCCATCATTGCAGCAGCGAATCATATCATGAATGGCGAAGCTGATCTAATGATCACTGGGGGTGCTGAGGCTCCTATTTTACCTATGGGGCTGGCTGGATTCTGCGCTTGTAAAGCTCTTTCCAAGCAGAATGATCACCCGGAAAAAGCGTCTAGGCCATGGGATAAAAATCGCGATGGTTTTGTTATCGGCGAAGGTGCAGGAGTTCTCGTTCTAGAAAGCTACGAGCACGCGAAAGCTAGAGGCGCTCCAATCCTTGCAGAATACCTCGGAGGTGGAGTTTCATGTGATGCACACCATATGACAGAACCTCGCTCTGATGGTGAAGGTGTCGCTTTATGTATGAGAAACGCTCTAAACAACGCACAAATAAACGCAGAAGACATTAATTTGGTAAATGCTCATGCCACTTCAACACCTCTTGGAGATATGGCAGAAGTTAACGCAACAAAAAAAGTTATCAAAGACCCAAGTAAAGTTTACATGAATGCCACGAAATCGATGATCGGACATGGCCTTGGTGCCGCTGGTGGTTTAGAAGCAGTTGCCACAGTTATGGGAATTCATGAAGGGATTGTTCATCCGACAATAAACCTAACGAATCCTGAAGATGGTCTAGGGTTTCATATTCCATTAGAAGCGGAGGAGTTTGAAATTAACGCAGCTATTTCCAATTCATTTGGTTTTGGGGGACATAACGCTTCGGTGGTGTTTGGTAAATTACGTTAGTGTACTTTATTCACGGCAATCAGGTTTCAAACCCAGGGGGCTCTTGCATAAATAAAGGGGCCCTGCAGATGATGCTTATTCAGTTTTGTTTTCTGACTAACTTACCTTACGCAGCTAAAGTTTTGTTGTCGCTGTGATAGCTTGTCTACAAAGGATATTTATTTTTAATAAAAATGTACTTGAGTGTAATGGTAAACTTAAATAGTTCTCAACGATATAACGATATAACGATATAACGATATAACGATATAACGATATAACGATATAACGATATAACGATATAACGATATAACGATAAGAAAAATTATCTCTTAACTCATGTCACAGTTATCCGTGCATCTGAATTGTCTTAAGTACTTTGTGATCTTTTTATCGTTCTTATCGTTGAAAAGTTCGACCTTAAAACCTTCCAATCACGCTAGGCAATCGTATTCTAACAATTATAGATACCTGGAAAATTATGCAGCCAACAAATACCGGACAAGATGAAATTTCTGTTAAAAAAAATATGGGTAAAAGTATGCTTACTGTAAATAATTCACTTAAGGTTTTTCATTGCCATATATTTATTGTTTGTGCTAAAAGCTAGCTTTTATTAACAGTAAATTATCGATTTATGAAGGATCTATGACTTATTCACTAAATTCCTTGTCTAATACACTAACAGCAAAAATTATCGAATATCTAGACTCTAAAACAAAAAGAGAACTTTCAATGGTGGATCGCCGTACACGTGCGGTGGTCTTAGAAACAGTAAGATCTATTAGAGTTTTTCCTGCTAAATACTTTCCACACCGAACCCATTCCTCAGACATACCACAAGATATTTTAGTAAGAGTTATTTGTCGGTATCCGACTTTAGAAAGGATTATTTTTGGACCACCAAAACATATTTATGGTTGTCATGAATTTACTTCCCAAGAAGTACCATATCTTAAGTCGTTGATCTCATATTTGGAAAGCTCCCCCGAAAAGCATCCTTTAAGTTCTGTAAAAAAAATTGAATTTAGAGAAATTACTAAGGATTCGTTTGAGGGCTTTGGTAAAAAAAAGGCCAAAGAACTAAACAACCATTTCTTGAGTGCCATATCTCATAAAGATTTAGAAAAAGTAGCAATAAGAGCAGATAACATTAGCTCTATTCTTACGGGAGCTGAGATTCAACCTGTTTTAACAAATTCCCCTAACTTGAAAACTTTCGAATTTAACGGCTTTCAATCAGATCAAATTGTTACCATATCTTTTGCAAGCCAACCTGAATTAACTAAGGTGAAAT
>JAYZJO010000030.1:0-51142 GCA_036164375.1 Chlamydiota bacterium | reverse complement strand
AGCATCTTGTAAAACGGAATTTAAATTTTCAGTACCAACGACACCTTTTTTCATGGGGGATAACACTTGAATATCCTCCATAGCACTGTATCCATATTTTTTGGGTAAGCGGTGCACTACGAGGCTGACGATTTGATCCAATACATCTTCTTTTTCTTGGGCTTCAACAAAGAAAAAGTCACTTGTTGGGTGATTACTAAGATCGGGGAAAGAACCTTCATTAATTTTATGCGAATTGGTAATGATTCTTGATCCTGCAGCTTGTCGAAAGATTTCGTTCAACATCGTCACAGATACTTGTTTTGATGCAATAATATCTTTTAAAACATTACCAGGTCCTACACTTGGAAGCTGGTTGATGTCACCAACAAAAATAACCCGTGCATGGTCAGGTATAGCCTTAAGTAGGCTATTCATTAGGAGCGTGTCAATCATACTTGCTTCGTCGACAATGAGAAGGTCACACTCGAGGGGATTTTCGGGGTTGCGTTTGAATCCAAAAATTTTAAAGTCAAACTCAAGTAGGCTGTGGATTGTTAATGCTTTCTTGCCAGTGATCTCTGTCATGCGTTTGGCAGCCCTTCCTGTCGGTGCTGCCAAGAGAATATCGCCTGTAAGTTGCGATGTAATTTCAAGAATAGCGTTTGTAATGGTGCTCTTTCCAGTACCAGGACCACCAGTGATTACCTGAACTTTTTCAGTCATCGACTGCCTTACGGCTAACTTCTGGTTCTCAGCAAGTTCTATTCCAAGTTTCCTTTGCACCCATTCAACAGCTTTTTGTGTATCAATCTCACGTAAATTACACGGCGCAAGCCTTAAGCGTCGAATCTGACGAGCTATCCCTACTTCCGCGAGGAATAGAGGGCGTATCCAAATAAACTTGCTAAGATCCCCATCATGAGCCATTTCGAAGACAACAATACGGTTTTCTTTAACGAGGCTGTCGACGCTTTCATTGATAAGTTTTTTTGGGACCTCGAGCATATCTTCAGCACTTTCAAGGAACTCATCAAGGGGAAAGCAGACGTGTCCATCGCCCGAAAGTTGGGACAAAACATACTCTATCCCCGACTCAATTCGTTTGGGCGCCCCTTTTTCAATACCCATTTCAAAAGCAACTTTGTCGGCAGAGCGGAATCCAATGCCAATAATATCTTTGGCCAAATTGTAAGGATTGTCCTTTAATTTTTTGATACTATCTTTTCCATATGCACGAAAAATTTTTTGAGCAAAAGAAGGACTAATGCCATACTGCTGTAGGAATATCATAACTTCGCGGATGACACGTTGATCTTCCCAACACTTTTTTATTGTGCCAATTCTTTTTTTTCCGATACCCGAAACAGTTAGAAGCTTGTCAGGGTCGGAGTCGATAACCATTAAAGTTTCACTTCCGAATTTTGCAACAATACGCTTAGCATAAACAGGGCCTATTCCTTTGATAAGTCCAGAACCCAAATACTTCTTTATTCCGTTAATATCTGCAGGGGTTTCTGTTTTGTAGCTATCAATTTCAAATTGCCAGCCATGTGTTAAATGATTTTTCCATTTTCCGGTGCAGCGTACAGACTCGCCGGGCTGTACAGAGGGGAGGTGCCCAACAACGATAGTAAGGTCGTTTTTGCCAATTTCTTGGAGCTTGGCGACAGTGTACCCGTTTTCGGGATTTTGAAAGGTAATGCGCTCTATGTATCCAGATATTTCACTCATAACGCAATAAAATTAGCAGGCTTATTATTAGTTGTCTAGATTTTGCTATTGTGATGACAGAACTGACGCATCAAAACAACCCCAATAGTCATTTTCTCCGAAAATCAGGTGAATAAGCTGCCTTTTTGAGCTTTGATATGAGAGTTTTTTTGGATCAATTTGCTTCAATAGGGATAAAGCTAGTTTCTGCAGGAATGATAGGTTCGCTGCTCCTGACTTCTGTCAAATTTTGAAAAAATCTAAAAACAAATAAATAGGTTTTAATATTCAATGGTTTACGAATTTATTTAGTGTGTAAAACTGCACTAAGCCCATTTTTTTGGAAATCTGTGTATCTCGATAATCACGTAATCTTAAGCTAAGATTTTAAAGTTTAATGAAGATCAATTTAAAATTTTTGAACAAGATAATCAGGATAGCCTACGGCTGCAGGATAGGTGTTTTTTTGGAACATTCAGATTTAACGTTATGAATGACCTTGGAGTTGGCTTTATTGAGGCAGTTTATAAAAATTCCCTTGCAGTTTTACTCAGAGGGAAAAATTTGCTTGTTGAAAATGAGAAATAGTATAAAGTTTTTTCTCAAAATCTAAGAGTTGGTTTTTATATCGCTGACATTGTTGTTAACGAGAGGGTAATTATAGAAGCAAAATGTTGTAAAGAGTTAGCTTCTCAACATTCTGCTCATCTTGATCAAGAATTTTTAAATCTCATAGTTTAAAACTATAGAAACAATCACGAATTAAAATTTTGATGCGTCAGTTCTGATTGCGATAAAAAAACTTTTATTACTTGTTCTAGAAAACGAGTACTAGGTTTGATGTTATTAGCTTTGATTCTTTTACGATTTAGATTAAAATTTGATAGCAGTAAATATCTTCCCAGGAAAACTTCTATCATCTCTAGTTGCTTGCTCGATATATATTACGAATGGTAATGTGAAGTCAGATCCAAATTTTGGAGGAAATGATGTATCACTCTATCCTTAATATCTCTCTGTTCTTTAGTTGTTTGACTCTAGCATCACCCGCATTTTTAGATGCTGACTGTCAGTGTTCGCCTAAAAGTTGTGAGTGCAAAAGCGAGCAACAATGTAAGAAAGGACATCAATACTCCAAAAAAAAGAAGAGGTGTTCATCTCGGGTGACATGCTATCAAAAAGGATGCGTGCGTGATGATTTTGGTGATGATCCAGCAGCATCCTGGCCAAGCCGTAGAGATGGCGAACTAAGTGATCAGCTTGGGATGCAATAGGATTAGAAAGGATTAGCATTTATCCTATAAATCAGGCAAAATAAGACCGTATTTATATGATGTAAGGTCTGCCATGCCCATTTACAGTAAAGACAGTTTAGAAGCTCTGCGTCAAAGAGTTGATATAATCGAGGTTTTGGACTCGCACCTCGAACTAAAAAAAGCTGGCGCAGCCTACAAAGCATTATGTCCTTTTCATGATGAAAAGACTCCATCATTCACTGTGCAACGTGGAGATACTCACTACCACTGCTTCGGTTGTGGTGCTCATGGGGATGCAATTCAGTTTTTGATGACTTATCTAAAAATGTCTTTCCATGAAGCCGTTGAAAGTCTCGCTCAAAAATTTAATGTAACGTTAGAAGCCGTGGAAGGTTCAGATGAACCTAGGGGGCCAGCAAAAGCTAAACTCAAAGAGGCTCTTGACCTTGCCGCAAATTTTTACCATTTTTACTTACTCTCTACAGAAGAAGGGCATGAGGTGCTCAAGTATCTTTATGCAAGGGGACTAGATCTGACATTTATAAAAACGTTTAAGGTGGGACTAGCTCCAGCAAAAGAGGGAATGACTCGCAGTTACCTCCATTCAAAACGCGTTTCCGATGAAGTGATGATTGAAGCGGGAATAATGTCAGTCACAAGCACAGGAAGAAAACGCGAGTTTTTCAATGAAAGAATTACCTTTCCTATATACGCAGCTTCGGGGCATGTTATTGGATTTTCGGCACGAAAATATAAAGATAGCACTTTTGGCGGGAAATATATTAACACTTCAGAAACCCCACTTTTTAAAAAATCTCGGGTCCTTTTTGGACTCAATCACTCACGACGCCGTATAGCGAAAGAGCGTAAAGCGATCATCGTTGAGGGACAGATTGATGCTCTGCGTCTTATTCAAGCAGGTCTAAATATTACAGTTGCGGGTCAAGGGACAGCCTTTGGTGAAGGCCATGTTAAAGAATTACTGAACCTCGGGGTCACCCAAGTCTATCTGGCACTTGATTGTGATAATGCGGGAAAAGAAGCTGCCTGCAAAATTGGCGACCTCTTTCAGAAACAGGGTGTTGAAGTTTATATCACAGCTCTTCCGGAGGGGAGTGATCCGGATACTTTTCTGAACAAAGAAGGGCCCGAAGCTTTCCTTACTTTACTCCAAGAAAGTGAAGATTATCTGACATATATAGTGAACTACCATTCAAGAGGGCGAGATATGAGTTCGCCAGCGGTAAAAAATGAGATGATCCAACAGTTTATTAAACAAATTAGACGCTGGGATCATCCGCTTATGGTTCACGAGAGTTTGCGTAAACTTGCCCATTTGACGCATGTTCCCGAGAATATTGTCGGTGTTGGGCAAGATCATGTACCTAATGTCTTTATAAAAAAACAAGCAAGTATTGGCCTACAAACTGTCGACCCCGACCGTATTCTGGAGTCTGATCTCCTACGATGGCTGCTTCTTTTAGGGGGGAGCATGCCCTGGTTTGTGGATATTGCCCGTGCAAATATTCTACCGGAAGAATTTACAGTGACGGTATGTCGCCATATCTATCACACCTTTATGGAAAATACCACAAAGGAACATACCTGTAATCTCCTTGACCTTGTTTCCAACCTTGACGATGCTGAAGGGCAACTTGTTCTTGCTGAATTATTACAAAAGAAGATAGATAAAGAAAAAGCTGAAGCCCATTTTCTCGATACAATCCAAAAAATTTTAAATAGAAATTGGATGGATCGACGAGAAAAAATAAAAATGAAAATTCAAAGCGGTCAGTGTTCAGATGATGAAGTCCTTGAATTAGTAAAGCAGTTTGACGAGCTAAAACGAGAACCTCCAAAAGTTATTACAGAATCATCAGAGGCTGCATTATGATGACTAAGGCAACTCACCTTGTATTCTATGATGGAAAATGTGGACTCTGCGATCATTTTGTGCAGTTTTTATTAAAAAGGGATAAAAGGAATATTTTTGTCTTCGCACCGTTGCAAGGAGAAACTGCAAAAAAGTTTCTAGAGGATGTCTCCGAAGAGGTTAAAAATGCCGATAGTGTCATCCTCGTCGAAAACTTTCAAGCAGATGATTCTAAAACATACATTTTTGGTAAAGCGGCCTTTAAGATCCTATGGCATTTAGGTGGCCTCTGGGCAGTATTTGGATCGATAAATTTCATGCCTTCGTTCTTTTATGATTGGGGGTATCGCCTTATCGCTTCAAAAAGAACTCTTTTTTTTTCAAACAATACATGTGTCATCCCTCCAAAAAATCTGCAAGATAAATTCCTTAAATGATTGCACGGGTGCAACTGAAAAGTGGTTAAGATAAGATCTGGTGTTTAATTCTCAATGAGTATAAATTGTAGATTTATTATTATTTATTTGGAGAAAATTTAATGAATCCAGGACTCTTACCTTCAATACCTAATCCTCCACCTCCACCTAATTCAGAAAACTACCCAGGCTATGATCAGCCAGGATATTTTCGTTTAATGGGGTCACTGTCTGAAACTGATAGAAAGTGCGTTGAAGCCTCTTTTAAATCGGTTACCCAGAATCAATTGTCTGCCTTTGTTGACGTGATTAAGGAAGGACGTTTTCATAAATTTCGTAAAGAAGAAGAAATGTATACGAACAATGTTATGGCTCTTCTAGCATTGCAGAAGGGACTCTTGTCCGTTAACCAGGTTGCTACCATGCTCTTTTGTGATGCAGCAGTTACTACGCTGATTTCTCATAAGTTATCGTATTTTCATTTTCAGCGTGTTGAGAATGGAAAAGATATAAGATCTACTACGGTATCTGAAGGATCATTCTGTCAAAGTGACCCTTCAGAAATACGATATGAAAGCTATAAGTATTTAGGTTTAGGTAACGATGTTTCAAAGGATAAAGTCGTAACAATTTTTGGTGAAGAATTTTGTAAACCGATCCTCCAACGGTTTTTTGGATTTTCTGATATACTATGGCGAAAGTTTTGTGAAAAGTTGGAGTCAGAAGAAATATCGGATAGTGAGCGTTTTTTTTATATAAATACGATCCCTAAATTTGGCTGTTGGTCAGGAATCGTTTCCGAGATTAATGAAGTTCTTTCTAAGATCTTACAGCCACAGTTTCTTATCTCTCAATTGGATTCAGGTAAGTTGTTAAAAGAGAAAGTGATGATCACTCCTAGCTTTTCGATGTATCAGTTATTTTTAGATGTTTTATCTACTTTTTGCAGCTTACGTAAAATAAAACTCGTACCAACTTATGGTCTTTCAGGTCAAAATTTTTATACAAACTTAAAGGTGGCTGGTCAGGTAGCCGTTTCTTTGTATTTTCCTGAAAAAAAGAGTTGGCTAGCTTATGACTTTGAAAACCCTGATTTTAAGGTTAAGGTTGATGGATGGGTAAGAGAGGGTACACTTGCAGTGATTATACACGATATATATCACTCCATTAGAGAGCTGTGGTTTACAGAGTCTTGTTCAATAATGCGCTTCTTTTTTGCGGAAATAGCCAGAGCTTTAGGTGATGAACAGACATGTTATCAGCTAATTGATGGAGAGGTTTTAACCCAGTCTCAAGCTTCTATAGGAAACATATTTAACACAATTAAACCTGAAGAACGTGTAAAAAATGCTATGATTCAATTCATGGTCGATGAAGCGCTTACTCTCGGAAGAGATTATAATATAGGTCGTAATGACCTTGAGGAAAGTGATCGCAAACTTTATGATAAATTGTATTTGGAGTCCGTTGAAAGAAGTTCAGGTGTTATTAGCGAATTAGAAAATTATGAGCCCATTAATATCAAAAAAGCAGCCTGTTATCAAATAAAAGGTAATGATGAAGTTTTGAAAGGCAAAACGGTTAAGGATCCTTTCTCTAAAGTCTGGTTTGATGTTGAAACTGAAAAAGGGCTCTTAAGTGAAACTCTGGGGTTTTATGTTGTTCATAAAGATTCAGGACTCGAGAGTTCGTTAGTTGAGGTAAAATTAGACGGGCGTTGCACGAGCTCAGTGTTTTTTAACCCTACTACTTTTGATACGAAATATGAAGGAGAAAAATGTGTATGGCCTAATGGTGAACATTTTTTTCATATATGCTCATCTTCAGGTGTTCTAGTGACCTACAGCTTTAATGTTATTTCAAGTTGGAGCCTTGAAACTGTTGAAGGAGAAATGAAGTTAAGTTTTACTCCTGATTAATAACTTTTAGTACTCTATTTTTTTCAATCGCAGATAATTGGTAATCGTAAAAATCTTGCTTTTTTTAGTTGTTACGATTAAGTTAGTCGGTTTTAAAGTTTATCTGGAGTTCGTTAAATGAGTCTTGCATTAGTACCTTCAATACCTAATCCTCCACCCCTACCCAGTTCAGAAAACTATCCAGGCTATGATCAGCCAGGATATTTTCATTTAATGGGGTCACTGTCTGAAACTGACAGAAAGTGTGTTGAAGCCTCTTTTAAATCGGTTAGCCAGAATCAATTGTCTGCCTTTGTTGACGTGATTAAAGAAGGACGTTTTCATAAATTTCGTAAAGAAGAAGATATGTATACGAACAATGTTATGGCTCTTCTAGCATTGCGGAAGGGTCTTTTGTCCGTTAACCAGGTTGCAACCATGCTCTTTTGTGATGCAGCAGTTACTACGCTGATTTCTCATAAATTATCGTATTTGTTTTATCAACGTGTTGAGAATGGAAAAGAAATGAGATCTACTACGATAGTTGATTTTCCAACTAGTGAAAGTGACCCATCAGAAATACGATATGAAAGTTATAAGTATTTAGGTCTAGATAATGGTGCTTCAACGGATAGTGTCGTAAAAATTTTTGGTGAAGAATTTACTAAACCGATCCTGAAACGTTTTTTTGGATTATCTGATAAAGAGTGGCAAATGTTTTGTGAAAAGTTGGAATCGAAAGAAATAGCGGATAGTGAGCGTTTTTTTTATATAAATACGATTCCTAAATTAGGAAGCTGGTCAGCAATTGTTTCCGAGATAAATGAAGCCCTTCCTAATGAACTACAGCCACAGTTTCTCATTTCTCAATTGGAATCAGGTAAGTTGTTAAAAGAGAAGGTGATGATCACTCCGAGCTTTTCGATGTATCAGTTATTTTTCGATGTTTTATCTACTGCTCGTAACTTCCGTAAAATAAAACTTGTACCAACCTATGGTCTTTCAGATCAAAATTTTTATACAAACTTAAAGGTGGCTGGACAGGTAGCCGTTTCTTTGTATTTTCCTGAAAAAAGGAGTTGGCTAGCGTATCAGAATTTTAATTCAAAGTTTAAGGTTACCGTTGATGGATGGGGAAGTGAAGGTACACTTGCAGTGATTATACACGATATATATCACTCCATTAGAGAACAGTGGTTTACAAATTCATGTTCGATAATGCGCTTCTTTTTCGCGGAAATTGCCAGAGCTTTAGGTGATGAACAAACATGTTATCGGTTAGTTGATGGAGAGGTTTTAACGCATTCTCAAGCACCTATCGGAAACATATTTAAAACAATTAAACCTGAAGAACGTGTAAAAAATGCAATGATTCAATTCATGGTCGATGAAGCGCTTACACTCGGAAGAGATTATAAGATAGGTCGAAATGATCTTGAGGAAAGTGATTGCAAACTTTATGATAAACTATACTTGGAGTCCGTTGAAAGAAATTCAGGTCTTAATAGCGAATTAGAAAATTATGATCCCATTGTTATCACAAAAGCATTCTGTTTTCAAAGAGGAGATAATGGGGAAGTTTTGACAGGTGAAACGGCTAAGGATCCTTTCTCTGAAATCTGTTTCAAGGTTTTCACTGAAAAAGGGCTCTTAAGTGAAACTCTGGGCTTTTATCTTGTTCATAAAGATTCAGGGCATCAGACGTCAAACGCTGAGGTTAAACTAGGGTTGCTTCCCAATGTATCAGTGATTTTTAAGCCTTTTACTTTTAATACAAAATATCATGGAGAAAAAGTTGTCTGGCCAAATGGTGAATATCTTTTATATATATATTCATCTTCAGGTGTTGTAGAAAGCTACAAATTTAGCGTTATTTCAAGTTGGAGTCTAGAGAGTGTTGACGGTGAAATGAAATTAAGTTTTACTCCTGATTAATAACTTTTAGTACTCTATTTTTTTCATTCACAGATAATCGATGCTTGTAAAAACCTTGCCTTTTATAGTTTTTACGATTAAATTAGACGGTTTTAATGTTTATCTGGAGTTCGTTTAGTGAAACCTGCATTGGTAGCTTCAATACCCAATCCTCCTCCCTTACCTAATTCTGTAAATTGCCCAGGGTATGATCAACCCGGATACCTTCGTCTAATGAGGTCATTATCTGATACTGACAGAAAGTGTGTTGAAGCTTCATTCAAAACGATTAGTCCGAAAAAATTAAATGCTTTTGTTGACGTAATTGAAAGTGGTCATTTTCATATATATCGTATAGAGAAAGATATGTATACAACTAATGTTATGGCTCTTTTGGCACTACAAAAGGGGCTTTTGTCCGTTAATCAGGTGGCAACTATGCTTTTTTGTGATGCAGCAATTTCAACATTTGTAACGAAAAAATGTTCGTATACATACTATAACTATGTTGAGAATGGTGAGGCATTTCAATACACAAGACTGGCTGTTGAACCTTTTGATCAACCCTACTTATCACAATTAATTTCAAAAGACTACCATTATTTGGGATTACCTGAAGATATTACGGAGAAAGAAGCTGTAACCCTTTTTGGTGAAGAATACGCTGAACCGCTCCTTCAGCGTTTTTTGGGATTAGGTGAGACAGAATGGAATATGTTTTGCATAGAGATGGAAACTAAACCTACCTCTGAAAAGAAAATTCTTATCAATATAGTACCTGAATACGGCACGTGGTCTCCAATGGTATCTCAAATAAATGTAATAATGCCCTATACTTTTCAGTCGCAGTATGTAGTTAAACGATTGAACTCGGGCAAATTACTAAAAGAAAAAGTGATGATTACTCCGAGCTTTTCTATGTACCAGGCTTTTTTAGATGTCATGTCAACAAAAAGAAATCGACGAAAAATTGAGCTCGTGCCTACTTATGGTATCCTAGATAACTCAGACTACATAAATCTAAAGGTGAATCATCAACTAGCTGTATCTTTGTATTTTCCCGAAAAGGATCCGACTGTTGCTTATAATTATTCAAATGTCAAGTTTAAGCAAAAAATTGATGGATGGTTATTTGAGGGAACACTGGCAGTGATTATCCACGATATTTATCATGCAATTAAAGAACTGTGGTTTTCAGACTCTATCTCTTTGGCGCGGCTTTTCTTAGCTGAAATAGCTAGAAGTTGTGGAGATCGAGAGACTTGTGAAAAATTAGTGGATGGGGAAGTTCTTGATTACCCAGGGGCTTCTTTATCGAATTTTTTTAGTAAAATAAAGACAAGTGAGTCTATTAAAAAAGCAATGATTCAATTTATGTTTGATGAAAGGCTTACTCTCGCCAAAGATTATAAAGTTGGTCGGAATGATCTTGGAAAAAATGATCGAAATGTTTACGACGAATTTTTCCTTGAGTCAATAAAAAGTATTACCAATAAGACTGTACGAATAGATAATTATGAACCTATTAAAATACTGGATTGTGAATGCTTTCAAAGAAAAGGTGATAAGCAGCTACACGGATGTGTTAATGTCACAGACCCTTTTTCTAAGATCTTTTTTTCTGTATATTTTGAACGAGGAGTTGTTGGAGAGTCAGTTTTTTTTGATGTGGAACATGAAGAAAGTGGTTTAAAAACAAAATGCTATGAATTTAAGCTTGAAAGAGCAATGTGTGAGCCACTAGACGATAAGTCTCCGAAAATTAAAGTACTTTTCCGACCTTTTCGTACTATTCGAAAATTATATCGTGAAGAAGCCTTTTGGCCGCATGGTGAATATAGGCTGAACATTTATACCTCTTCAGGTATTGTTGAGAGCTTTTGCTTTCGAGTCCTCTCTCCATTAAGTTGTAAACAAAATAAGGATGAGTTTTTGATATATCCAACTCCAATATCATAGCAATGATTGAGGCTATGGTTGTTAGTCAAGGGCTTATTCTTGCTATATAGTTACGGGGCTTTAGGAATTATTTAGATTTGGACGTAAACCGGAATTACCTCTTTAACACGATTCGATCTTCACTGTCGAATTCATAATGCCATTTCCAACTTGGAGAGTCAATTTTCTCTTTAACAAAAGTTAATTCGCCATCCACTGTTAACATCGTCATTTTTATCCCATCAGGAACGACAATATGGTGATTGCCTGTGATAGTGATGTCTTTTGCATAAAACTCTCCGTTGCCATGGATTGTGATATGCAGGGATTCTCTTCTTTGAATTTCATTTTTCCAGTATGTGTTTTCAGCGGTCCAATCGATTCCCTCATTAGAGACTTTGACATTGATTAAGCTGCATTTTCCGCAGTCATCTCCGTATGTTAAAATTCCATTTTCATCAGTTATTCCAAGAGGATCAGTCGCTTCGACAATCAAACTGCCGTTGATATCTATAGACTCTAAGTTTACCTCTGCGATATCTAGGATTAATTCACAATTTTCAGCAAGCTTTCCCAGACATATTTTCTGCTCGATTATACTCCAGCAAGGACCTATTGCAGGGTGTAATTGAATATTGAATGGTGGATGCTTTAAAGCAAAACTTTTTTTAGATGGCATCTTAGGGGTCATTATTAAGCAGTGATTATGCAAAAGGGTTCTATGGTTTTTTAGTAAGTCATAGTAAGCCCCAAGGGGAGTCCCATCAATGTTGAGGTTGCCATTGTAAAGCTGTTTAGTTGTAGAGATCGTCTTCGTTCGTTTATTGTATGAGAGAAATGTATTTAGCTCTAAATTTCGCTTGTGGAGTTGCTTTTGACTAAAGGTGTCATGCATTAAGTCTGCAATGTTTTGCATTGTCGATTCGAGACGTCCTCCATAGCTAGTTTCGGGCTTGCCGTTTGCGTTAATATGTTTAAATTGACTTTTCATGTTAAGGATTCTTCCAGGGATTGGGTCTTTATTAACAGATCTTTCGGCAGCTGTGATATCGACAAATAGGATATTTGTATTAGATGGAAATTTTGAGTATTGAGCACGACGTCTTGATTTTTTTATGTCAGCTTTGTCTTCGATGCCTCTTTTTTTAAATTCTGTATATTCAATATTTCTGATTCCATAATGGTAGCCATCTACTCCCTTTTCATAGCACAATACATTCATGCCTTCTGGCATGTTGACAATGCGTTCACAAGACGCAACACCAAAATCCTTGTCTTTATCGATACAAATGCCGGTATTTGTAAGTATCCCGTGATCCATGCCAGCTATCGGATTATTAATCTGGCGGAGCAGTACCTTTTTCTTGCCACAATTTTTGAACCACTCCAATACACCATCGTTGAGAGCACACTGCCAAATAACACCGTGTCCGCCAGGTTTTAGCCTCATCTCAAGGATGTCTTTCATTATCCAATCACCAGAAGTCGACACAACCGGTACAAGTGGTTGCGTAAAAAATTGAAAACTTTCGGGCGGACGGCCATACCAGTTTTGGTTTTTGCAAATTTCAGTGATATACCGGTGATTATCTTTTTCATGGGATGTCATCATTGCAATTGGCGTGATGACTTGTTTACCAAATAGCTTATAGTGTAGGAATTCCCGAGCTTGAACGTCGCGGATAAGCCCTGTTAGCAGTGACCTTCCTTGAAAGTTAAGCATAGCAGCTGGTAGTGGGGTTTTTGTTATGGGATCTTCAAGTTGAAGTCGATCGCCCGCACCCCCAATAGGATACATGTCACCTACTAAGGCAATACTTTCTATGCCTTTACGCGTCCAAAATCTTCGTTTTTGTGTGTCTTTTCTGATATTAAACATGGGAGGTTTGAAGTATTTCGTTTTTGCTGATTCGGATTCTACTTCGTGTAAAATTGTTAGTGCACTATGATGATAGCCAATGATTCCTCCAATACTTTTATAAAAAGCCTCTACTTTTTCTAGGGTTTCGACCATGGCCATTAGCTTCGGTGTAAAGTCTTCTTCTTTATTTAATACATTGAACACTCGATTGCTTTGCCCCACCGCAATGATGGACTTCATAAGGTATGATTGATTAGGAGGTAGGTTAATTATAAAGTTTTGGATGAATGAAGGGCATTGAAGGTAACTTTTAACCAGAGTATTTTGATCGAGAATTTTGTTTTTTGAAGTTATATCTGGTGCGTTAAGAATTGAGGGCAGTAAGGTATCATATTGAGAAATAGTCATCAAAAATAGGCTCCTTCAAGTGTTTAACAATTGGAGCCATTATATAATCCTACTTACTACATGCAAGTTTTTTTATTGATAAAAAATAGACACAATCAGGTCGCTCTGTTTCAAAAGGTAAAAGTAATCTGATTTTTCTCATTGCCATTCAAGTAAGTTCCTATTTTTTTTGAAGTGTAATGAAGCTTGTGATTCGAACAAAATTTTTCGTAGAAAGCAGAGGTATTTGGTCTACAATCTAACTTTACTTTTTTTATATTGTGCTCTTTAAGTATGTCAAGTGCATGTTTTAAAAGAAGGCTGCCAACCCCTTTTTTTTGGTTGGTGCTATCGACAGCAATATATGAAATGTAAGAAACGTCTTCAGCGTAGTATTCAGGTCTAACAATAATATAGGCAAGAGCTTCACCTGCGATTTTCGCTATTTTAAAGATTTGGTAGGAGTTTGGATTTCCTAAGTAGTTTTTATGTATATGTCTCGTGTAATTACTCCATCCATCAACACTGGAATTGATTTTGGTAATGATGCTTAGTTGATCATTTGGGCTTTTTATGTCAGAGATATTTTGAAACTGAATGGTGTTTGTGTCAATACTCATGCTAACTTCCTTGCAGGTTTGTATTTTAATGTGTGTGAGACGACAGCCTTTTCAGCTCTTTTCATGGCTGATTTTATACTGAATTAAATTGGAAATTACACTTTATAGTCAGAAATTTTTGCTTCTGACGAAGTGTGGAGATCGAAGGTAACTTAGACAAATTATCAAGATCGAACACAAAGTCAGAGGCAAAAAGAATGGTTATCAAGCTTAATTTCCAATTTAATTCAGTATGCCCAAATCGATATGGAAAATTAAGGTTGCGTCTCTTTGATTTGTTTATTGTTGTTGATGTTCTTTTTACTTTAAATCTTCTACCTTTCTTGTAGTTTACTAAAATCAAGAAGAATGTTGAATCTTTCAAAAACCTTTTGTAATAAGGCAAGCCTATTGCCGCGAACCTTTTCATCATCGGCAAGAATTTTAACTTCATCAAATAAAGATGCTAACGCAGGTTGAATTGTAGCAATCAAAGTATATGCTTCATCATAATTTTTTGAGGCAATTGCCTCGTCAAAAGATTGCTGTGTGTCATTTAGTAATTTATTTAATGAAATTTCTGCATTTTCAGTAAGAAGAGTCTCAGAAAAGGGGACTTTTGCCTGATTAGAGAGCTGACCTTTTGCTCGCTTATAAACTTCATATAGAAGCGGGAACTTGCTGTCAGTATTTCTAAAATTGTGCAGAGACTGTACTTTGCAGTAGGTATCGTAAATGTCGTTGAAACCTGAAGAAATACTTGCCTCAATCTCATCTTTATCGACACCGTAGTCTAAGAATACCGTTTTGATTCTATTAATAATGAACATCTCAAGATCTTCCAAAGTATTCTGCTCGGAATTGAGAATATTCTCAGGGAAATGTTTTAAACAATTTTTTAGAACTTCCCTTAAGGGGAGTCTGTATTGTCCTTGAATCAATATTCGGATGATTCCAAGTGCTTGACGTCGCAATGCATAGGGATCACTCGAAGATGTAGGCTTTAGCCCTACGGCAAAACATCCAAGCAGGTTGTCAATTTTATCGGCTAAGCTGATAATTGTTCCTGTTTCAGTTTGAGGTAGTGGTTCTTTTTCACCACGTGGCATCCAATGCTCTTCTATTGCTTGAGCAACTTCAGGATCGTGACCATGCTCTAATGCGTAGTATTTTCCCATTACCCCTTGGAGTTCAGGAAACTCGTAAACCATCTTTGAGGCAAGGTCACTTTTGCAAATGAGTGCAGCATCTTTTACCTTTTCGGGGGTGCTAATTTGTAAATACGTTTGTAATACTGAAACGTGTTTACAAAGTCGTTCAACTTTGTTGTAGACTGTGCCGAGCTCTTTCTGAAAGGTAACATTTTGTAGTTTTTTATTAAATTTATCTAGAGGTACAGCAAGGTCTATCTCATAAAGAGATACTCCATCAGCAAGACGTGGGCAAAGAGCTTTTTGGTTTCCTTCACGAATTCGGCCAGTGGATTTTGTATTGGAGGTTATGATAAACATGTTTTTAAGGGTACCGTCTGATTTTTCCACAGGAAAGTACTTTTGGTGTTCAATCATTTCTGAAATTAGAACTTCTTTAGGAGCCTTCAAAAACTCTGCATCAAAAGATGCTTCAACACAGCGAGGCCACTCTACTAGATTTACCACTTCGTCTAGAACGCGGTCTCTTTCAATGACAACACCGTTGATGCTTGTTTCTATTTGATCGAGCTGTTTGTGAATGAACTTCCTGCGTTCACTGATATCGGCCATCACATTATGATCTCGTAGAAGGGGAAGATAATCGTTTGCTTTGAGGAGTGCAAAAGACCATGGGTGTAGCATGCGGTGCCCAAAGGATTCTCTTCCAGCTGTCAAATTAGCGAGTGTAAACGGTACAATATGGTTTCCAAAGAGTGAAACAAGCCATCTTAGGGGGCGAGCGTAAGAAATGTCTAAATCAGACCAACGCATTTTCTTTGGAAAATCAATGTTTAGGATTATTTCAGGAAGTTTTTCTGCTAATATGTCGGCAGTAGGTCGACTTGGACTTGTCACTTTAGCAAAAAGGTACTCTTTACCCTTGACGTCTTTGATGTATAGCGTTTCGTCTTGACCACAGCGAATTTCTTCGATTGAACATGGTGTTTTTTTTATGGATCGTAAAAACCCTAGTCCAGGGGGTTGGATGCTTCCCTCGCTATCGAAGGCTGCGCTAACTGCAGGGCCGCGGCGCTCTTCTGTTTTGCTTGGCTTTGCCATGGCGAGTTGTTTGACGTAAGCAGTGATTCTTCGAGGAGTTCCATACATAACAATCGTTTCGAAAGGAATTTCTTCTTTTTCTAGGAGCTCACGGATCAGTTTTTCTAAATTACTGCAGCCAATCGTTACAAAAGAAGCTGGAAGCTCTTCTGAGCCTATTTCAAGAACATAATCTTCGAACATGTTTGGCGTTGCAGACAAAAGCTCCTGATGAATTTCGTGATCAACAGGGACTAGGTGATGCTCTTTGGCTTTTGGACACTGAAATTTTCCGGTAAGCGGAAAGCCAAGGAGTTCTCTACTTTTGGTGTAGGACTCAGCAATTTTACATGATAGATCGCGTATACGTGAGATGTACCCTGTACGTTCTGTTACAGATATGACTCCACGTGCATCGAGCATATTAAAGGCGTGCGATGCTTTCATGACAAAATCATACGCAGGCATCGGGAGCTCTTTATCCATGAGCATATTCGCTTCTCGTTCGTAATCATCAAAATGACGAAACCACATAGAGGCATCTGACTCATCGAAGTTATAGTGGCTAAATTCTTTTTCATTGCGTTGGTAAATATCACCATAGGTGAGATGTTCGTTCCATTGGATGTCATAGATACTATCGACTTTTTGTAAGTACATTGCGAGTCGTTCAACACCATATGTTAGCTCACCAGTGACCGGCTTTAGTTGCATACCACCCACGTTTTGGAAGTAGGTGTACTGCGTGACCTCCATTCCTTCCATCCATACTTCCCATCCGAGACCCCAAGAACCTAATGTCGGAGACTCCCAATCGTCGTGGACAAAACGTATATCATGTTCTTGCAAGCTGAACCCAAGTGCTTCTAGTGATTCTAAATAAATTTCTTGCATGTTGATGGGGGAGGGCTTGAGGATTACTTGATACTGATAAAAATGCTGCAAGCGGTTGGGGTTTGTTCCGTAGCGTCCGTCGGCAGGACGTCTGCATGGTTCAATGGATGCTGCTCGGTAGGGTTCGGGGCCGAGGCATCTTAAGAAAGTAGAGGGATTGAATGTGCCAGCGCCCATTTCGAGGTCGTAACCTTGATGAATAATGCAACCTTGCTTTTCCCAGTAACGTGAAAGTCGATTAAGTATTTCTTGAAAAGTGATCATGATGTCCCTAGCTAATTAATTAAGTGTATTTAACGAAGTTAATGATACTCGTTCCCGTCAATATTGACAATAGGCAAATATACTTGACGATTGTTGGTTATGTTGTTTATTATTGATTGATGTAAATATTAATAAATTGTTTTAAGGTGTTTTTTATTATGAGTTTTTTAAATAAAATATTCGTTTCATTGTTCTGTTTGTTTTCGTCTACTTGCATCGCTGATAATACTTCAATAAGGGGAGTTGCAACAGCAGGTGTCGAGGAAATTTTTGATAATGGAGGGTTGATTCTTGTCTCTGAGAAAAAGAATACGATTCTTATGTATAATACAGATCCCAAAGTGTGTGGTCACTGCAATTTTTTTGTTAAGGTTGTTAATGAAACTTCTAAGAGGCAAACTTTTTTGGTTGAAGATCTTATGGTTACAGATCAGTGGGGAAGAGTTATTCCCGTTCGTAAAAAGAAAAGTGTCGTTAAAAGTAAAGAGAGGGCAAATTCCAGGCGCTCCTTTTTTCACGCACTAGCAAGTGCTTTCGAGGCTGTTGGTACCTACGATCATGCCGGGAAGGTGAACTATCAAGAAACTTCTCATTCGCGCTCGCGCACGCATGCCGCCGTAGGGAATCGTTCTGGAACTCTTGCTTACACAGATGTTAGCTCTTCAAGTCGTGAAGTGGTAAAGGGAGAGTTTGTTGATCATTCTTTAAGGACAAGAGAGATTAGAGAAATGCAGGGTAGGCATGCTTACCAAGCAGCTTTAATTGATCATGAAAATGCTGTGAATCTTGAAAAAGCGCGGGATTATTATATTGATAATCATACTCTAGTTCCTGGTGAGATTTATGGGGCTAATTTTCAGGTGATTGTTCCTAAAGAAATACAACAAGACTTGCAGTTTATTAATATTAGTTATGTCTTTGCTGGTGAGGTGTATAGGTTTACTTATCGAGTCGGCAGATAATAGGGTTGACAGGGCTACATAACTCTGAGTATAAATAGTGTATGGGTCTTTGTAGTATAGGCTCGTAAAAAGAGAGGAATAATATGTTCAATAAAATTATTGCGACAGTCTTTATGACGCTTAGCGCTAGTTGTTTAAGTGCAGCGTTTATGACTGATGAACAGTTTGACGAAGAAGTTAGGGATGGCGGTGCCGCTGCGGACCGTATAGAAGAGCGTAGAGAAGCTTTGCGGGAAGATGGGGAGTTCTACGATAATTCTCCAGGGGATGAATTGGAGTACAGACGTGAGACTCGTATGCCGGATCCAAATGCAGATAGTGACTATCTCTTAGAAGATCATCCTCTTCAGGAGCGTCCGCTTCAAGAAGACCCTATTAGATAGGGGAGCGTTAGATGCTTCGGCATCGCTCTAGCCGTCTATCTTGAAAAGGTGGGTGAGTGCAGGGGGAGAAAGTTGCTGTTGCAATTTAAACTCACTCGGCCTCTCTCCGCCTGTATTTTAGTGAAATCTTCTGCGATCTGTTGTGTCGTTGATGCTCTTATTTAAATCTTACTACTCTGGAATAGTGGGTGCAGTTCTTTGTTGAAAGAATGGTAATAAGTTTTAATTTAAAATCGTAACCTGTAACGACCTTTTTTAGGGGGCATTCTTGTTTATGTCAGCTAAATGCATAATCTTTTCACCTTAATTTCGTGCATTTGAGTGATGCATAGGTAAAAGATTTGGCTATAATTCAGTTTTAAAGTCTCTTGAGTGTTCACGCTTTAAAAATAGGTCCCAGCTTTACCCATTTATGTTATTTAGATCGAAGATTTCGCTTCAAACTGGGTTTAAGTTGAAATCTAGGTTTAACTTTACTAAAATCGCTTGTTTTTAATGTTGCTAAAGTGTAATCTGTATGGATTGAGAGTTACATAGATAAACATTTATTTGATTGGAGAATTCAATGAAAAAAGATACTCACCCAAAATACCAACAAGTTCTTTTTGTTGATTCATCTACAGGGCACAAATTTGTATGCGGATCAACATTATGTCCTGAAGAGACTGGAACATTTGAAGGTAAAGATTATCCGGTTTGCCACGTGCCTGTGTCATCAGCTTCGCATCCATTATTCACAGGAAGCAAGCAGTTTGTTGATGCTGAAGGGCGTGTCGACAAGTTCCGTAAGCGTTATGCTGCAAAACCTGCTGCTGCCAAAGATAATGATGGCGAAGGTAAAGACGGTCAAAGTAAGGAAGAGAAGCCTAAGAAAAAACCTGCTGCAAAAAAAGCAAAGAAAGCAGATAAGTAATAAGGCGTTATTAAACTTACACGAGAGCCAGGTTGGTTATGGAAAATAAAATATTGAAACTGTTATCCCGCCTTGAAGAAGTCGAAGAAAAACTAGGCCAACCCGAAGTTCTTGCCGACCAAAAAAAATATCGTGCTCTGACTCAAGAGCACTCATATCTTTCGGATGTAAAGAGTACTTGGGATGTTATTCAAAAGTCAAAAAAAGAGTTATCTGAAAACAAAGAGCTTCTTCATGTAGAAGAGGATCCTGAATTCTGCGCGGTTTTAAAGGAAGAAATCTTAAAAAACGAAGCTATTCTTCAAGAGATGGACTCTAGACTTGAGAATCTATTAGTCCCTCCGGATCCTAACGATAACAAAAACACGATACTTGAGCTAAGAGCTGGTACTGGTGGCGATGAAGCTGCACTTTTCGTCGGCGACTGTGTTCGTATGTATAAAATGTTTTCTGATAAAAAAGGATGGAGATGGGAACAGCTCTCCTGTACTGAAGCGGACTTCGGAGGATATAAAGAGTATGTTATGGTACTTTCAGGTCCTAATGTGTATCGCTATCTTAAGCATGAGGGCGGGACACATAGGGTTCAGCGAGTTCCTGAGACGGAGTCGCAAGGGCGAGTGCATACCTCTGCGATTACTGTAGCGGTTTTGCTTGAGCCTGATGAAGATTCAGATGTTGTTATTGATGAAAAGGATTTGCGTGTAGATACCTATCGTTCCTCAGGTGCGGGAGGTCAACATGTTAATACAACAGATAGTGCAGTTCGTTTAACGCATATTCCTACAGGGATTGTTGCTGAGTGTCAGGATGAACGTAGTCAGCATAAGAACCGCGATAAAGCAATGCGTATTTTGAAGGCTAAAATTGCCGAAGAAGAGCAGCGTAAAAAACAGCAAGAAATTGCTAATGATCGTGCAGCTCAGGTAGGTACTGGTGATCGTTCGGGTCGTATTCGTACATATAATTTTCCTCAAAACAGGATTACCGATCATCGAATAAATCTAACGAAACATAATTTGGATTTGGTTATGGTTGGCGAGCTTGAAGAGATGTCAAATGCGCTTATTTCACACTTGCATCAAGAAAAGCTGAATGAGTGATTCAATGAAAACTTTGCTTGAAGTTTTGAAGCTTTCGACACAATATCTCACAGAAAATGCGGTTGCCAATGCAAGACGTGAGGCAGAGTATCTTATTAGTGATGCATTAGGTGTTGGTCGTATAGATTTATATATGCAATTTGATCGCCCCCTTTCTGAAGAAGAACTTGTCGTTTGTAGACAGTATATTAAGCGTAGAGCACAAGGGGAGCCTTCTCAATATATTCATGGGAAAGTTGATTTTCTCGATTGTTGTATCAAGGTTGATCCCAATGTGTTGATTCCAAGGCAAGAGACGGAGATTCTTGTTGATAAAATCGTGAAATCGATTGAAAAAGAAGACTTCACTGGGAAGGTACTTTGGGATGTTTGCTGTGGTTCTGGATGTATAGGGATCGCAATCAAAAAAAAACTTCCTGGTTTGACAGTTGTCCTGTCAGATCTCTCTGAAAAAGCTCTTGCTGTAGCCGTGGCGAATGCTAACGAAAATGGTGTTGATGTTGAGTTTTTACAGGGGGATCTACTGAGTCCTTTTGAGGGGAGGTGTGCTGACTATATTGTGAGTAATCCTCCTTATATTTCCGAGAGTGAGTACCAGTTATTGGAGTGTGAAGTAAAGGATCATGAACCACAAAATGCGCTGGTGGCCGGTGATACAGGTCTCGAGATCTACGAAAGACTCGCTAAAGCTATTCCATCGTATATAAATCATGGTGGTAAAGTTTGGTTTGAGATAGGCTGTGATCAAGGTGTTTCGTTAAGTAAAATGTTTAATGATAGGGGTTTCGATAAAATAACCTTAGAAAAAGACTGGTCTGGAAAAGATCGGTTCTTTTTTCTTGATATTGATTGATTATTCAAGTATTATTTCTACTTTGGAATGGATGAATTCGCCTTTTTATAGACTATGCTCGGATACCTAAGTGAAAAGATGCAGGGCCTCACTGCTAAGCTTGTCGGAAAACGAAAGCTCACAGAGGATAACATCGGTGAAGCCGTACGTGAAGTGCGGATGGCTCTGCTCGAAGCCGACGTCAATTATGGCGTTACGAAAAAGCTTGTGAAAAGCTTAAAAGAAAAAGCAGTAGGTGATGAGGTTATTAAATCTGTCACACCCGGTCAACAGTTCATCAAAATTGTGCATGATGAGCTAAAAGAATTGATGGGAAGCAAAGAAGCATCCTTATCTTTAGAAAGCAAACCTTCTGTAATTATGGTTTGCGGTCTTCAAGGCTCGGGAAAGACGACACACTGCGCAAAACTAGCTAAGTACCTGCAAAAGCAGGGCACAAAAAAAAATATCCTGCTCGCAGCGTGCGACCTGCAAAGGCCCGCAGCTGTTGAACAGCTGAAGACCTTAGGGCGACAGATTGAAGTGCCGGTTCACTCGATTGATGGTGAATCAAATCCAATCAATGTCGCAAAAGGCGCTTTGAAAAAAGCAAAAGACGAAAATTTTGACCTTCTCATCGTTGATACTGCAGGTAGACTGCACATCGATGATGATATGATGAAACAGTTAGAAACTGTCAAAAGCGTCCTAAATCCTGATGAGGTGCTCTTTGTAGCGAACTCTACAACAGGACAAGATGCAGTCAATATCGCTGCCGAATTTAATGGGCGCATCGAAATCACAGGTACCATCCTGACGATGCTCGATGGTAACACCCGAGGGGGTGCAGCGATATCTATCCGTGAAGTGACGGGCAAGCCTCTCAAATTTGAGGGGGTAGGTGAGAAAGTCGATGACATTCAAGCCTTTAGTCCTGAATCCATGGCCGACCGTATTCTTGGGATGGGCGATACCATCAACCTTGTCAAGAAAGCTCAAGAGCATATGGACGAGGACGAAGCGAAGAAACTGGAAAAGAAAATTCGAACGGCGACGTTCACGTATGAAGATTATCTTAGCCAGATTCAGATGGTAAAAAAGATGGGATCGTTCAAATCTTTGTTGAGCATGCTCCCAGGAGCTGCAAACCTCAAAGCTATGGACGTTGATGATAAAGAGTTTTTCAAGGTTGAGTCGATTATTTATTCGATGACGCCAAACGAAAGAAAATGTAAAGACGAACTCTCCATTTCGCGCCGTAAAAGGGTTGCAAAGGGGAGTGGAACAAAGCTTGAAGACGTCAATAAACTAGAGAAGTCATTCAAGCAAGCTAAGAAATTTTTTAAAAATATGCCTAACATGAAACAGTTACAAAAGATGATGGGAGGATCCCAATGGGGTTGAAGATCAGACTACGCAAACAGGGACGTAAAAATAGCCCTTTCTACCGTTTAGTACTCGTTGAAAGTTTATCTAAACGTGACGGTCAATATATTGAAATGCTTGGATGGTATAATCCTGTCCTAGAAAACAGCGAAGATAGCCTTTCTATTAAAGCTGATAGAGTTGAATACTGGTTGGATAACGGCGCTGAATTATCAGACAATGCAAGGTCTCTTGTAAAAAGAGGTGCTCCTGATGTTATCCGTAGAAATACAGAAAAAGCTGTCGCTAAAAAAACAAAAATGGCAGCTAAACGTAGAGCTCGTAGAAAAGCTGTAGCAGCATAGTAAAATGGGAAATCAGCAACTTCGTATTGATATCCTGTCGCTATTTCCCGATTATTTTAAAGGTCCTTTTGATGAAAGCATTATCAAAAGGGCTAAAGATAATGGGATTATCGATATAAACTTAGTCGATATTCGCGATTTTGCTGACAATAAGCATAACCGTGTCGATGATCGCCCATATGGCGGTGGTCCTGGAATGGTCTTGATGCCAGAGCCTGTTAGTAAAGCTATCAGGAGTGTTAAAACGCAAGAAGCTAAGGTTGTATACCTTTCGCCACAAGGAAAACCTCTCACTGCAAAGGTTGCCAGAGAGCTTTCAACTTGCCAGCATCTCGTCTTGCTCTGCGGTCACTATGAAGGGATAGATCAACGTGTTATCGATAGTGATGTCGATGAAGAAATAAGTATCGGTGACTATGTTTTAACAAACGGTTGTTTGCCAGCTATCGTTGTTGTCGATGCGTTGGTGCGCTTTATTCCTGAGGTTTTGGGACATGAAGACGCTGCAAGTGAAGACTCTTTTGAAAATGGTCTTTTAGATTGTCCCCACTACACGAGACCTGTAGAATTTGAAGGGGTTGAGGTCCCACAAGTTTTACGTAGTGGCGACCATAAAAAAATAGAGGAATGGCGGTATAATCAGGCTCTAAGCAAAACAAAACGGGTAAGACCTGATATAGCCGAAAAGCTAAAATGAAATTACACCTAATTTAACAGTTAGGTAATAGGAGAATTAGAATAATGACTAAAAAACAGATCATTCAAAATCTGGATAAACAGTACTTGAAGAGCGATATCCCTCAATTCAATGTCGGAGATACCGTTCGTGTACATACGCGTATCATCGAAGGTGATAAAGAACGTATTCAGATGTTCACAGGTACAGTGATAGCAAGACAGGGGACTGGGTTAGCAGAAACTTTCGCCCTCCATCGTGTTGCTTACGGTGAAGGTATGGAGCGTATCTTCTTGCTACACAGCCCAAGAATCTCTAAAATTGAGGTCATGAAAGAAGGTGACGTTCGCCGTAGCAAACTTTATTACCTACGCGGAACATCAGGTAAAAAAGCTAAAGTTAAATCTAAGGTTCCAGGTGCTCGCCGTCGTTTACAAAGCAACGGAACTAAAGCTCCAGAGTCTGTAGCTCATGAAGAAAAAGAAGTCATCGAAGTATCTGCAACGACAACTGAAAATACAAAAGTAGAGTCTGGAAACGAAAGTGCAAAAGCAGACGCTTAAACGTCAACTTGATGATCACGAAGCCTTTCGCTTTCAGCACTTAACTCTCTATGAGGAAAGGGCAAAAAAAGAAGGTTATAAGGTCGTCGCTGGCGTTGATGAAGCGGGACGTGGACCCCTTGCGGGGCCCGTTGTTGCCGCTTCATGTCACATTCCTTCAGGAGTGTATATTTCGGGTGTTAACGACAGTAAAAAGCTAACACCTAAGCTTCGAGAAAAAATCTTTGAAGAGTTAAAAAACTCTCCTGAAATTTCCTATGGAATTGGTATTGTCGATCATTCTGAAATCGATGAAATTAATATATACCAAGCGACTATTCGAGCGATGCTGAAAGCTGTCGATTCGATGCCTTTGCAACCAGACTATTTACTTATCGATGGCCTTCCTCTTCCTCATTTGATTCTTCCTTCTAATGCTATTGTAAAGGGAGACAGTAAATCTCTTTCAATTGCAGCAGCTTCCATTATCGCTAAAGAAACTCGAGATCAAATTATGATCGAATATCATAAGCAGTTTCCTGAGTATGGTTTTGATAAACATAAAGGGTATGCAACTAGGGCTCATCGAGATGCCATAAAAAAATATGGTCCCTGCCCTATCCATAGAACTTCATTTGAGCCTATAAAGTCGATGGTTTCCGTTGAACCCTCCGCTCAGTTTACAATGTTTTCTTGATCTAGAAGCTGGCAAGCTTGTTAACCGATGAGCATCAATCGTTACCGCGCCTGCTTGTTCTGAATCGGTAAAAAAAGTGCGTAAAGATCTAAAAGGGTACCGGTGCACCCTTTGTACTGAATTACTCACCTTGCGCAGCTAAAGTTCTGATGTGGCTGTGATAGCTTGTCTACAAAGGATATTTAAATTTTAATAAAAATGTACTTGAGTGTAATGGCAAACTTAAATAGTTCTCAACGATATAACGATATAACGATATAACGATATAACGATATAACGATATAACGATAAGAAAAATTATCCCTCAACTCATTACACAGTTATCCGTGCATCTGAATTTTCTTAAATACTTTGTAATCTTTTTATCGTTCGTATCGTTATATCGTTCTTATCGTTGAAAAGTACGCCCTTAAAACCTACCAGTCACGCTAGGCAAACGTACTCTAACAAATGATTCGGATATAGATGCTGAGTAAACATGGTAGCGTATCTAAAAATAGTGTCGAATATAATAGAATTATAAATCTCTAAATTAACCAACGTGCGAAAAATCTGTGATAATACATTTTTACTTAAAGAGTCTGTTGCGTAAGGTAAGTTGTTTTATTTAAATTTCAAATTTAATTCAGTATATATGTTTTAATACCAATCCCAATAAATAAAGTTGTAAATAAGCAATTATTAATTGGGATTGGTATAAACGAGTAGTTACTCCTCTATTAATTTTACGCACTGTAATGAAAAAGAGAAAGAGTTATGTCCGAATTCGTTATCTAGGTAAATATGTTGCCAAGAAAACTCTTTTGAAGATTCTATAGTTTTGAGTATCTCATTTAATTTTTCAATTTCGTTTTGAATATCGATCTTCATAGATTCAAGATCCACATTCTCTTCAGCAGAAATTACCAGCTCTACTTGCTCGTGTGAGATGATGATACACTGTATGTCAATAATATTTTTTGAATCACTCTCTAGCATTTTTAATTGTTCTATTGAGCGACATAATTCCCTTAGAGCTTTTCCTGTGTCGAAGTATTCAGTAATAAGACCCCATACTTGGTTATGGAGCTGTAAGCCGATCGATTCAGGGTTTTTAGATAGATTGCTCATTGCAAAAGTGACTTCAGCTTTTGTGGGGACTATTTCTTGGTTTGCCCCAAAATCTTTAACTTTTACAGTAAGGTTGACGTTATCTTTAATAATTTCAAGAAATACTTCTAGGTTGATTTCATATTCATTGAAGTAAGTGTTTAATTGATAGAGTTCTAGGGCTGTTTTTGATTGAACATATATTTGTTTATAAAGTTGTTCCTTGCCTTCAGGGGTCATCGAGTCTTTGTCAATAGGAATATGCATATAGTGGTCGTCAAAGTGGATAGTTACGTCCCCTAGTGAATGGCTAGTAGGAGAGAGATAGATGCTAAATTGTATATCATAGAATGGGTTATTTGTTCTTTTATAGATTTCTTGAAAGCAATGTTGGATATCTTTTCTAATAGCTTTTAAGTCCACATTAAGTTCCTCAATGAATTCCTTTTCTTTTAAGGAAAGATAAGGATTCATATTATATTCTTCATTTATGAAAGGTGGAGCTGCTTCAAAGGCACTCGCATTTTCTAGGAGCTGTAGAAAGTAATCTGTCTCACTATTTAAGTTTTTCAAAGGTAAGTCGAGGATTTTGACTTGATTGCCAAATAGGTCATTCACAAAAAAAACATAACGGTCTTGTATGGGGCCGTTATAAGGGGCTTTGCAAGGGTCTTGTTGAAAAACGAGAGTTTCGGGGAATTTTTTGAGGAATTTTAGAAAAAGATCACAATCTTCATCAATTTTTTTGTAGTCTTGAGGAAGGTCTTCTAACTCCTTTTTTTCTGAAAAAGTCGATTGATATCCTTTTTCTGTAATTGTCGCGGTATTTGAAAATGGTAGATTGATGTTATCAGTGTAAAAGTCAATGACTTCCAGTATTTTAGCTGTGAAGTCAGTCTCTGTTGCTAAGTTTTCTGATCGAATGATATAGACTAATCGATTTGTATTTAGTTTGTCTTGTGCGTGAATATACGCTCTATCAGCGTTAGTCCTCATTACGATTTGTTGAATTTTGCTTTGGGGTTCGTCTGTATATAACTCGAGCATTTGGTTGACATCGGAGATGGCTTTATTGAGTTTATTGAGGTAGGTAGAGCTTACTTCGTCGATGCCTAGAGATCCGAGGTTTTCATGTGATATGTTCATATTAGCGATCCTTCTCTTAGATTTGTAGTTATAGTCGATCACTATACACAAGATTATGATTTAACTCACTCTTATACTGAATGAAATTGGAACTTACGCTTGATAACTATTTTTTTTGCCTCTGACTTTGTGTTCGATTTTGATAATTTTCCTAAGTTACCTGCGATCTCCACACTTCGTCACAACCAAAAATTTCTGGCTATCAAACGTAATTTCCAATTTCATTCAGTATAAAATTATTCCTATTGTTTTTTATATTTTCTTTACTCTTAATAATAGCTTAATTTGTTTATTGTATAATTGCTTATTAATATTGAATTAAAGGTGGATTATGTCTTTATTAGAAAACAACAACTTTCCTCAACTTCTTGGAAGAATCCAGACTCATCATGGCCACAGTCCAGAGATTGGAGTCATTTCATTAAAGTATAACCCCGAGTTTTTTGCTAATAGTAAGGGAATTATAAATGTTCCACTAACCATTAAAAAAATTGACCCAAAGAACTTAAGCTGTCGTAAGCTCCAAAGTTATTACGAGCAAGGCAGACTAGCAGTGATTGTTAGAAATAAGAAGGGGAATCGGTTTCTTTGCAGCAATGATTTACTCCCAAATAATGTACCCACTATTAGGGTTATCACCAAGAAAAAGGCTTTTACAGGGCAGAAACCAAGTAACAGTAATTTACTTGAACAAAAGCATGTTAACCCCTTTAATGATTTTGACCCTCTTAGTGAAATAAGAGACAGTGTTTTATTTGAATCGATGAAAAACATTGTTTTTGAAAAACTTTCTAAAGAAGATTACCTTGAGTTATTTGATTATTGCTTAAAAGTGATCGAGGCTTGTCCTCAGCAAAACGTGGATGATAAAAGTATTAGTAAAGAAAAGGAAAAAAAACAGTATTCTCTAGCTTTGGAATATGACGCTCGACTTAAATCTGCAATTAAAGGCTTTATTGGATTTACTCTGATCAAAACAATTAATGATATTATTGCTAACCATTATGAAATTATGCGCGAAGCTGATATTGAGGAAGCGACTCGAAGAGAGGAAGATATTCGTTATTATGAGCGAGTAAGAGACCAAATTCTTTACCAAGTCAAAATATTCCTTATTAAGTCTGAAGATGAGGAAAAAATTGTGGAGCGTCTTGATATAGTTAAAAGTTTTTTGCGTCTTGCAGCTACAATAAACTTGTTATAGCGATCCAAGAAGTTCTAACTGAGGTTTGGGGACGTATTTGGTCAATATACAAAATTCAATAAATAATAGGGAAATGTACTATTTGAGCATTTCCCTTTTTTAGTTCGATCCGGGCTTTTTAAAATTACTCACTCCAGCTTTGAAAATTAAAGAGGGTTCTAATGGAGGGTAATTGGTGAGTGGGTGATGTGGGCAAAGTATTAATTGCTAGAAATGGATTTGCATTTTCCGGAAGAATTGAGTCTATGTGAGGTAATAGACACTGATGTTGGGTTATTGGGATAAAGGGCGGAGAGTTAGGTTTTATGCTTTGCTCAACAGGTGGTTCGTTGATTTGCAGGGGAGCGATTTTTTTTTCTAATTCTTTAATGATAGATTTTTCTAGGGAATACTTTTTTGAAATGCTTTTACCTTTCATGAATTCGATGAATATCTTCAGAATGGAGTCGTAATACATCCTGTCAGGCTCAAGGGCTGTCTTTGTGATTGAAACTAGGCGTTCATCTAAGATGTCATCATTCATGCTTAGTGAGATGTCGATTCCAGCATCACAATTTAAGTGCGGGTTCAGTACGGGAACATTCTTTTTAAATAGATTACTAAACAAAAGATT
Organism: Chlamydiota bacterium; assembly: GCA_036164375.1. GTDB lineage: Bacteria > Chlamydiota > Chlamydiia > Chlamydiales > Criblamydiaceae > JAYZJO01. The sequence continues at coordinate 22,029 of JAYZJO010000030.1, read as the reverse complement.
AAGCTTGAGGATGCTGTTATTTATTTCATGAACAGCCCTATTGTTGAGAGCAGCAAGAGCCATCGTTATTTGATTCTTAATAGTTTTTTCGTTGCAATAGGCTATATTACTAACCATCAAAATAATTTCGCCATTTTTATCATCGTTGGAGTGTCCAATAATATTCACACTATTGTCAAAATATTGGGTTGAAATATAGGTTAGAGGGGTGCTTATTGCTCTGGTAACAATTGAGTGGTTGATTTCACAAATAATAGAATTTACTTTATAAACATTGCCATCGATTATGTTACTAGGCGTAAGATTGATATTATATACCATATTTATGGACCTTTTGTGTTTGATTGCGCTATATTAAATCATAATAAGGATTATTTTTCAATTGAAATCGATGATAATTAATTGATAGGGGTGTTTTTATTGGAGTGTTTGGTACTAGGGATAGTTGTATCTATGAATTTTAAAGAAAAGTGTTTGTTTGTTCGATTCTACTCAAAAATAAATTTATCTCAGGGATTGCGAGAGATATTTAGAGAGCTGTCTGAGTTGTCGTAGCAGAAGTATCGAGAGCTTAAAAAAATTGTCAAATTCTGCATCGATATCTTATCCTTATCTGCAGATGTCTTTATCGAGATTGATGATGTCTTTCAGTATTCGTTGAGAGTCCTTATACAAAAAAAGCTCTCCGTTAAGTTTGGAGAGCTTTTTTTTGCTATTACTACAATAATGGTAGTCAAAGCGATGTAACAATGAATTAATCTTCTAATTCTGTATCATCATCGTAGTTATCATCATCATCGTAATCTGTATTATCATTGTCCTCTTCTTCGACGTCAAGTTGGAAGTCAAGATCATTGTTAAATGAGTCGATTGCACTTATCTGTTTAACAGGTTTTGCTGGGCGTTTTGCTTTTCTTTCAGCCAATGTTAATAGAACGTAGTCAATCCATATTGGAGATCCCCAAGCTATATGACCATCTTGTTGAGTTACACGGATGTAGTAAAAAACAAATGGAGGTTTTTTGTCCTTATTATCTAGCATCACTTTGTCAATCGATATCATATCATCGTAAGTAAAATTGTAATGGTATTTTTCACCTTCAGGTTCGATTGTTTCTAAAACCTTGCCGTTACGTATGATTTCTATTTTAGTGATGGGTTTAGTACCTGCTGCAAATCCGTCTATATGTCTATTGACTGTTAAGCCGGGTTTATCAGCAGTGGAAACTTCGCCGCCCATAGGTACACCTGCAATCTCATATCCAATGATCATGCGCTCACCTGTGGTTGCGTAACATGATCGTTGGTATAGAGCTTCTATGATGGATGAACGTGAATATTCAGGAGCCATTATAGCAGTTAAACCAGGGCTGTACTGCACTTGATCGCTGTCGAAAAATTGCCCGTATATCCCTCTATCATCGAGACCACCAGCGACGAATCCAAAGCGACAGTTTCGGAGTAGGGCTTTTGATATAGCTCCTTCCGCTTTTTCTTTTACGCCAGAGTTTCCAGGGCAGTGTATTGGTCGAGTGTTACCTTCTTTTTTGGTGCACTCGGATGATCCCCAAGCGTTGTAAATTTCTACTACGCGTTCAAACTCGGGATCAAAATTATCAAAGTCATAATCATTGCCCTCAGCCATTGTAAAACATGGAATTGAAATGATTTCTTTAGGAGCAAAGTTTTTGTACAACTTCTTTAATGTAGCTCCTTTTGGGTCTTTTTTTCTGATGAGAGGTTTGTTATCTTTAGCAAAAACGATCTGTCTGACACCCTCAGTGTGAGGTGTTCCGGACCACTGAAACCCTAGGATTGTAGTAAAACGTTCGGGTTCGTCGAATTCTGCAATGTTTTGGATGCATAATTTCCACTGTTCTGCAGAAGTTTCCTCTTGGCTTTCGAAAGGAGATGTTGAATAAAAGTTGTAAGCTTTTTCATCCCTGAAGTGTCGGATGCAATTTTCTAGGTTTTCTGTAGAATCTACTTTTTCAGATTCTCCGTGAAGGGTTCCCCAGAAGAGAAGGTTTTTTGAGTCAGAGAAACAAGAGATTGGTGGACCTTTATAAACATCACCTGTAGTGAGGTTTTTGAACTGTATGGTGTAAATGCCAGGCTCGTTGAAGTATAGGTTTGGTAAGGTGATGAACCCAGTTTCTGGAACAAATAGTTTCCAGTTAAGGTTTTCTCTGATGTTTTCGTAGCTTAATTCAATCAGAGTTTCGGGTTCAGCGTTGTTTGTAAGATTACCAAACTCATCTTCAAAGCGGGCAACGACATCAAATCGTTTGTTCTTTGTGACGAAAGAAGGGACTAAGATGCGAATATTGCTTAGAACATTCCCTCTGATGTCTAGAGAAAATACTTCAGGATCTTGGTACTGTCCTTTGCCAGCAGTGTCGATGTAAAGGTAGAAGTTTTTACGTCTTTGCGTTAAAGACTGTGCCATGTTTCCAGTTTTTTCATTGGTTTCTTTGTCTTTGGGGGCGCCGAGAACAACCGTGAAATTTTCGCCAACTTCTAAATCCTGTGGTAAGGTAAACTCGTATTGTGGGGTAAAGCGATCTTTTGATTCGACTTCAGTGGCGCTGAGGATTTTTCCATTATCGGTCATTGCATAAATAATATTACCTGCACACTTAACATTGGCATTAGGAATTTCCCAGTCGATGGAGCGGCCGTCGGATTGAGGATCGAACTTTAGTAGGGTTCCCTTAGGTAAGGTGGTTGCTGTAGTGTAAATAAATTTCCAGGTGTTAATTTCACCTGCAAGAGCGTAATTAGGCTCGCAATAACAAATAGATCTGCGCATGAGTGTTGACTCCATCATTTTAATAGAAAGTTTGCTCATTATCGCTTATTTTGACATTCTTTTTCAACATGAGTTTCGTGATAAACCAGAACTGACGCATCAAAACAACCCCAATAGGCACTTTCTCGGAAAATCAGATGAATAAGCTGCCTTTTTGAGCTTTGAAAGAGAGTTTTTGTTTGGATCAATTTGCTTCAATAGTGATAAAGCTAGTTTCCGCAGGACTAATAGATTCGCTGCTCCTGACTTCTGCCAAATGTTGAAAAAATCTAAAAACAAATAAACTGGTTCTAATATTCAATGGTTCACGAATTTATTTAGTGTGTAAAACCACACTAAGCCCATTTTTTGGGAAATCTGTGTGCCTCGATAATCACGTATTCTTAAGCTAAGATATTGAAGTTTAATGAAGATCAATTTAAAACTTTTGAACAAGATAATCAGGATAGCCTACGGCTGCAGGATAGGTGTTTTTTTTGAATATTCAAATTTAAAGAAAATAATATTGGATTCGTGTTTTACGTTATGAATGACCTTGTAGTTGGCTTTATTGAGGCAGTTTATAAAAATTCCCTTGCAGTTGTACCCAGAAGGAAGAATTTGCTTGTTGAAACAGAGAAAAAGTATGAAATTTTTTATCAAAAAAGCAAGCGGCATAAAAGTTGGGTTGTTGATAAATTTTGGCAAAAGAAACATTCAATACAAGCGTCTTTGTCACCCTTAATTATCATCGTGCCGCCGTAGGCGATCCTGCCCATCTTGATCAATAATTTTTAAATCTCATAGTTCATCCTGTTTTGTCTTCAGTTACGAAATTCTAATTGAATAACCTCACTAATTAGCAGAAGTCAGGAAAACAACCCTAATAGGCACTTTCTCCGAAAAAGAGACTTGCCATCCAATGCGACCACCCTTCGACCACTTTCAAAAGTAGGCCTTGTATTTTCAAGCCATTGAATGATCGCGTTTTCCAACTGTTTTGGTCGGAAACAATAAAAGCTAAGGTGAATAGAAGGACATTGATAAGGGGGTTACATCGCGTAGTCCACAACCTGCTTTTCGCGTGTGACAGAAACTTTTACTTTGCCAGGGTAACAAAGTTCTTTTTCAATTCTCTTTGAGAGGTCTCTAGCGAGAGTGATCACTCCGTCATCGTCAATAACATCGGGCTTGACAAAGATACGAAGCTCACGGCCAGCTTGTAGCGCATGCGCGCGTTCAATTCCAGGAAAGTCGTAAGCAATTTTTTCTAGATTTTTTAGTCTCTTGATATACTCTTCAACTGCTTCGATGCGAGCGCCAGGTCGAGAGGCAGAGATAGCGTCGGCGGAGCTGCAGAGGCTTCCTTCAATTGTCATTGCTTCCATTTCAAAGTGGTGGCAGCCAATACCATTAGCGACTTCTTTTGTCTCTCCGTATTTAAGTGCAAGGTCGTGGCCAATGATAGCGTGAGTTCCTTCCATCTCATGGGAGACAGCTTTGCCCATATCGTGTAATAGTCCGATTCGTTTTGCTAAATGACTGTCTAGTCCCAGCTCTCCAGCCATCAAGCCCATAATGTAGGAGACTTCTAGGGAGTGCTCTAAAATATTTTGACCAAAACTATGACGGAATTTTAATTTGCCAAGCAGTTGAATGATTTCCGGATGCAGGTCCATAATTCCAGCTCTTAACGCGGTGTCTTCTCCGAAAAATTTTATTTCTCTTTGCGTTTTTAGCTTTGCCTTTTCCACAACTTCTTCAATTTTTGTTGGGTGAATCCTTCCATCAGACACTAGCTCCGTTAAGGTTAATTTTGCGATGTGGAGGCGTAGGGGGTCAAATCCAGAGAGTACTACGGCATTGGGGGTGTCGTCAATAATGAAGTTAATCCCTGTAGCACGCTCAAGAGCCCGGATGTTGCGGCCTTCTCTACCAATAATACGTCCTTTCATGTCTTCGTGTGGTAAGGTGACGGTGTTGATGGTTGCCTCAGAAACGCAAGGAACAGCTAAGCGAGTGATTGAGTCGATAATAATTTTTTGTGCAGTTCGTTCAGCGTCCTCTTCAGCCTCTTTTGTAGTTTTTCTGATGAAATTAGCGGCGTCGGCTTTCACCTCATTAGTTATTTTGTTAAGGAGAATTTCCTTGGCTTCAGAAGCGCTTAGGCCAGAAATGGATTCGAGCTCTTCAATAAGTTTTTGTTTGTTTTCTTGTAGGGTTTTTGTGTTTTCTTCGTTTAGTTTTATTTTGGAGAGAAGAGTTGACTCTCGTCTTTCTGTTTCAGTGAGTTTTTTTTCGACGAGGCTCATTCTGCTATCGAGTTTGTCTTCACGTTCTTTTAAGCGCTCTTCATGTTTTGAAAGTTTTTTGCGCTCGCTGTGCCACTTTTTTTCTAATTCTTTTTGTTGATGGGACTCTTTTTCCTTTATGTTGAAATCGGCAGCTTCATTTATTTTTTTTGCGTCACTTTCAGCTTTTTGTAAAATGTTGTTTGCGATTTGTTGAAAGGATTTTAACTTATATTTTTGGTAGGAGTGGAGGGAGAGGGCGCCAAAAAATGATCCGATAATGATGAAAATACCGCTTGTGATAGGTTCTATTGAGAGCATGGATGTCCCTTTGGAGTCGATTGTACTAAGATCTAAGATATAAAAAAGAATGAATTTTTACTAGAAGTATCCATTTGGAATGTTAGGCTTTTGATAGGGAGTTACTCTTCCTCTTGAAGCCCTTCTTTCAGAGTGTTTTCTTCACTAAGTCTTGGGTTAACCCTAACTTTTTCAATTGTCCGCTCATTTGTTTTTAGCACTTCTACTTCGAATTCGTCACTTTGAATTGAGAACCCTCGCTTGGGAATCTCTCCAGCGCAATGGTAAATATACCCTCCAATAGTGTCATAATCACCTTCTTGAGGAACCTTAATGCCAAGTTGTTCTTCGGCATCGAGGATGCTCATTCGGGGGTCTACGATCCAAGCTCCATTAGGAAGTGAAACAAAAAGTTGCTCTTCTACATCATATTCATCTACAATCTCTCCGACGATATCTTCGAGGATATCTTCTATTGTGATAATTCCTTCCGTGCCACCGTATTCATCTACAACAATCGCAATATGAGTTTGTTTTATACGAAATTCTTGAAGAAGGTCTGAGATTTTTTTTGTCTCTGGAGTGTAAAGAGGGGGTTTTTGAATAGAGGATACTGGCGCTTGAATTACAGTTTCGTCATTATTTTTTTGCTGGTATTCCAAGAGTTTTGCAAGAACATCTTTGTACATGAGAATACCGACGATATTATCGATTGTGTCTTCGTAGATAGGGACTCGGCTATAACCTTCTTCATCTAGCAGTTTAGCGGCTTCTGCAATCGTGGTGCTTGCCTCGAGGCTGAAAAGTTCAACGCGTGGGATCATAACTTCTCTGGTTAAGTGGTCGCAAAAAGAGAGTACTGAAGAAAAGAGTTTTTTTTCGTTTGCATCTAACCTTTCAGTGAACTCAGCCTCTTTAATCATTTCAATGATTTCTTGCTTTGCTTGAGAGTCTGGTTCGTGAAGGTGGTCAAAGTATACGTTGAGGGATATGGATCGGGCAATCCTTAAAAATATGTAGGTAATAGGAAATGCAAAAAGTAAAAAAAGTGAGCTGAGTGGTGCAGAAAAACGTACAGATGATTCAGGGTATTGTGTGCCTAGAACTCGTGGAATATAGTCTCCAACGATGAGTGATAATAGCACAAAACAGGTTACCCAAATAATTAATCCGCTGTATGTTAACGTTTGATCACTTAAAAAGGAGGATTCAAGTATTTGTACTTTTAGCGCAAAAGTAATGCTTGAAGCTGCAAACAAAAATCGGGTAATGTTTTGGGCCGATATAACAGCAAAAAAAAGACCTTCAAACTCGTTCTCAGGAAAAAAATAACGGTGGAATGTTCTATAAAAAAAGCGCCCATTAAGGGTGTTGGTAACTTTTTCAGAACCGTGTTTATGTATGCTCCTTAGCGAACTGCTCAAGGTCGTGAGTGCCGATGTTCCGATAAGGAAAAGGGTGGCTGTTGTAAACAAAATCCAAGGCGTCAATTGTGTCCCTCCTAAATTACATAAATATCACGATCCGAGACCTAAGTCTAGCATTTTTAAGTGCTCCATACACTGCTTTTCAGCGAGGCGCATTTCTTTTATGTCATCTTCTTCGATATCATCCCATCCCATTAGGTGAAGGAGTCCATGAACAAGGTAAAGGGTGAGTTCGTCGTATACGTTGCAGTTGTGTGAACTGGCGTAATTAATTGCTGTTTTGGGACATACAAATACATCCCCTAAGATACGCTCGTCTGCAGGTGTAGTTTCATCGTCCATGGGGAAGGATATGCAGTCTGTAGAGGAGGGATCGTTAAAATATTGTTCGTGTAATTCGCAGATCTCTTCGTCAGTGACAAAATAGATAGAGGTTTCACAGCAAGATTGATGCATGTGATCGATAACGGCACGAGTGACCGATCTTACTTTTTCCTCGCTAATAGGGAGGTCTTCTTGGGTATTGCTTACAAAAATATTCAAAATAGAAAAAAGGCCGCCGATCATTTATTGTGATCAACGGCATAACTGTTGGTTAATTAGATGGTGTCTTTGGAAGACCTGTAACTTTTTTGTCTTTGTCTTCTTCCCAGCGACCTAATTTTTTAAGAACGTCAATACGTTCAAAGCGCTTAAGAACGTTTCTCTTTGATGTTCCTTTGTTTGCTTTACCAAAACTTGGATGTCTAGACATGGTTATTCCTTTTTCTATTTAACTTTAGGTATAAATGTTGTAGCAGAAGTTTCGCCATCAAGAGCGTTGGCGTGAGGTTTGAAGCCTTCTGGTAAATTGTCTTTTAATGGGCCTGTCTTTTCCGAAGGAAAACGTCTTTTCCTTGGAGATTGCGCGCGGCGCTGTGCTTTTTTGCTTATTCTTGTCATAGTTAATCTCCTAAATTGCTAATGAGCACCAGTATAACCCTAAACGAATATCAACGCAAGAGATTTATGGAACTTTGAAGGAGGGGAGCTGGTCTATGGGTTTTTTGTAATTCGAGTATCCTATCAAATTATATTTAATGCGATTGATATAATTCATTATCACAATGGAGCGTCCGTGTTTCATGTGAATTTTTGGTTAAAGGCAAAGAATTTGGAGATTATTTTTGTTAAATTAAAATTAAACTTTTAAATTTATTGTCGATAAATTTGTTGTGTGCTATAATAACTCTTTAAATATATGTTAAAAATTGTTTAGTAAGGTTATTCTTATGCCAACCGGTGACAGTATATCAAAATTTGACCGTTCCTTCGATATGTATACCGCGAAACCCTCGCCAATCCAGCAAAAAAGGGCTCAATGTCTTAAAACTAGTAAAACCGGGCCGGTTAAACTAGATTCTATTGAATCCTCGAAAATACAGCGGTTACGCCTAAATCCAATTAAATCACTGCCAAAATCTCTAAATATAGCCGGTGAAAAAGCCGTAAAAATTGCCAGAGCAGGGCGCTTTGTTTTTTACGCCATTGCTATGCCTCCTTTTTTTCTATTGTATGCCCTCCCTAAATGGGTGGCACTTGTTGTGTTACCTCCTGTTCTAGCTCAAGTTGATAAAGGACTCGAACATGCAAAGAAACTAATGAATAAAATCATGAAGGTTCTTACGGAAGGGTTAAGTAATCCTTTTCGTAACATTTTGGGACGTATCGACTGGAAAAATAAAGGTGTTGAAAAGCAGAACGGCTCTTTACTTACATATATTGGACAGGGGTTTCGAAAAATAGGGCAAACCATTCAAAAAGCTGCAAAATCTGTAGCTAAACCTCTTGTGAAGGCTCGCGAAGTCATCCGAGAAAAATTCGTAGCGCTAACAAAAGAGTCTAAAAGAGTTTACGAAGTTGTAAGCACTAAAGTTGCGGAGCGGTTGAACAGTCTTTATAGCGTTACTTTGCAACCTGTAGTAAACATGATCCTTCCAAAAGTTCAGGTTATTCAACAGAGGGTGGAACTAGGGTTAAAGTGGGGAAGGGAAAACGTCAAGCGTCTTGCAGGTCTAGCTCGAGAGAGACTTAAACCGGCACTAGATGTAGCTAAAGAAGCTAAAGCTTGGGTGGCAGAAAAAGCCTCTATGATTAATCAACAGCTTATTCAAGTGGCTCAACCAGTTATTAATTTATGTGTTCCAACCATGCAGTTTCTTAAGAAGCATTTATCTTTTGGTATTCAGTGGCTTAAGCATAAACCCAAAGAGTTTTTGGGAAATATGCACTCTAAGGCTAAGAAGTTCTTAAATCGGTATATCCCGATGTTAAATGATACTTATGATGGTATTGCTGCAAAGGTGAAAAACTTTTGGAAGTGGTTCTTTGGCCCCTTCTTTAAGCTGCTTGGGGCAGTCTTTCCTTTTATTCCTTGGATGTATCGTAAATTGATCGCTTTTTTAAGCTGGGTCAAGCAAGGTGTTGTCAAAGTTTTTGTAGGGATGAAAAGTATTGCCAAGTCATCGAACAATCGGTTTGTTAGAGGACTGAACCCAATAAAAAATACAGCTTCACGTAGTTATGAATTTTTTATCGATCAAGGAAAGAAAATGTTGGAGGCTCCAGTAGCATACTTTATTGGCTTGTTCCACAAAGGAATGGGGCTTTCTTTGCAGGTTCTTAAGGTGTGTGCTCTTGTTATTATCGGAATAGGTCTAGTTTTCAAGTTTTGGATAGAAATGCTTTTTGACTTATCTGATGAGTACGGGGGGTGGAGTCGTAGTCGTCCTCGTAAATAAGTAGGCTAGGAGGGCTTCTGAAGGTCTCGTTTCGATTTCGCTGCTTCCATCCACTCATTTATCATTTCGTCAATGTTAGGCTGAGGTTTAGTTTCAGTTGTTTCAATTGTTTTTTTAGGAATTTTTCTTAGGGGAACAAGGTTGATTTGTGTTAGCGTTTCATCACCTTCAACAATCATATTAATATTTTTGGACTTAAAGTTTTCGATATTTTCATTGTCGCTGTCAGAAAAGTAGACTATAAACCTAGAAAGATATGGGCTGGAGTAAAGCTGTTTAAGTTCAGTCGCATTTAATTGGTCGTTGTCAACAATGACATAAGCTCCTGATTCCATGATCTTAGATAGATTCCAGTAGTCAAATCTTGTTCCATCAATGATAATAAACGCTCTTTGATTAGCTAAACTACGTATATCCCAGCTGCTCCACTTGTTGGAAATGATGAGTATTCGATTTTTTCCTCTTGCCAAAAGCCTGTTAGTATTCCAGCGATTAAATGTATCATCGGTGATGATGAGATGAATTTTTTTGTTCGAGGAAAAGATTTTATCGATTTCATTGCGTGAAAGGCCGTTAGTGTTGATGAAGATTTTTTCGTAGAGTTTCGTTGCTCCTTTTAATTCTTGGTCATTGGGGAGTTTGTCATAATAAGTGCTCTTATCATCTTTAAGAAATAGGTCGTAAGCCTTTTGAGGTGAGAAGGATACGGAGTGAATGTTTGCGTTAAAAAAAATACTGAAAAGTGTTATTAGAAGTACTGAGTATAAGTGCTTTTTCACGAAAAATCCTAGGTTTTTGTCTGATTCAACTATATCATATCCGAGGAGAAATTAGAAAGGATATGAAAAAAATAAGGTTTTTGAAAAAAAAGGCTTGTGCGGAAAATTCCTTATTTGCTATAAATTCCATTCAAAGCAACGCTGGCATAGCTCAACTGGTAGAGCACTCGATTTGTAATCGAACGGTTGTGGGTTCAAGTCCTACTGCCAGCAATCCCTACTCGGGGGTGTCGCATAGTGGCCAATTGCATCGGACTGTAACTCCGACTCTGTAATGGATACGCTGGTTCGAATCCAGCCGCCCCCAAGTTCAATACACATAATTCCTTTTGACAACATCAGACAACATCAGACAACATTAAATTTTTATGGATCATTACCCTGCTAATAGTGAAATTGTCGTTTTAGACTTTGAAACAACGGGCCTTTCCACGAGCGAACATCGCATTATTGAAGTTGGAGCTGCTATTGTTGAGAGAAATACAATTAAATCTACTTTTAGCTCGCTATGCAATCCGGGCACCAAAATCCCTCCTTTTATCACGTCTCTAACTGGTATCACCAATGCAATGGTCAGTAGTCAACCAACTCCTGAAGAGGTAATGGAAGAGTTTAGTTGTTTTGTGGGTAATAGGCCAATAATTGCTCATAACGCCTCGTTTGACGGTCGGTTTTTGTCAGCTGAAATGGCGCGTATCGGAAAAGGGGTTGCAAATCCAATCGCTTGCACGATGCTTTTGTCTAGGCGGTTAATCACGGATAGCTCTGACTATAAATTGGGTACATTAAAGGAGTACGTCGGTTTTCAAGCGGATGATCATCATAAAGACCATAGAGCTTTAGACGACGTAAAAGTGACAGTCGCGCTTTGGAACTATCTACTGCGGGTTTTAGAAGGGACTGTAGGGCACGATGCAATTACTTTTGCAGAAGTCCAAAAAATCAGTCGCATTTCAAAATATAAGATCAAAGACTTTCTTTGTCAGTTGTCTCAGCCCTCTGTTTAGTGGTTTTTTATAATGTTAATTTAGTGTATTCTTTTTTCTTACTTCATGTAAGGAAATTAAAATGAATCAAGAAAATAATTTAGCTTTTTTAGAGATTCTTGATGGCGAAGACAAGTCATCTCCACTGAAAAATAAGATACGTAAAAACTATAAGCATATTAAAAAATGGGCCAAGCGTACACGTACGAATGCCTTCCGAGTGTACGATCGAGATATTAAAGAGTATCCCATTGCAATAGATTATTACGATGGCAGATTTTGTGTTCATTACTTTACAAAGTTACGTGGAAGTGATGAAGCTCCCTGTGAATTGGAAAATTTAACCAATCAAGCTCTCAGCTCACTATTCGGCGTAAATGATTGCGATATTTTTTGGAGATCGCGCATCAAAAGAAAGAGAACAGAGCAGTATGAGAAGGTAGGGGAGTCAAAAGAGTATTTTGAGATTTTTGAGTATGGTGTAAAGTTTTGGATTAATCTGACTGACTACCTTGATACCGGTCTTTTCTTGGATCACAAGGAAACCAGGCAGATGGTGGCTAAGCTGGCGAAGGAAAAAAGGCTGTTAAACCTCTTTGCGTACACAAGTTCCTTTAGTGTTCACGCTGCGACGATGGGAGCGAAGTTTACTAAAAGCGTGGATATGTCAAATACATATACACAGTGGAGTCGCGATAATTTTCAGTTGAACGGTTTATCAAAAATTAATAACGAAATCGTTCGAGCAGATTGTATGAAGTTTTTATTCGATGAGGTTGAGTCAGGGAATAAATACGATGTTATTGTTATTGATCCGCCTACAATATCGCGCTCCAAGAAGATGGATGAGATGTTCGATATTCAAGAGGATTATCAGTTTTTGATCAAGAAAGCACTAATGCTACTTAATGATGGTGGCACCATTTTCTTTAGTACCAATTCAAGAAAATTTCATTTTGATGAGACCCTTTTCAAAGGAAGGCAGATTAAAGAGATCACTCACAAAACGATCCCTTTGGATTTTCATAATAAAAAAATTCACCGCTGCTGGACGGTAGAATGAATAGAGAAGTTCAGCCTTTATGTATCGAAAAAATTGACTACTTAATTAAGCGAGAGGTCATTAAGAAAAACTGGCTTGGAAGGTTAGTGCGAGGATTCAATACTTGCGGGGCTCAAAACGGAGTGTTTTACGAGATAGCGCTCATCGTCAGTGCCACTGCAGCTACGGTTCTTACTGCATGTGTGTCTGGCTGTTTGAGCTATGGTACTTATGAGATGACCGCTGAGTCTCTGTTTCTTTTTGTTGATAGACGAGAGGTTTCTATCGACTGGGGGCATGTTGCGGATTTCGGTGGACAAGTGTTTTTTACATATTTTGTTTTTCTTAGTGTGATGGATTCGATTGCTTGTGAAGGCGACTACGCAAAAATAGAGCAGTTATACAACAAGACTTATCTTGAGGATGGTGGTGTTGATGATGATGTCAGACTTAAAACAATAATGAGAAATTTAGAGCACGTACTATCTATTTATGGGAAGCGCTGTTTTTTTGCTAAAAGTCCAATTTCAGTGAAACTCTCAACTTTAAATATTGCAGAGAAGGTTGTTAAAAAAGATTTTCATAGTCATCAGTTAAGGGTGCAACAACAGGTTAGGGAAATTTTTCAACAGATTAAACTAAGGGTCGATAAAGAAACCTCTTCTTATAGCTACTTTAAAAGATCGTGGGTGGGATTAAAATCTATAGGGAAAAATCTAGGGACTTTGGCGCAGCTCAATGCTCTTTTGGCTGGTGTGTGTGTGCCTTCATTTTTTGGTGCTTTTTCCGTTTGTTCTTTACTGGGAGTAGAGGCGATTATTCATGGACTTGTTGATGGAGAGGATTTTTTTGCCGATATCGGACATGTTGGGGAGTGGACTAACAACAGCCTATCTTGTTTGTATATTGCCGCTAAACTTAATTATTGGGCAATAACGAGCCATGGGGATTATGAAATTTGTCATAAAGTTTTTTATGATGCGATCGAAAGCTATAAATCGGACGAAGTTTACGATTTACTTCTTAAAACAGTCGATGAAGAGGTTAGGTTACTAGCATCGAATTGTATGTATCTTAATTATTTTAAAAGGTAGTTTTTTAACTTTTTGCAGTAATGTACGTTTTTTTTGCAAAATAAGTAGCTTTATTAGCGTGTAACGTGTTATCTTTTTGTCCTATCTTTCACATGTATAGGAGTTTAATAAGAAATATGGGACTAGCCCTTCACAGAATTACAGCAGAAAATTACGAATTATTTTGTTCTAAGCCAACTTATAAAAGAGAAACAATTCTTTTCGCAGCAGAAAAAAGTCTACACCTTCAGATTTACAACTCTATCTCAGAGCAGAGTAAAAAAGTCCAAGCTCTTAAGGCTTCAAAGAAACAAGCACCAAAAGAGGTTGTCAACTATTATTTGAACAAAGAACAAGTGATTGATGACAATAAACAACTCATTCAGGAACATGTCGATAAAAGAATTCAATTGTTTTTCCAACAAACGATTCTTTGCTATGATACTCCATTTAAATTTTCCTACGGTGGTGCAGAAAACCAGTTTGGTGTTGGAGCTAATCTTAAATCAAGAGGAAAAAATTACCATCAAACACAGGCAGCTCACGCTAGTGTTCTTCCTTGTATTTATGCGATGCCTATTAGCCCCAATGGAAACGTGGACGAAAGCAACAAATTTGTCTACCTCAAGCACAGTCATGCATATGATCAGCAAAACAGTACTGATGAACTGCCGATATCTGCAAATCAAAGCGACACTTTTATCGATGGGAAAATCGGAGAAAATAAACTTAGAGACCGAAGTATTAAAATTATTAACAGCGTAGCTCAAGCTAAGTTGACTCCCCGTAAAGCCACGGAAATATTCTTAAAAATATTTAAAAAAGAAGTTAAAAAGGCTATATCAGCGTTACCCAAAAGCGACTTAAGAGTTCGTGTCTTGAAAATTTACTTGGAACAGGTGAGAGATGTCCAGGCTGAGCTTAGAGAAAGGTCTGATTTTTTCGATAGCCTAATGACAGTGAAAATTAGTGATTCAGATGAGGTCTTAAGAAATGTCGTGTATAAAAATCGTTTCACTTTGCTTCAAAACTCTGAATGTATTCATACTCGTATGATAAAGAAAATTTCTAAGGTTCAAAATGAAATCAGTGGAAGTACATCTAATGCTGTTAAAAAGATCGATTACCGCATGCGTATTTCTCTTTTGCAAATGGCAAATGAAGATCAGCGAACCTACTTAGAAAAGTTGTTTTGTACTTCATTATCTCAATTAACTTCACATGCGAATAAAGCGGACTCAGCAAAAATGCTGAAGCGGGTGGAAAGTTACAAAAGGACAAACGGTGAAAAATTAGCTGGGTTGATTGCAAGCTTGAATAAATACTTTATTCGATTAGAATCGATTGAATTCACTTACAGAGCAACACTGTTTAAAGGTTTGCGTGTAGAATACAAAGATTGGACGCAGAAAGAATTAGTAAAAGAGTATAAAGAAAAATATGATGATAGCTTTAGTACAGCAATGGTATCACGGTTTGAGCAGCTGACAAGAAAGCCAACTAAGAAAGTATATCAAACGCCCTTAAATCAAAGGCAAAAACTACTCACTATAGACAAGGCTAAAAAGATAGCTGACGTGTTTGCTGTCGACAAGGGGTTGTTTATTGCAGGTTTAATGGAGTAGCAATAGTTTAGGGCGTGTTATACCAATCCCAATAAATAAAGCTGCAAATAAGGATGAGATGCCGGTGCAGAATTTGACAATCTTTTTGATATTTATATTACTGAATATGAATGAAAAAAGATTGATCAAAAGATGCCCGGCAAATGATGCTTATTTTCAGCTTTATTTATTGGGATTGGTATTATATTTCTAGTGAAGTAAAGTCAAATGTTTCGCCATCAAATAGCCCGCAGTCACTCAGTTTCAATGAGGGGATCACGAGCAATGCCATAAATGAAAGAGTCATAAATGGTGAGGTTAGGTTTGATCCCATGCTTTTTGCTCTTTGATCCAATCGTGAATATTGCCGTGCCACTGCGGAACCTTCGCGATCAGACATGATTCCGGCTACCGGCAAAGAGAGGACCTCTCCATTACTTCCTTCAAATGCCGAAATTCCACCTTTACAGGAAATAATAGCATTGATCGCTTCACACATGCTTTTATCGTCGACGCCAACAGCAATAATGTTATGAGAGTCATGAGCGACACTTGATGCGATAGCTCCATATTTTAGCCCGAAATTTTTCACAAGTGCAATAGCAGGCTTTGCTTTAGTATAGCGGTTAACCACCGCTATTTTTAATAGATCTTTCTCTACATCACTGACAAGGTTTCCTGATTCTACTTTGGCGCGTTCGTGAATTTCACTAGTGACCAGTTCGCCATCCTTAGCTTCAATGACTTTTACAGAGTTACTTGATAACTGTAGTTGAAGTTCACCGTCTGTTATTGGGTGGATGTTAAAATTGTTAATACATTCAGGTTGTTGATATTTCAGAAGAGATGTGCCATTTTCAGCAACTTTTTCTCCTTTGATATATGTCTGTGTTACTCTGAAGTCTTTTAAATCGCTGACGATAATAAAATCTGCTGGATCTTTTTCTCTTAGAGTTCCTAATGGGAGTTTGTAATGCTCTACGGGATTGATGCAGGCACACTTCAAAACATCAAAAATGTTGTAGCCTTTCGCTATAGACCTTCTAACGATATCGTTGATGTGACCTTCTATTAAATTGTCTGGATGCTTATCATCGCTACAGAACATTACGCTTTGAGGATGGGTTTTTATGAGTGTGTGTAAGGCTTCGTAATTTTTTGCAGCAGATCCCTCGCGAATAAGTATTTTCATGCCACATTGAATTTTTCCAAGAGCTTCTTCAAGGGTAAAACACTCATGATCAGTAGTAATTCCTGCAGAGGCGTACTCTTTAGCATCCTCACCAAATAACCCGGGAGCATGTCCGTCAATGGGTCTCCCATATTTTTGCGCAATCCGAATTTTTTCTATCACATCGGGATTTTTGTTGAGAACTCCAGGATAGTTCATCATTTCACTCAAGTAGAGTAAGCCTTCTTTAACGAAGAGTTCTTCTATATCAGCAGGTTTGAGCGTTGCCCCTGCCGTTTCAAAAGAGGTTGCAGGCACACATGGCGAGGCACCAAAAAATATGTGCAAAGGGGTGTTTTTTGCATTGTTAATCATAAATCTAACGCCGTCCATGCCACAGACGTTTGCTATTTCGTGGGGATCAGAGATTGTGGCTACTGTTCCGTGGGTGGTAGCAAGGCGGGCAAATTCAGTAGGAACAAGCATTGAGCTCTCGATATGGACATGTGCGTCGATAAAACCAGGGAGGATATATGGGAAGTTTTTTTTCTCAGGGCCAGTTTCCTGGATTGTAGCGATGCTCCCAGAGATCACGAAAATTGAACCATAAAAAATTCTTTTCGCGTAGAGGTCTACAATATTTCCTGTGTATACATTACTGTTCATACTGTGTTAATACAATGCTCATGCATTATTCACAATATTATTCCTTGCGAGTCTTCTTCTCTCGCGATGAAGGACTCTTGGGTCCATATTCACTTGCTCTTCACGTTTAGCGGCAAGCTGGCCGCAGCCTCCACTTACATCTTGTCCGCGGCTGTAGCGCACGGGGGCGGGTATTGATCGGTCACTTAGATATTTTTGAAAGGTTCTAATCCGGTCAGCACTAGAAGGATGCATTTCTATGCCGGGGAAATTATTGATCGGTATTAGATTAACTTTTGCTTTGATTCCATGAAGATACTTAACAAGTTTTTTAGCATCTTGAATAGTATCATTTTCGCCTTCAATCATTACATATTCAAAGGTAATACCATGCCTTGAGGGAGCGGGGTATTCGATAAGCGCTTCTTTGAGGTCAGCCAAGCTATATTTTCTGTTGACCGGCATCATAGCACTGCGCTTTGCTTCGTCGGCGTTATGTAACGAAATTGCTAATCTCACAGGAAGGTCTCTGCCAAGTTTGCGAATCTCAGGGATTAATCCACTTGTTGAAACTGTGACACGTGATTTAGATAATCCAAAACCTTTGTCATCAATCATGGTTGCGCAAGCCTTGACAACAGAGTCATAGTTGTCTAGAGGCTCTCCCATTCCCATAAATACAATGTTTGAAACGATGCGGTCCATTCCTTTCTCAATCATCAGCTGATTGGCGAGAATAATTTGGGACAGGATCTCTCCTGAGCTTAAATTTCTTGCCAACCCCATTTTTCCTGTCTGGCAAAAAGTACAGCCCATCTTGCAGCCTATTTGGCTACTGATGCATAGAGTAGCTCTATTGTCATAAGGCATCAGTACCATTTCAAAAAGATGTCCATCATTTGTTTTGAGCAGAAACTTTTCGCTAGTATCTTTAGAGATAAGATGTGAGTCAATATGTGGTAAATCCCAGTTAAACCCTGAAGCAAGTGATTTTCTGACGGCAAGTGGGAGGTTTGTGAATAATTCTGGGTTGGTGATGTTTTTTTTGAAAATCCACTGATAAATTTGAGTAGCAGTAAACTTTGGTAGCTTTGAGTCTATACACCAAGACTTCCAATCCGGCAAATTGAAATCCAAGGCGTAAGGTTTGCTTTCAGAGCTGATATTTGATTTAAATAAGGATAATGCGTTTGTCATAAGAGCATTTTACCATTCAATTCTTTATTTGTCTATGGCAATCTTAGTGTTATATTTAGTACTTGTTTAAAGTTTTTTTTTAATTAGAGGTGTTTTGTGATTAATAAAAGTTTGATTTGTTTGGGTGTAAACAATATTTTATCCGGCGTAAAAAGAGAGCAAAAGTCAGAAGAATCTGATGAAGAGCAGGTGAGGGTTTTGGTAGAGTTACACTTGTTTCCATACCTGTCAGGAGAGATAACGGCTGCAACAAGTCAACAAAATGAATACACACCTTTACATGTAAAATTAAAAGAGGTTTTAAATTTACCAAAGAGTGAAAAGTTTGAAGGTAGCATTCAAAAGCGTGTCTACGATGAATATATAACGCAAGCCGTGAAAATATTTATTGTTACACAGTGCTTTGTTACCAAAGGAAATAAAAAAGAGTTTGTTTCTCCTAACACAAACTACAATGTGATGAAGCCTTTTTATAGAGAATTTAAAAGGGCGATAAAGATAGACTTACCCGATACGCCTTCTAAAATGTTAACAGATAGAACAGTAAAAGATAATTTCCTGAATAAGTTTAAAGAGCTTAGAAAAGAGGATGAAGAGATGCGTAAAATCAGTCCTGTCAACTGCCAGCAAAGCTTATTTAACTCTGCTGGAGAGTTCTTCCCAACGTGCAAATAGTTTTTCAAGTTCGTGCTCAGTATCGGCCAGCTCTTGATACAGTTTTAATGACCGATCACTATCACTTGCGATTTTTGGATCGTTTAGCTGAGCTTTTAAATTTTCAAGTTTAGACTCAGTATTCATAATGGCCTCTTCCATGCCATCGAGCTCTCTTTGCTCTTTATAAGATAAACGTTTGGGCTTTTCAGAAGGCGTTGTTTTTGGTTTGACTATTTTTTCTTTTGAAACTTTTTCTTCTTTAACATTCAATGTTGCAGATTCCCACTGACTATAGTCTGCAAAAAATTCGGGTTCAGCTCCAATACCCAGGCCAATAATGGTATTGCATACCCGGTCCATCAGACAGCGATCGTGGGTGATGAGAACAACCGCACCGCCAAATTCGTTTAAGCTTTGCTCGATAACCTCGAGCGTTTCGATGTCTAGATCGTTCGTTGGCTCATCGAGGAAAAGAACGTCGGCGGGTTTAAGCATGAGTCGGGCGATTAAAATGCGGGCTCGCTCACCACCAGAAAGACATCTAACGGGGAGTTCAAGACGTTCTGGTGAAAATAAAAATTTTGAAGCCCAGCCATTCACATGTATTTCATTCCCTCTATAATTTACGGTATCGCCGATGGGAGATAGGGCTCTTCGGAGGGTGACGTTTGGGTCGATCTCTTCGCGGTGCTGATCAAAGTAGACGAGGCTTAGGTCTTCAGCGTACTTCATCGTTCCGATGTCTTGCTTTAACATATTCGCGAGTATTCTAAGGAGTGTTGTTTTTCCTGTACCATTTTTTCCGACAATGCCGAGGCGGGTACCAGGTGATAGAGTGACATTAACCCCTTTAAAAAGTTCCTTTCCTCCAAGCGTTTTGGAAAGATTGTTCCCAATAATTAATTTGCGGGTTTCTCGGTCAGAGGCAGTAAAATCGACTTTTACTTTGGATACTTTGTTGCGCTGTTTGATGTCTGAGAGCTCATCCATCATCTTATATGCATTTTTTATGCGCGACTGCGATTTTGTTGTTCTCGCTTTAGGTGAGCGCTTGAGCCACTCAACCTCTTGGCGTAGTGCAGATTGTAAGCCCTTTTGTTTTTGAACTTGAGCTTGGAGTAGCTCTTCTTTGTGCTCCATAAAATCACTTAAGCTGCCAGTGAGAGAGAGAAGTCCTTCTGGGAAGCAGCGATTGATTTCTACTATTTTATTGGCAACGTTTTCTAGGAAATATCTGTCATGACTCACGGTAATGCATGTGAATCGCTCACGTTGGATAAACGACTCTAGCCATAAGATTCCTTCTAGATCAAGGTGGTTTGTAGGTTCATCTAAGATGAGTACATCAGGCTCATGCATAAGAGCGCGAGCGATGTCTAATCGCTTTTTCCATCCTCCTGAAAGGGTGGATGCAATTTGAGAGTGATCAGTAAACTGCACTTTACCAAGTAAAATGCGCGCACGCGTTCTCAAGTCATGTTCATTTCCGTTTTTGATATCTTGAACTAGAACGTCCTCAATGGGAAGCTCGGGAAAATTAGGAGATTGACTGGCGTACCCAACGCGAAGATTTCTTCGTTTTGTAATTACCCCTTCGTCGGATGACTCAATTTCCATTAAAATTTTGAGAAGCGTCGTCTTGCCAGCACCATTCGGCCCCAAAAGGCCTATGCGATCCCCTTGATTGATATTGAACGAGATCCCTTTAAAAAGGATCTGCGTTCCATAAGATTTTGATAGTGCTTGTATTCCAATTAACGAAGACATAAAGAAATACTACCAATTTATTGTGTTTAAGTAAATGGTACTATCTGTAACTTTTCTGCTTTTGACGTCCACCTGAACGATTTCCAGGTTTTGAATCTTTTTGTGCTCCAAATCTACGTCCTTTACTCCAGCCACCGTTTTCACCGGATTTTTTAGAGTCACGACTCTCATCGCTTCGTCCAAAACGGCGCTCTCCTGATCGACGTTCTCCAGATCGGCGTGAGTTGCCGCCTTCTTTAAAACGACCGGCACGTCTTGGTCTTGATCTTCCGTTTTTGTTTGATCGGGTGTTGAGTCCGGAGCGATCTTTTATCGTTGGCTCTAGTCCTGCAATTTCTTGTGGGGTAATTTTTTTCCCGGTAAATTCTTCAATTTTTCTAAGAAGAATCGTGTCTTTTGGAGCTGCAAATGTTAGAGCTGTACCCTTGTTCTGTGCACGACCAGTACGGCCAATTCTGTGAACGTAATCTTCAACACTTTGAGGTAAGTCAAAGTTGATGACGTGTGTTATTGAGTGAATATCGATTCCACGTGCAGCGACGTCTGTAGCAACAAGGATACGGAACTTGCCTTCACGCATTCTTTTTATTGTTTTTGTACGCTTATGCTGACTCATGTCTCCATGAAGAGCTTCTGCTTTATGGTCACGATCTTTAAGTTTGTCTACGAGTTCATCGGCAAATGACTTTGTTGATGTGAAAATTACTGCTTGATCTAATGTCTCATCATCAAGTAAGTGGTCTAGTATTCTGAGCTTGTGGGGCATGTTGTCGACATAGTGGAGGATTTGTTCAATGTTTTCATGGCTCTTTACATTAGGCTCAATCATAATTTCTACAGGATCTTTCAGGAGCTTTTGTGAAAGCTTCATGATGTGTCCTTTGAAAGTTGCAGAGAACATTAAGTTTTGTACATCGGATGGGACTTTTGATGAAATCATTTCGACGTCGTCAATGAAGCCCATGTCTAGCATGCGGTCAGCTTCGTCGAGGATAAATAATTCTAACCGAGAAAAATCAATGCGTCCTCTATTAAGGTGGTCGATCAATCGTCCAGGAGTCGCAACAAGTATTTCATGGTGCCTAGAAAGTTGTCTGTTTTGTACAGGGTAAGGTTGGCCGCCATAGATACACACTGTTTTCATGCGGTTCATGTTGCTTCCGTATTTTGTGGCAGCGTCTGCTACTTGCATTGCGAGCTCTCGAGTTGGTACAAGAACTAAGGCTCTAGGTCCTTTTCCAGGTTTGTTCGAAGGCATAGATAGCTTTTGTAGTGTAGGTAGAATAAAGGCAGCCGTTTTTCCGGTTCCTGTTTGAGCACATCCGCGAATGTCATGACCTTCGAGAACGCGTGGGATTGCCTGCTCCTGAATGGGGGTAGGTGTTGTATATCCCGATTTTTCGATTGATTTCAGGATGCTTGGTATTAAATTTAATTCTTTGAAACTCATAAAATTTTTGACTCGCTTAGTGGTTAAACGATTATGTTAACATAACTGTTTAATAAAATATATAATAAT